>NZ_JAJNRE010000121.1:0-302 GCF_022228025.1 Halorhodospira sp. 9622 | reverse complement strand
TCAGCACTGGGTCAACCGTCTTGAGCAGGACGGGGATCTGACGCAGGGCAACCTGTTCCAGACCATGATGGACGAGGTCCTGGAGTCCTCGGGCATGGGTCTGAACGTCAACGAGGACGTCCGTGACCATCAGGTCCTGGTCGCCCGCACGCTCGACGAGATGGCTCACGAGGAGCTGGATCTGCAGGCGGTCTACGACAACGAGGTCGCCGGCGAGGACGGCTTCCTGGCGCAGTATGTGGACATGCTCCAGTCCCGTGAGCTCTCGCACTACCAGGATGAGCTGGTCGGCAACAGCGAGA
>NZ_JAJNRE010000120.1:0-314 GCF_022228025.1 Halorhodospira sp. 9622 | reverse complement strand
GCAGCACTGGGTCAACCGCCTTGAGCAGGACGCGGACCTGACCCAGGACAACCTGCTTGGGACCATGATGCAGGAGGTCCAAGACAACCCGCAGGGCATGGGCCTGAACGTCAACGAGGAGGTCCGCGGTCACCAGGTGCAGGTTGCCCGGACCCTCGATGAGATGATGGTTCAGGACGGTGGTCTGGACCTTGAGCAGGTGTACGAGGATATCGCCGGTGAGGGTGACGGCACGTTCCTGGCGAAGTACGTGGACATGCTCCAGTCCCGTGACCTCACGCACAACCAGGATGATCTGGTCGGCAACGACCAAG
>NZ_JAJNRE010000012.1:0-86453 GCF_022228025.1 Halorhodospira sp. 9622 | reverse complement strand
CCCCCCCCCCCCGGCGGTCACTTCTTGATATCTCGCCAGAACTCCTTGTACAGGAGATAGAAGACACCGGTCATGACGATCAGGAAGAGGATCACCCAGACCCCCATCCGCTCGCGGTCCGCCCGGATGGGCTCACCGGCGTAGGACAGGAACGCCGTCAGCTGCGCGGTGACCTCGCGGTACTCCTCTTCGCTCAGCTTGCCCTCGGCACCCTCGATGATCTCGAAGTCGACGATGTTGCCATCGTCGTCCCTGACCGCTTTCTGATCACCCTGCAGGGCGAACAGGATGTGCGGCATGGAGGTGCCTTCCTGGACGTAGTTGTTGTAACCCACCTCGGCGTCTTCATCGACGTAGAAGGTGTTGAGGTAGGTGTAGATCCAGTCATCGCCCTCCACCCGGGAGGTCAGGGAGAGATCCGGCGGCGTCAGCCCGAACCAGTTCTCGCCGTCCTCGGGATCCATGGGCGAGATGATCGGCTCGTGCAACTCGAAGTTGCCGCGCATGATCTTCTCTTCGACCCAGTCCTCGTCCTGGCCGACGTCATCGGCCAGCCGCTGGTAGCGCAGGTACTCCACCGAGTGGCAGCCGACGCAGTAGTCGGCGAAGAGTTCGGCGCCCTTGCGGATGGACTCCCGGTCGTGATGGCTGATGTTCGGCTCCATCATCCCCACCTCGGCCTTCACCGCGCCGGTGAAGGCCAGGGTGAGGAATGCGCCCAGTGCGATTCCGGTCTTCTTTTTCATGCTCATGTCAGACGGTCACCCTTTCCGGAACAGGCTTCGTCTTCTCGAACCCGTAGTAGGTGTAGACCCAGAGGAAGACGAAGAACCCGAAGTAGATCACGGTCGAGATCTGGCTCAGCAGGATCGGCAGGCCCGTGGGCTCCTCCATCCCGGCCCAGGTCAGCACCAGGAAGGACACCGTGAAGGCGGTCAGCGCGATCTTGAAGCCGAGACCGCGATAGCGGATGGACTTCACCGGGCTGCGGTCGATCCAGGGCAGGAAGAGCAGGATGCCAGGCGCCGCCAGCATGACGATCACGCCCAGGGCCTCGCTCGGGATCGACTGCAGCATGGCGTACCACGCCGTGAAGTACCAGATCGGATGGATCACCTCGGGCGTCTGCAGCGGGTTGGCCTCCTGGAAGTTCGGCGCCTCGATGAAATAGCCACCGAAGGTCGGCGCGAAGAACATCACCGCGCAGAACAGGATCAGGAAGATGCCCCAGCCGAACATGTCCTTGACCGTGACATACGGGTGGAACCCGACACCGTCGATCGGCTTGCCGTTCTCGTCCTTGTTCTGCTTGATCTCGACGCCGTCGGGGCTGCTGGAGCCGACATGGTGCAGGGCGACGATGTGGACGAAGACCAGCGCGATCAGGACCAGCGGCAGTGCCACCACATGGAGGGCGAAGAGCCGGCCCAGCGTCGCCTCGTTGACGACGAAGCCGCCCTGCAGCCAGATCACCAGCTCGTCACCGACCACCGGGATGACACCCGCCAGGGCGATGATCACCTGCGCCGCCCAGTACGACATCTGCCCCCAGGGCAGCACGTAGCCCATGAACGCCTCGGTCATCAAGACGAGGTAGATGAGCACGCCGGTGATCCAGAGGAGTTCGCGCGGCTTCTTATAGGAGCCGTAGAGCAGCCCCCGGAACATGTGCAGGTACACGACCAGGAAGAACGCCGATGCGCCCGTCGTGTGCATATAGCGCATCAACCAGCCCCAGTCCACGTCGCGCATGATGAACTCCACTGAGGAGAATGCGCGCTCGACGGAGGGCTGGTAGTAGAACATCAGCCAGATGCCGGACACGATCTGGATCACAAGGACCAGGATCGAGAGCGATCCGAACAGGTACCACCAGTTGACGTTCTTGGGGACGTAGTACTCGGTCATGTGGTACCGCCAAGTACTCGTCATGGGATAGCGGTCATCCATCCACTGCTGCAGACCGCTGAGATTGAGACGGTTCATCACGCCGCGCCCTCCTCTTCGTCTTCGGTATCCTCGCCGATGACGAGCTTAGTGTCCTCCGGGAGCCGGTCCTGCGGCACCGACAGCTCCCCGGTCCTGGTCCCCCGCACCCGACACGCCCGCCCGTCGCGGCTCCCTGCCGTGTCCGGGGATACGGGGTATACAAGCAGCGCGTAAGCTTCGTACATCGCATCGCCGGGCGTCAAGGCAGCGACTGGCCGCCCGGACACCCCCGGGTTTGCCGATAGGCTATTACATTGACCGTGATACGTCATGTCTAGGCCGGGTTATCGATCTCCACGTAGTGGTGGTCCAGGCCGAGGGCTTCGGCCAGATGCGACCCCAGCGCCTGCACGCCGCTGCGCTCGGTGGCATGGTGCCCGGCGGCCAGATAATGGAGCCCCCGCTCCCGGGCGACGTGGGTGGTGGGCTCCGAGAGCTCGCCGGAGATAAAGGCGTCCACGCCAAGATCCGCCGCCTGGTCGATCAAGCCGTCGGCCCCGCCACTGCACCAGGCGACCCGGCGGATGGCCGCCGGCCCCCCGTCGACGTGAAGCGGCGCCCGACCCAGCGCCTGCTCGAGCCGCGCGGCGAAGGCCACCGGGGTTTCCGCCCCGGGCAGCGCCCCGGACCAGAGCAACCCGGGCACCCCCTTGGCAGCGTGCCGGCCGTCGGTCTGCAGCCCCAGCAGGCGCGCCAACCCGGCGTTGTTGCCCAGCTCGGGGTGCACGTCCAGGGGCAGATGGTAAGCGAAGAGGTTGACCCCCGCCCCGATAAGCCGCCGCAGACGGCGGGCCTTCATGCCCACCACCCGCGGATCCTCGCCCTTCCAGAAGTAGCCGTGGTGGACGATCAAGGCGTCGGCGTCGAGATCGCACGCCGCTTCCACCAGGGCGGCACTGGCGGTCACCCCGGTGACCACCGTGGCGATCTCCTCGCACCCTTCCACCTGCAGGCCATTGGGCGCGTAGTCGGTGTACTCAGCCGGGGTGAGCAGCTCGTTCAGGTATGCTTCAAGGCGGTTTCGATGCACCATGTTCCCGATTCTCAATGCAGGCGTTCTTCATGAGGCTAGCAGGACGATCCGGGTGGCGGCCATTGGGCCTGCAGGGGCCCGAGTGGATCCGCTTTCTTGTCGGCTACACCGGGCTGGGCCTGGTCTTGGCACTGGTCATCGTGTGGGTCAACCCCGACCTACTCGGGCCGCTGACGCCGCGCGTCGAGATCACCGCGGACGACGACCGCGAGACCCCGCCGCCGGCGCGACCAAATGACGCACCCGAGGCCACCCCCACCGGGCAGGGCCCGGTTTCCTATGCCGACGCCGTCGAGCGGGCCGCGCCCGCGGTGGTGAACATCTTCACCGTCAAGCAGGTCACCGAGCAGCTGGTACCGCCCGGGTTCGATGATCCGCTGTTCCGGCGCTTCTTCGGCGAGCCGCCCACCCGCGAGCGCCAGCGCACCGAGACCAGCCTCGGCTCCGGGGTCATCGTCGCCGAGGACGGTTACGTCGTCACCAATCACCACGTCATCGACGAGGCCGATCAGATCCAGGTACTGCTCGCCGACGGGCGCCAGAAGGCGGCCACGGTGGTCGGCCGGGACCCGGAGACCGACCTGGCGGTACTGCGCATCGAGGCCGAGCGGCTGCCGGTGATCACCTTCGCCCGGGACGAGCGGGTGCGCGTCGGCGATGTCGTGCTGGCCATCGGCAACCCCTTCGGCGTCGGGCAGACCGTGACCCACGGGATCATCAGCGCCACCGGACGCGACCAACTGGGGCTGTCGACCTTCGAGAACTTCCTGCAGACCGATGCCGCGATCAACCCGGGCAACTCCGGCGGCGCGCTGGTCGACGCCGAAGGCCGGCTGGTGGGGATCAACACCGCGATCTTCAGCGGCAGCGGCGGCTCCCAGGGCATCGGTTTTGCCATTCCAGCGGGGATCGCCCAGGCGGTGATGGCCGACCTGATCCAGTACGGCCGCGTGGTACGCGGCTGGCTCGGGGTGCAGGCGCAGCGACTGACGCCGGCGCTCGCCGAATCCTTCGGGCACCCGCCGGATACCGAGGGCGTGGCGATCACCCACGTCCTGCCCCGGGGCCCGGCGGATCAGGCCGGCCTGCAGGCCGGCGATATCATCATCCAACTCGGCGAACAGCGCATCCGCGACGTCCAGGACCTGCTGCAGGCCGCCAGCGAGGCGGCACCCGGTACCGAGATGGAGGTCGCCGGCTACCGCGACCAAGAGCCGTTCTCGACCTCCGTCACACTGGGCGAACGCCCCGACATGCAGCAGCCCAGCCGACCCGGCCGGCGCTGAGGGGCCCCGCCCGCCGCCCCCGAAGACGGGCGCGGCGGGCGCCCCTTACACCGCGACGGCAAGCGTCTCGGCCAGCGCCTCGAGGAAGCGGTTGTTCTCCTCCGGCCGGCCAACGGTCACGCGCAGGCAGTCTTCCAGGCGCGGATGGCTGCCATGCAGGCGCTTGATCAGCACCCCTCGATCCAGCAGCCCGCGGTGAACGGCGTCGGCACTGCCCTGAGGAACGCGGAAGGTGAGGAAGTTGGTCTCGGTCGGGGCCACGTACTCCACCCCGGGCACCGCCGGCAGCTCCTCGACCAGACGAGCCCGCTCGGCGAGGACATGGGCCACGGCGCGGTCCAGTGCCTCCTGGTGCTCGACGGCGAAGGCGGCACTGGCCTGCGCCAGGCTGCCCAGATTGTAGGGCAGACGGCCTTTCTCCAGCTGCTCGATCCAGGCCGGATGACCGATCAGTACCCCGACCCGCAACCCGGCCAGGCCGACCTTGGAGAGGGTGCGTAGCACCATACAGTTGGGGAACTCGAGCACCCGCGGGAGGAAGCTGCTGTCGGCGTAGGGTGCGTAGGCCTCGTCGACCACCACCAGCCCGTCGCTCTGCGCCACCAGCTCGGCCACGGCATCGAGGTCCAGGCCGTTGCCGGTGGGATTGTTGGGGTGGGCCAGGTAGGTGACCGCGGGACAATGCACCGAAGCGGTCTCCAGGGTGGCCGGGAGGTCGAGCCCGAACTCCGGCCCCAGGGGCACTTCCACGTACTCGGCCCCGGTGAGGTTGGCGATGATCCGGTACATGGCAAAGCTCGGCCCCGGCGCCATGACGGTGCGCCCGCTGCCGGCCACTGCCAGATCGATGAGCTGGATGAGTTCGTCGGAGCCATTGCCGAGCAGCAAATCGGCACCCTTCGGCACGCCCAGGCTCTCGCGCAATAGCGCCTTCAGCTGCCGCGCTGCCGGATCCGGGTAGCGGTTTACCGCCACCGAGCGCATCCGCTCGAGCCAGGCCTCCTCCAGGGCCCCGGGCCAGGCCCAGGGGCTCTCCATGGCGTCGAGCTTGATCGCCCTGCCCGGCTCGGCGACCTGATAGGCCTCCAGCGCCTGCACCTGCGGCCGCACCCAGCGGGCGACCCGCGCCTCGACCTCAGTCACCGTTGCTCTCCTCCGCCTGACCACGATACTCCGCCGACCGGGCATGAGCGGTCAGCCCCTCGCCGCGGGCCATCACTGCGGCGGTTCCGGCCAGCGCCGCGGCGCCGGCGGGGGAGCAAGCCAGGGTGGTGGAACGCTTCTGGAAGTCATAAACCCCCAGGGGCGAAGCGAAGCGCGCTGTCCGCGAGGTCGGCAGCGTATGGTTGGGGCCGGCGCAGTAATCACCCAACGACTCGGCGCTGTAGTGCCCCAGGAAGATCGCCCCGGCGTGGCGGATCCCCTCGGCCAACCGGTCGGGCTCGGTAACGGACAGCTCTAGGTGCTCGGGGGCCACATAGTTGGCCACCCGCTGCGCCTCCTCAAGATCGCGGACGCAGATCAGCGCCCCGCGCTCGGCCAGCGAGGTGCGGATGATCTCGGAGCGTTCCATGTCTGGCAGCAGGCGCTCCATGGCCGCCTGCACCTGGTCGAGGAAGACGAAATCGGGGCAGACCAGCAGGGCCTGGGCCTCCTCATCGTGCTCGGCCTGGGAGAACAGGTCCATGGCGATCCACTCGGGGTCGGCCTGACCGTCGCTGATGATCAGCACCTCGGAGGGGCCGGCGATCATGTCGATGCCCACCACCCCGTAGACCCGTCGCTTGGCCTCGGCCACGTAAGCATTGCCGGGACCGACGACCTTGTCCACGGCGGGCACGGTCTCGGTGCCGTAAGCCAGCGCCGCCACCGCCTGCGCCCCGCCCAGGGTGAAGATGCGGTCGACCCCGGCGACGTGGGCAGCGGCCAGCACAAGCGGCGACAGCTCACCCCCCGGGGCCGGAACAGTCATGACGATCTCCTGCACCCCGGCCACCCGGGCGGGGACGGCATTCATCAGCACCGACGAGGGGTAGGCGGCCTTGCCACCGGGGACGTAGACGCCGACCCGGTCGAGGGCCGTCACCTGCTGGCCGAGGCGATTGCCGTCGGCATCCTCGTAGACCCAGGACTCCAGGCGCTGGCGCCCGGCGTAGTCGCGAATCCGCGCGGCGGCCTGTTCCAGCGCCTCGCGCATCTCGGGGGCCACCTGCTCGTGGGCCGCCGCCACCTCCTCGGCTGGAATCTCCAGGGCCGCCATCGAGTCCACCTCCCGACCATCGAACCGCCGGGTATAGTCCAGCACGGCTGCGTCACCGCCGGTGCGCACGCCCTCGACCACCTCGGCGACCCGCTGCTCGATGGAAGCGCCCGGATGACTGCCCCAGCTCGTCAGGGCATCGAGGCTGTCCCAGAAGTCGGGTTGCGTGGTGCTCAGCCGCTTGATGTCGACCATGGTTCCCCCTCGCGATAAAGCTAACTGGTGTCCTTGGCGCGCGCCGCCGCAGCCAGATCGTCGATCAGCGTCCCCAGCCTGCGCGGGCTGGTCTTCAGCGACGCCTTGTTGACGACCAACCGCGAGCTGATCGGCATGATCTCCTCTAGCGGCGCCAGCCCATTGGCGCGCAGGGTGTTCCCGGTGTCGACCAGGTCCACGATGAGATCGGCCATGCCAACCAACGGCGCCAGCTCCATGGAGCCGTAGAGTTTGATGATCTCGGCCTGGCGGCCCTGCGCAGCGAAGTGCTGGCGCGCCAGATGGACGAACTTGGTGGCCACGCGCGGACGACGCCCGGGGGGCGGACCGTCCGGCGGCCCGGCCACCATCAGCCGGCACCGGGCGATGCCCAGATCCACCGGGTCGTAGAGGCCGTCACCACCGTGCTCGAGGAGCACGTCCCGCCCGGCCACGCCGAGGTCGGCGCCGCCGTGCTCGACGTAGGTCGGCACGTCCGAGGCGCGCACCACGAGCAGCCGCACATCCTCGCGGTTGGTCCCGATGATCAGCTTGCGGCTGGCGTCCGGATCCTCGGCGGGCTCGATCCCGCAGCGGGCGAGCAGCGGCAGGGTCTCTTCCAGGATGCGTCCCTTGGACAGGGCCAGGGTCAGGATTCGGCTCATGGTATTCGGTCGGTCTCCGTCGTCAGTCGGGGACACGCTGGATATCGGCGCCGAGCTGCGCCAGCTTCTCCTCGATACACTCGTAGCCCCGGTCGATGTGGTAGATCCGGTCCACCCGCGTCTCTCCCTCGGCCACCAGCCCGGCCAGCACCAGGCTTGCCGAGGCGCGCAGGTCGGTGGCGATCACCGGTGCTGCGGTCAGCTGCTCGACGCCGCGGATGCGCGCCCGGGGGCCTTCGATCTGGATGTCGGCACCCATGCGTTGCATCTCCAGGCAGTGCATGAAGCGATTCTCGAAGACGGTCTCGGTCACCGTCCCGACCCCGGTGGAGATCGCGTTCAGCGCGCAGAACTGCGCCTGCATGTCGGTGGGGAACCCGGGGTACGGAGCGGTCTCCAGGTTCACGGCGCGGGGGCGACCATCCATGCGCAGCGTCACCCAGTCGCGCCCGGTGGCCACCTCCGCTCCGCTCTCGCGGAGCTTGCCCAGGACCGACTCCACGAGCTCCGGTGCGGTATCCTTGAGCCGCACCTCACCACCGGTCATGGCCGCGGCCACCAGGTAAGTGCCGGTCTCGATGCGATCCGGCAGCACCCGGTGGTGCACCCCGCGCAGGGTCTCAACCCCTTCGATGGTCAGGGTCGACGTGCCCGCCCCCTGGACGTGCCCGCCCATGGCGTTGATGCAGTCCGCCAGATTGATCACCTCGGGCTCGCGGGCGGCGTTCTCCAGCACCGTGGTACCACGGGCCAGGGCGGCCGCCATCATCAGATTCTCCGTGCCGGTGACCGTCGAGACATCCATGCGGATGTGCGCCCCCCGGATTCGGTCGGCGTGCCCCTTGATGTAGCCATCGCGCACCTCGATCTCGGCGCCCATGGCGCGCAGCCCATCCACGTGGATGTTGACCGGACGCGAGCCGATGGCGCAGCCGCCGGGCAGCGACACCTCGGCCCGGCCGAAACGCGCCAGCAACGGCCCGAGCACCAGGATCGAGGCACGCATCGTCTTGACCAGCTCGTAGGGGGCCCGAAAGCTGTCGATGGTCGCGGTGTTGACCTCGACCTCCATCCCCTCGTGCACGGTCAGCTCCACGCCCATGCGCCCGAGCAGCTCCATGGTGGTGGTGACGTCGTGCAGGTGCGGGATGTTACCGACGGTGGTCGGCCCGTCGGCCAGCAGGGTCGCCGCCATGACCGGCAGGGCCGCATTCTTCGCTCCGGAGATACGGATGTCGCCGCGCAGGGGGTTGCCGCCGCGGATGAGCAGTCGCTCCATCGGCCTACCCCGCCTTCTGCTGTTGCTCGTGCTCCGGGGGCGTCAGGGTCCGCATGGAGATGGCGTGCAGGGTATCGTCATCGATGTGGGCGCGCAGGGCGCGATTGACCAGGCGGTGGCGCTGGATGCGCGACAGCCCCTGGAAGTCGGGGCTGACGATGAAGGCACGGAAGTGGCGACCGTCACCACTGACCTCCACCCGAACATCGCTGAGCTGTTCCTGGATCAGGCGTTCGATCTCTTCTGGCTGCATCATGGGGCGATCCCCTCCGGAAACGGACCGCGGGCTCCCCGCGAAGGCGGACGATTATAGCGGATTCAGGCCGGGACGTCGGCGATTTCCAGCACCGACCCGGCCCCACTGGCCCGGACAATGGCCAGCATCTGCTCGGGAACATGGCAAAGGCGCAGCCGCCCGCCCCGCCCCCGGGCTTGCCGGGTCCAGTCGATCAGGAGCGCAACACCGGCGCTGTCGGTCCGCTCCACCTCGGCCAGATCGATCTCGCAGGCCCCGCCCTCAACGGCGAACCGCTCCATGCCCTGCGCCCACAGCTCCCCCACGGTATCGAGCTCCAGGCGCCCTGTAACCCGCCAGCGCCCGTCGGCACCGTTGACGAGGGCCGCGCGGGTCATTCGAAACCGATGTCCCGGTTGCGCTGTGCCATCTCCTCGATCACGGTCTCAAGATCCTTGTCCCGCAGGCGCGACCGGAAGTCCTCGCGGTAGTTGTGGATGAGGCTGACGCCCTCGGCGGTGACATCCACCAGCTTCCAGGCCTCCTCCCGCTCCTCCAGTCGATAGAGGATGCGCGCACGGCTGTCGCCGGAACCGACCTCCATGCCCACCTGGACACCGCCGTCGCGCTGCCGGCTGCCCAGGATGCGCACGTCGACGCCCGTGTAATCCTCCATGCTGGAGGCGTAAGTCCTCAGCAGGCTGCGCTGGAACTCGGTGACGAAGCGCTCGCGGGTCTGCGCGTCGGCGTCCCGCCAGTGCGGCCCGAGAATGCGCGCACCGATCCGGTCGTAATCGATGTGTGGTTCGACCACCGGGGCCAGCTTCTCGTAGAGGGCCACCGGATCGCCAACGATTTCCTCGCCGTGCTCATCGAGCACCCGCATCACCTCGTCGGTCACCTCCTGCACCACCTGCCGCGGGTCCGGCTTGGCCACCGCCTGCCCGGCAGCGAGCGCCAGCACCAGCACCAGCCCCAAGGCCAGTGCCAGATCCCGGGTCCACCGATTCGCCTTGAACATCGCTCCTGCCTCCATCGCGCTTGGCGAACTCAGTCCTGCATGCCGGTAACGAACTGGCCGATGATCCGCTCGAGAACCACGGCCGACTGGGTCTCGGTGATCCGGTCACCATCGGCCAGGGGCTCGGTCTCCCACCCCGGCTCCAGCCCCACGTACTGCTCGCCGAGCAGACCGGAGGTGTAGATGGCCGCCGCACTGTCCGCCGGGATGGCACCGAAGCGTTCGTTGATGCGCATCTTGACCTCGGCCTGGTGGCTGTCCGGATCGAGCCGAATCGCCTCGACCCGCCCCACCCGAACCCCGGCCATGCTCACCGGCGCCTTCTCGCGCAGGCCGCCGACATTGTCGAACTTGGCCGTAACGTGGTAGCCGGGCGGCTGGCGCAGCTCGGTCAGGCCGCTGACCTGCAGGGCCAGGACCATCATCGCCGCCAGGCCGATGGCCACGAACACCCCGACCCAGATCTCCACGAGCCGCTGACTCATACCCTTGCTCCGTCAGTCGAACATCAGTGCGGTGAGCAGGAAGTCGAGCCCGAGCACCGCCAGCGAGGCGTGCACCACACCGAGGGTCGTCGCCCGGCTGACGCCACTGGAGGTCGGCACCGCCATGTACCCCTTGTGCAGAGCGATCCAACCGACCAGAAAGCCGAAGACGACGCTCTTGATCACGCCGTTCAAGATATCATCCTGAATGGTGACGGCGTTCTGCATGTTGGACCAGAATGCCCCGCCATCCACTCCAACCATGCCCACCGCCACCAGATAGCCGCCGAAAACGCCCACGGCACTGAACACGGCGGCAAGCAGCGGCACCGCCAGCAGGGCGGCGAAAAAGCGCGGCGCCAGGATGCGTCGCTCCGGGTCCACCGCCATCATCTCCATGCTCGAGAGCTGCTCGGTGGCCTTCATCAGCCCCACTTCGGCGGTCAGCGACGAGCCGGCCCGCCCGGCGAAGAGAAGCGCAGTGACCACCGGGCCAAGCTCGCGGACCAGCGACAGGGCGACCATCGTGCCCACCGCCTCAGTGGCCCCAAAGTCCGACAGGGTGTAGTACCCCTGCAGGCCGAGCACCATGCCGACGAACAGCGCCGAGACCAGGATGATCACCAGCGACAACACGCCCACGGCGTAGATCTGTTCGACGAGCAACCGCGGACGCACCACCACCTCGGGAGCGGCCCGCAGGATCCGCCCCATCAGCAGCACCGCCTCACCCAGGCCACGCAGCCCGTTCAGGGTCCGCTGCCCCAACGCCTGGAACAGACCGGTCATCGCCGCCCCCCGCCGATCAGCTCGTCGGCCAGCCCGGGCGCCGGATAGTGGAACGGCACCGGCCCGTCCGGCCGGGCATCAATGAACTGGCGCAGCGACTCCGACTGCGCCTCCTGCAGGGCCGCCGGGGTGCCCTCGGCGATGACCGCCCCGTCGGCCAGTACGTAGACGTAATCCGCGATGGCCAGGGTCTCCTGGACGTCGTGGGAAACCACCACCGAGGTCAGGCCGAGGACATCGTTGAGCCGCCGAATCAGGTCCACCAGCACCCCCATGGTGATCGGGTCCTGGCCGGCGAAGGGCTCGTCGTACATCACCATCGCCGGATCCATGGCGATGGCCCGGGCCAGGGCCACCCGCCGGGCCATGCCGCCGGAGAGCTCCGCCGGCATCAGCTCCCGGGCGCCACGCAGCCCCACCGCCTCGAGCTTGAGCAGAACCAGGGTCTCGAGCAGGGATTCGGGGAGCCGGGTGTGCTCACGCAGCGGGAAAGCCACATTCTCGAAGACTGACAGGTGGGTGAACAGCGCCCCGCTCTGGAACAGCACCCCCATGCGCCGACGCAGGCGATAGAGCGCCTGGCGACCGAGGCGGGGCACCTCCTCGCCCATGACCTCCACCGAGCCGGCCCCGGGCCGGAGCTGACCGCCCAGCACGCGCAGGAGGGTGGTTTTGCCCGTGCCACTCGGGCCCATGATGGCGGTCACCCGACCCCGCCGGATGTCGAGGTCCACGCCATCGAAGATCGCCCGGCCGCCGCGCTCGACCCGCAGGCCACGCACCCGCGCCAAGATCTCGTCGCCGGTGTCTGCGACGCCCATCAGCCTACTCGGTTCTGGAAAAGGGACCGGCAGTATCCATCCCCGCGCCGGGGTGGTCAATTCTGCCCCGGGGGTTGTCCGATCCGGCGAACAGATGTCGTAGAATGGACGGATGACGCCCATGCGCACCCTGATCGAACGGCACCAAGGCGCCCCGGAAGAAGGCGACGAGCGACTCCGGGCCCTCGGTCGCGCCGTCCTGCAGCTCGAGGCCGATGCCGTCGCCGCCCTCGGCGAGCACATCGACCAGCCTTTCAGCGAAGCGTGCCGGCACATGCTCGCCTGCCGTGGACGGGTGATCGTCACCGGGATGGGCAAGTCCGGGCACATCGGCTCGAAGATGGCCGCCACCCTGGCGAGCACCGGGACACCGGCGTTCTTTGTCCACCCCGGCGAGGCCAGCCACGGCGACCTGGGCATGGTCACCCCCGACGATGTGGTCATCGCGCTGTCGAACTCCGGCGAGACCGACGAGCTCACCGCCATCCTGCCGCTGATCAAGCGCCTCGGGGTGCCGCTGATCGCCCTCACCGGACGTCCGGAGTCGACCCTGGCCCGGGCTGCCTCGGTCCACCTGAACGTCGGCGTCGAACAGGAGGCCTGCCCTCTCGGGCTGGCGCCCACGGCAAGCACGACGGCCACCCTGGCCATGGGCGACGCCCTCGCCGTCGCACTGCTCGATGCGCGCGGCTTCACCGCCGAGGACTTTGCCCGTTCGCACCCCGGCGGCAAACTCGGACGCCGGCTGCTGCTCCATATCGAGGACATCATGCAGACCGGCGAGCGCATCCCCCGCGTCGCCCCCGGAACTGCTCTCCGTGACGCCCTGCTGGAGATCAGCCGCAAGGGGTTGGGCATGACCGCCATCGTCGACGAGGAGCAGCGGGTGCTGGGCATCTTCACCGACGGCGACCTGCGCCGGACCCTGGACCGCGGGGCCGACATCCACCAGACCCCCATCGAGGCGGTGATGAGCCTGAGCCCGCAGACCGCGTCACCGGATCTGCTCGCCGCCGAGGCCGCCGAGCGCATGGAGCGCCACCGCATCAATGCCCTGCTGGTCACCGACGCCGAGGACCGGCTGGTGGGCGCCCTGAACATGCACGACCTGCTGCGCGCCGGAGTCGTATGAGCACCACCCCGCCCCGCCCCTACTGCGACGCACCCACGCCGGACGTCCTGCGCCGGGCCGAGCCGGTGCGCCTCGCCCTGTTCGACGTCGATGGCGTCCTTACCGACGGGACCGTCTTCGTCGGCGGCAGCGGTGAGCCGCTGCAGGCGTTCCACATCCACGACGGGAAGGGGCTGCGCATGCTCCAGGACGCCGGTATCGAGGTGGGCTGGATCACCGCCCGCGGGGGGCACTCGGTCATGCGCCGGGCCGAGGAGCTCGGGGTCCGCCACGTCCTGCGTGGCCGCTCGGACAAGGGCGACGCCCTGACCGAGGTGGCCGAGCGCCTCGGGCTCGCCCCGGAGGCGTGCGCCTACACCGGTGACGACCTGATCGACCTGCCGGCGATCCGCCGGGCCGGTTTCGGGGTCGCCGTGGCCGACGGCCACCCCCAGCTGCACGCCCAGGCCGACTGGGTCACTGCACGCCCCGGGGGGCGCGGCGCCGTGCGCGAGGTGGCCGAGCTGATCCTGCACGCCCAGGGCCACCTTGAACCGATGCTGCGCCGGGCGGAAGGCTGAGCCATGCGCCGCGGCTCCCTCTACCCCCTAGCAGCCCTCGCCCTGACCGTCCTCCTCGGTCTGCTGCTTACCCGCGACCCGGCGCCGCCGGCCCCGGAGACCGCTGCCCCTCCCGAAGAGCGCCCGGACTTCTTCCTCGAGGGGTTTACCATGGTTGATTTCGACGAGCAGGGGCAGCGCCGTGCGGCCCTTTCCGGGCGCACCGGCGAGCACTTCCCCGGCCGCGGCGAGCTCGAGATCATCGACCCCGACCTGCGCATGCGCTCTCGCGACGGCGTCCTCTGGGAGGCCCGCGCCCCCTTCGGCATCGCCGAACGCGAGGGCGGGGAAGTCCGCCTGTTCGAAGAGGTGGACATCCGTCGTCCGGCCCAGCAGGCGCGTCCGCCGCTGGATATCAACACCCACAACCTGCTGGTGGACCTGCGCGCCGGCGAGGCGCGCACCGTCGAGGCGGTCACCGCTCGCGAGCCGGCCGGCACCCTGCGCGGAACCGGGATGACCCTGGATTACCGCGCGGATCGCCTGCGCCTGCACGCCGACGTCCGGGGGTCGTATGGAGCGTACTGACGCCGCCAGCCGTATCCGCGTGGGACTGCTCGTCGCCGCGACCCTGCTCGCCGCTGCCCTGCCGGCAACGGCCGTGGGCCAGCGCGACGAGGCACCGATCGAACTGGAGGCCGACCGGGTGGATGTCGACGCGGTCGCCGGAGTCAGCGTCTACGAGGGCGACGCCGTGCTCACGCGGGGCGAGATGCGCATCACCGGGGATCGCATGGAGGTCTACACCGACGAGGACGGCGACCTGAGCCACGTCTACGTCGACGGCACGCCGGCCACCTACCGCGACCACCCCGAGAACCAGCCTCGCCCCGTGCATGCCGAGGCGAAACGCATGGAGTACTACTCCCGCGGTCCCGAACGTGCCCATTTCCAGGGCGATGCACATCTCTGGCAGGGGGATGATCAAGTCACCGCCGAGACCATCGACGTCGACCTGGAGGGGCAGGTCATGAAGGCCCGCGGCGCCGAGGGGCAGCGGGCGCGGACCATCCTGTATCCGGCACGGCGCGAGGAGGAATGACCCGTTGGTGACGCTGCGCGCGGAGGGGCTGAGCAAGCGCTATCGCGGCCGCACCGTGGTCAACGGCGCGGGGCTGGAGGTCGCCGACGGTGAGATCGTCGGCCTGCTCGGCCCCAACGGGGCCGGCAAGACCACGTGCTTTTACATGGTCGTCGGCCTGGTGCAGGCCGACGAGGGGCGAATCACCCTGGAAGGCGACGACCTCACTCGGTTGCCCATTCACGCCCGGGCCCGATTGGGCATCGGCTACCTCCCCCAGGAACCCTCGGTCTTTCGTAAACTGAGCGTTGCGGATAACGTACGGGCCATCCTGCAGCTGCGCGACGACCTGGACGGCACTGAGCGCGAGCAGGAGCTGGATCGCCTGCTCGAGGAGTTCGGCGTGACCCACGTGCGCGACTCCCCGGGGATCGCCCTGTCCGGGGGCGAGCGCCGGCGCGTGGAGATCGCCCGCGCCCTCGCGGCGAATCCGCGGTTCATACTGCTTGATGAGCCATTCGCCGGGGTCGACCCCATCTCGGTGGGCGAGATCCAGCGGATCGTCCGCCAGCTGGCGCAACGGGGTATCGGCGTGCTGATCACCGACCATAACGTGCGCGAGACGCTGGGCATCGTGCAACGCGCCTACATCCTCAGTGACGGCGAGGTGCTGGCCGCCGGGGACGCCGAGAGCGTGCTGGCCAACCCGCGGGTACGCGAGGTGTACCTGGGCGAGGACTTCCGCCTGTGAGTGACGGACTACGGATGCTTCAAGCACAACGGACACGGCCATGAAGCAGTCGCTTCAGCTACGCATCGGTCAGCAGCTGACCATGACCCCGCAGCTGCAGCAGGCCATCCGGCTGCTGCAGCTCTCCAGCCTGGAGCTGCGCACCGAGATCCAGCAGGCCCTGGAGTCGAACTTCATGCTCGAGCTCGATGAGGAGGCCGAGCCCGGGCAGGAGCAGGAGCAGCAGGAAACGGAACCCCACGAGGACGAGGCACCGGCCAGCGAACCCGCCGGCGAGGACATCCCCGAAGACCTGCCCCTGGACACCTCCTGGGACGACATCTACGACGGCAGCACGGCACTGAGCGCCCCCGGCGACGAGGGTGCGCAGCGCGACACCCTCGACAACCGGCCGGCCGCCTCCGACAGCCTCCAGCAGCACCTGCACGCGCAGATCGAGCTCGAGGCCTTCTCCGCCCGGGAGCGCTCCATCGCCGAGGTCATCGTCGACGCCGTCGGCGACGACGGCTACCTGACCCAGAGCACCGAGGATCTGCTGGCCGGCTGTCCGGCCGACGAGCAAGTCAGCGCCGAGGAGCTAGAGGCGGTCCTGCAGCGTGTCCAGCGGCTCGACCCGACCGGCGTTGCCGCCCGCGACCCTCAGGAAGCGCTGTGCGTCCAGCTCGAGCAGCTTCCCGAGGACACGCCCTGGCGTGCGGAGGCGCAGCACGCCCTCCTCCACCACCTGGAGCTCATCGCCGAACGCCGCCATGACGACCTGGGCCGCGCCCTGGGGGTCGGCGAAGATGCCCTCGGCGGCATCCTCGGTCTGATCCAGAGCCTCGATCCACGCCCGGGCTCGCAGATCAGCGACACAACCCCGGACTACATCATCCCCGATGTCCTCGTCGTGCGCCGCGACGGCGTCTGGCAGGTGGAACTCAACGGCGAGACCGCCCCCCGCTTGCGCGTCAACGCGTATTACGCCAGCCTGATCCGCAGAGCGGACCGCAGCGCGGACAACCACTGCCTGCGCAACCATCTCCAAGAGGCGCGCTGGCTGATCAAGAGCCTGCGCAGCAGGAACGAGACCTTGCTGAAAGTGGCCAGCGCCATCGTAGAGCGGCAACAGGGGTTCCTCGACCACGGCGAGGAGGCGATGCAACCACTGGTTCTGCGCGAGATCGCCGAGGCGGTGGAGATGCACGAGTCCACCATCTCCCGCATCACCACCAACAAGTACATGCACACCCCGCGGGGCACCTTCGAGTTCAAGTACTTTTTCTCGAGCCACGTGCAGACCAGCGACGGCGGAGAGGCTTCGGCGACGGCGATCCGGGCGCGGATCCGCCGGCTGATCGCCGAGGAGGATCGGGCAAAACCGCTGAGTGACAGCGCGATTGCGCGTATCCTTCATGAGGAGGGGATCCAGGTGGCGCGTCGGACGGTCGCCAAGTACCGGGAGTCCCTGTCCATCGCATCGTCGGCGGAGCGCAGGGAGGCCCGGGGGCGCTGAGGCCCCCGGCTCCGCCGGCGGCAAAGGGGTTCAGGAGGCGGTATGCAGATCAAGCTCAGTGGGCATCATGTCGAGATCACCCCGGCCCTCCGGGCGCATGTGAACGAGAAGATGCAACGCATCCAGCGCCACTTCGACCACGTCATCGATACCGAGGTGATCCTCACGGTGGAGAAGAAGCAGCAGAAGGCCGAGTCGGTCATCCACATCGGGGGTGGCGGCGGGCGCGTTTTTGCCGATGCCATCGAGGAGGATCTCTATGCAGCCATTGACGTGCTCGTGGACAAGCTTGACCGTCAGGTCCTGAAACACAAAGAGAAGGCCGTCGATCAGCGACGGCAGGGCGCGTCCCTCAAGGCCAACTTTTAAGGCGGCGGGACGCGGTTCAGCGGGCCAGCCGATCGGACACTCCATGGACATCGAGCAACTCATCACGCCGGAACGTGTTCGCTGCGAGAGCGGCATCGAGGACAAGGAGCAGGTGCTCCTGCGCATAGGCGAGCTGATCGGGGCCAGCGGCGACGGCCTCGACGCCCGGGAGATCAGCAACCGGTTGCTGGCCCGTGAGCGACTGGGCAGCACGGGCCTGGGGCACGGCGTCGCCGTGCCCCACGCCCGCATCGACGGGATCGACCGCGCCATCGGGGCCCTCATCCGCCTGGACCGGGGCATCGATTTCGACGCCTTCGACAAGGCACCGGTGGACCTGCTCTTCGCCCTCGTCGTACCCGAGCACTTCACCGACGAGCACCTGCAGATCCTCGCCAGCCTTGCCGAGATGTTCAGCGACAGCAGCCTGTGCGAGCGGCTGCGCCGCTCCTCGGACGGGGACGAGCTGCAGATGGCCCTGCGCGAATGGCAGTCGCACGCCGACCCATCGTGAACGCGGCCGGGAACCGGCCGGTCATCCCCGGCCTGCTGATGGCGGTCCACGGCCGCGGGATCCTGCTGGAGGGCCCCAGCGGCGTGGGCAAGAGCGACGCCGCCCTGGCGCTGCTCGACCGTGGTCACGCCCTGGTGGCCGACGACGCCGTACAGCTGCGCCGCGACGGTGACCGCCTGCTCGGCGCCGGTCCGCAGCAGGGGCGGGGGCTGCTCTACCTGCGCGACCTCGGCCTGGTGGACATCACCGAACTCTACGGCCCCGCGGCGCTGCGCAGCGAGACCGCCGTGGCTCTGTGCATCCAGCTCCAGCGCGCTCCCGGCCCCACCGAAGCCGAGGCCGCCCTGCACGGCCGGCGCGATCACCGCGAACTGCTCGGCCTGGCCCTACCCCGGGTGACCCTGACCGACAGCGAACGCCGGCCGCTGGCGCCGCTGATCGAGGCCGCCGCCGGCCGCCTCGTCGCGGAGGTCGCAACACACCAGCGCAGCGGCCGGAACCACGGGGTGCCGGCATGAGCGAACTGCGCCTGATCGTGGTCAGCGGCCTGTCGGGCTCGGGCAAGAGCGTCGCCCTGCACACCCTGGAAGACGCCGGTTACTACTGCATCGATAACCTGCCAGTGAGCCTGATCGGCGAGCTGGCCCGCTACGCGCAGAATCGCGACGCACCCACCGGCGAGCGCTTCGCGGTGGGGCTGGACGCCCGCAACCCGCCCCGCGACCTGCAGCGCCTGCCCGAGACGCTGACTGCGCTGCGCGAGCAGGGCATCGCCACCGAGGTGCTGTTCCTCTACGCCGAAGACGCCATCCTCATGCGCCGCTACAGCGAGACCCGGCGGCGCCACCCCCTCGCCGAGGGCGATCAGCCGCTGGCCGACGCCCTGCGCGCCGAGCGCGCCCTGCTCGAACCGCTGCGCGAGGTGGCCGACTGGAGTATCGACACCTCGCGGACCACGGTCCACGACCTGCGCGGGCTGATCTCCGAGCGGGTCGCGGGCGAGCGCAGCGGCGTGTCGGTGCTGGTCCAGTCCTTCGGCTTTAAGCACGGCATCCCCACGGACGCCGACTACGTCTTCGACGCCCGCTGCCTGCCCAATCCACACTGGGAGCCTCGGCTGCGCGCCTACACCGGCCGCGATGACAGCGTCCGCGCCTTCCTGGAGGCGCAGCCCGAAACCGAGACCCTGTTCGACCAGATCGACACGATGATTCGCCACTGGCTGCCGGTCCATCAGCAGTCAGGGCGCAGCTACCTGACCGTGGCCATCGGCTGCACCGGCGGGCAGCACCGTTCGGTCTACCTCGCCGAGCGGCTGGCCGCAGCACTGCAGGCTGACTGCAGCCACGTGACCCTGCGCCACCGGGAGCTGTCATGAGGGTCGGACTGCTCATCGTCGCCCACCGACACATCGGCTCGGAGATCCTGGCCACGGCCTCGCGCACGCTCGGCATCTGCCCGCTGCAGACCGAGTCGCTGGAGGTCTTCAACGAGGACGAGCGCAACGAGCTACTCGAACGCGCCGGCGCCCTGATCACCCGGCTCGACCAGGGGGCCGGGGTCCTCATCCTCTCCGACGCCTACGGCTCCACCCCCTCCAACGTCGCCGTGGCGGCCGGCACCGACCGCCACTGCCGGGTGGTCACCGGCCTGAACCTGCCGATGCTCCTGCGCGTCTTCAACTACCCCGGGCGATCCCTCGACGAACTGGCCGAATCCGCCGCTGCCGGCGGCCGAGCCGGCATCATCGCGGTCGGTGAAGGAGCCCCGCCGTCATGATCGAGCAACAAGCCACCATCACCAACCGCCTCGGACTCCACGCCCGAGCCGCCGCCCGTTTCGTGACCATCGCCAGCGAGTACGAGAGCGAGATCCACGTCCGCTACGGGGACAAGCGCGTCAACGGCAAGAGCATCATGGGACTGATGATGCTCGCCGCCGGCCATCAGGCCACGATCACCATTGAGGCCGAGGGCGCGGACGCCGAGGCCGCCCTCGAGGCCCTAACCCGTCTGGTGGCCGAGGGCTTCGGCGAGACCGAGCACGGTTGACCCGCGCCCGGCACCGGACGCTCACTGCCCGGCGACGGTCATCTCCTCGACCAGGATCGAGCCACAGCGGATGTTGCCGCGCCGGTCCACGTCGCCGCCCACCGCCTGGATGCCGGCAAAAAGATCGCGCAGATGGCCGGCGATGGTGATCTCCTGGACCGGGCGGTCGATGGCCCCGTTCTCCACCCAGAAACCGGCGGCACCACGGGAGTAGTCGCCGGTGACCAGGTTGACCCCCTGGCCCATCAGCTCAGTGACCACCAACCCGCGGCCCATGCGCCGGAGCAGGGCGTCGAAGTCCTCATCGCCGCCGCTGACCTCCAGGTTGTGGACGCCGCCGGCGTTGGCTGTGGTCTCCAGGCCCAGACGGCGGGCGGAGTAGCTGTCCAGCACATAGCGCTGCAGCACCCCGTCCTGCACCAGCGCCGACTCGGTGGTGGCCACCCCTTCCGCATCGAACGCCGTGCTGCCCAGCGCCCGGCAAATGTGCGGCCGCTCGACCATATGCAGCCAGGCGGGGAAGAGCTGCTCGCCGGCGCTGTCGACCAGGAACGAAGCCTGCCGGTACAGGGCACTGCCCCGGACCGCCGAGACCAGATGGCCCACCAGCCCGCGGGCCACGGGAGCACGGAAGAGCACCGGTACCCGTTCGGTGTTGAGACTCTCGGCGCCAAGCCGGGCCACGGCGTGCTCGGCCGCCTGGCGCCCCACAGCCCGGGCCTCCTCCAGAGCCGCGGGGTCGCGGGCCACGCTGTACCAGTGGTCGCGCTGCATGGCCTCGCCGCGTCCGGCCACCGCCACGCAGTGGATACCGTGGCGCGACTCCGGCAGCACCGAAAAGAAACCGTGGCTGTTGCCGTAGGCGTGCAGGCCGCGGTGGATGCTGACCCCGGCACCCTCGGTGTTCTCGATACGCCGATCGGCCTCCACCGCCGCCGCCTCGCAGTCGCGGGCGAGCTCCACGGCGTCGTCCGCCGACAGGGGCCAGGGGTGATCGAGGTCGAGGTCCGGCGGGTCCACCGCCATGCGCTCGGCCGGTGCCAGACCGTTCGCAGGGTCCTCGGAGGTGTAGCGGGCGATGTCGCAGGCCGCCTGCACGGCTTCGCGCACCGCCTGCTCGGACAGCTCCCCGGCCGAGGCACTGCCCTTGCGGCCACCGAAGTACACGGTGACCCCCATATCCCGGCCACGGTGGTGCTCCAGGGTATCGATCTCACCCTTGCGAACGTTCACCGAAAGGCCGATGTCGCCGGAGCAGGCCGCCTCGGCAGCATCGGCCCCGTGCCCGCGGGCCTCGTCGAGGGCCTGCTGCACCAGACCTTCCAGCGCTGCCGGGGCGGGTAGTTCGTTGCGGGGATCCGGCATGGATTCGCCTTCTCCGTTGTCAGTTGGGTTTCCAGGCGACGGCGCGGGGCGATCAGGCCTGGGTGCCGCCGACGGTCATGCCGTCGACCCTGAGCGTTGGTTGGCCGACCCCCACGGGGACGCTTTGCCCCTCCTTGCCGCAGACCCCGATACCGCCGTCGAGCTTCAGGTCGTTGCCCACCATACTCACCCGTGTGAGCACATCCGGCCCGTTGCCGATGAGGGTCGCGCCCTTGACCGGGTGCTGGATACGCCCGTTCTCGATCCAGTAGGCCTCGCTGGCCGAGAAGACGAACTTGCCCGAGGTGATGTCCACCTGGCCGCCGCCGAAGTTCACCGCGTACAGCCCCCGGTCCACCGAGGCGATGATCTCGTCGGGGTCGTGGGGACCGGCGAGCATGTAGGTATTGGTCATCCGCGGCATGGGCAGGTGGGCGTAGGACTCCCGGCGGGCATTACCGGTGCGCGCCATGCCCATCAGTCCGGCATTCTGCCGGTCCTGCATGTAGCCGGTGAGCACCCCGTCCTCGATCAGGGTGTTGCACTGGCTGGGGTGGCCCTCGTCATCGATGTTCAGCGACCCCCGCCGATGGGCGATGGTACCGTCGTCGACGACGGTGCACAGCGGAGAGGCCACCCGCTCGCCAATGCGGTCGGTGAATGCCGAGGTCCCCTTGCGGTTGAAATCCCCCTCCAGGCCATGGCCGACGGCCTCGTGCAGGAGCACCCCGGGCCACCCGGGACCGAGGACCACGGGCAGATTCCCCGCCGGCGCCTCTTCGGCCTCGAGGTTGACCAGCGCCTGACGGGCCGCCTCGCGGGCATAGGCCTCGACACGCTCCGGCTCGACGAAACGCGTGTAGTCGTAACGCCCGCCCCCACCGGAAGCCCCGCTCTCGCGGCGCTCGCCGGCGGCCGCCAGCACCGAGACGTTGAGCCGGACCAGCGGGCGGATATCCCCGGCCCAGCCGCCCTCGGAGTTCGCCACCAGGATGGTGTCGTGGGCACCGGCCAGGCTCACCACCACGTGGACGATGCGCGGGTCGACGGCACGCGCCGCGGCCTCGGCACGGTGCAGCAGGGCCACTTTGTTGTCCGCGCTGAGGCTCGCCAGCGGATCATCGCCGTGGTAGAGCCCGCCCACGGCACCGCTGCGGAAGGCGGCCAGGCTGCGGCTCTGTCCGCTGCGCGCCACCGCACCAGCAGCCGAGGAGGCATCCAGCAACGCCTCCAGACCAATCTCGTCGCAGTAGGCGAACCCGGTCTTCTCGCCGCTGACGGCACGTACACCCACACCGCGGTCGATGCTATGGCTGCCCTCGCGGACGATGCCGTCCTCAAGCACCCAGGCCTCGCGCCGGGCGGCCTGGAAATAGAGATCGGCGAAGTCCACGCCTGGGCGCAGCAGGCGGCTGAACACCTGACCGAGGCGCGCCTCGTCGAGTGCGGCCGGCGCCAGCAACCGCTCCTCGGCTTGACGAAGCGGGTCCGGGGTCGCAGTAGCGGCTTCGGCGTGGTTCATCATTCGGTCACCTACAACTTGCGGTGAAGGAGGGCCGGGAAACGCTCCCGGATCTCGTGCAGGCGGCTCAGGCTCACCTCCACGGTGATCACCCCGGCGCCGCGTTCCAGGCTCTTCATGACGCGCCCCCACGGGTCGACGATCATGCTCTCACCGTGGGTCTCACGGCCATTGACGTGGTAGCCGCCCTGATCCGACGCCACCACGTAGCAGAGATTCTCGATGGCCCGGGCACGGACCAGCACGCTCCAGTGCGCCTCGCCGGTCACGGCGGTGAAGGCCGATGGAACCGCTAGGATCTCTGCCCCCTGGGCGGCCAGCTCGCGGAATAGCTCCGGGAAGCGCAGGTCGTAGCAGACTGCCACGCCGAGCCGCCCGAGCGGCGTCTCCACCACCAACGGGGTCTCCCCGGGCTGCTGGGTGTTCGATTCCCGATAGGCCTCGCCTGGAGCCACCTCTACATCGAATAGATGAATCTTATCGTAGCAGGCCAGGCGGCTGCCATCGGGACCGTAGACCGTCGCCGCCGGCCGGATGCGCTCAGGAGTCGCGCCCTGCAGCGGGATGGTGCCGCCGACCAGCACGATTCGGTGGCGACGGGCCTGCTCGGCTAGGAACGCCTGGATGGGACCGTTGCCCTCGGCCTCGGCGTGCTTGAGCTTGTCGGTGTCCTGGTAGCCCATGATGGCGAAGTTCTCGGGCAGGACCACCAGCTCGGCCCCGGCCTCGGCGGCCTCGCCGATGAGCCGTTCGGCCTCCTGGAGGTTGGCCTCGACGTGGGGGCCCGAGGCCATCTGCACCGCCGCCAGGTTGTGACGCCGGGACTGGCCGTTCTCGGAGAGCCCTCGGGCTCGATTAGCGCTGTGTTGCATCCTCGACTCCAAGCCTGATGACGCGGGGCTCGTGCCACGGCCCCGCCACGCGATAGCGCACCGCCGCTGCCCGGTCCACCCCCTCGCCCAGCAGTTGATCGGCCAGGAAACCGCCGGCAGCCCCCACCCCGCCGCCGAGCAGCGCCCCGAGTAGCGGCAACGTCGCCCCGAGGCGCGGCTCGACAACGACATGATTATCGTAGACACGCTGCGCCAGATTCATGTTCCCCGATATGGTAACGCGCGCCGCCGGTCCGGCGATGCGCAGATCATCGACGTGGGCGTAGCCACCGGCAGCGGTCACCCGGCCGCTGATGCGATCGAAGGCAAAACCCTGCCCGGAGAGGTCGGCGAAGTCGAGCAGGATCCGCCTCGGCAGCATACGCAGCCCCAGCAGCCCCACCACGCGCCCGGCGCCCGGATCCACGTCGGTGATGCGCCCGTCGTTCATGCGCACCCGCACCGCGCCCACCAGATCGGCCAGCTCCACCCCCCACGGAGCCTGGGGCCAGCCGAGCTCGGCAGAGATGTCGACGTCCGCCACCGTCACCGCCCGCGGTGCCTGCAGCAATCCGAGCAGATCCCCCACATCGCCGCTGCGCAGCCGGCCCCGCAGTGCCGTTCCGGTGGGCCGCCACTCCCCGCTGGTCACCAGGTGCAGCGTGGGCCCGCGGATACTGGCTTCATCCATGTACAGCACCTCGCCGCGGGGGCGCAGCCGGACTCGACCGGCACCGGCCACGCGGCCGGCGAGACGCACACTGGCCACGTCGATATCCACCTCGGGCCAAGCCGCCGCGCCGGGCCCGGCCATGCGGGGACGGGGGTCAGCCAGGTCCGGCCCGGCATCCGGGGCAGCCTGCGGCACCGGCAGATCCAGGTGATCCAGGTCGGCCCGGACCCGCCTCAACGCCTCGTCCCAGGTGACCTGACCGCTGATCAGATCGCCGCGCAGGGCCAGCTGCCCGGGCTGATCGGCGTACCACTCCGCCGCCAGCGTCTGGTCGCCGTACCCCCGTGCGCCGACGGTCAGATCGCCGACGCGCAAGTGGCCACGCAGCGGCAGCGGCGGCCGCCAGGCCGCGCCCTGCGCACCCAGACCGGACAGACCGTCGCCGGCCTGCCCGATCAGCCAGCGCCGCCAGGCATCGAGGTCCAGCTCGTCGATCCGGCCCTCGACGACACTCCCGCGGGTCGGCAACCTCAACGCACCGGGGCCGAAGCGCAGGGCCAGCGACCGCGGCAGGCCGTCTTCGCCCGCCGCCGCCCCGGCGCGCATCAGCTCCTCACCGTAGCTCAGCCAGTACGACTCGAGCCCCCCGGCCGAGAAGCCCAAGTCCGCCTGCACGTGGCGGCGCTCGTCGCGCTCGACCCCGAACGGTGCCGGCAGGGCCATCTGCGTGCCTGCGAGGCTCGAGCGCACCCGCAGGCTCATCTCCGGCCTCTGGAGGTGCGGCTGGAAGGCTGGCAGGCGGGCACGGACCGACCACGGGGCGGCACCGCTCAGCCAGGCCGGATCCTCGGCCAGCCCCTCGAGGAGGCTCGCTGGCGTGCCATGACCGGCGGCGTCGAGGAGGATGCGCGACCGCCCTTCCACGGTGGCGGTACGCACCCCAATCGACAGCGGTTCGCCGCCCCAGCGGCCGGTCAGCTCCCCGGCGCTGCGTATGCCGGCGGCATCGAAGCTCAGGGCACCGGTCAGTGCCTGGGCATGCACCCAGCGATCGATGCCCGCATCGACCCCGTGGAGCTGCACCCGGCCGTCGAGCAGGACCGTCTCGGGGTGAACCATCTCCAGGGGCACGGCCAGATCCAGGTCGAGGGCCATCGGGCCGCTGGCGTACAGCGGCACCGGATCGCCGAGCCACTCGCGCCCCAGCGGAGAGCCGGCGAGGAAGCCCAGACCACCACCGGCATCGCCCTCGCCTCGACCGCGCACGGTGAGGATGGGCTCGCGCAGATCGTGGATACCCACCGCCACGTCGCGCAGTTCCACCCCGTTGGTGTACCCGCGACCGGTGATAGCCATGCTGGCGTTATGGAAGCGCAGGTCGGCGTGGATGCCGGTCAGCCGCGGCCAACCGCGGTCGTAACGCAACTGGCCACCGCGCACCCCGGCACGGACGTCGAAGACACCGTCACCGGCGTCGAAGGGGAAGCGGTCGGGACGGCCGAAGAAGAGCAGCTCGGCACCGTGGGCGGTGCCGCCGAGCAGGCCGTCCTCCAGCCACTCGACCACCTCCGGTGGCGTGACCCCGGCCGGCACGTAGGCGGGCACCCGCTCGATGGGGATTTCATCGGCGCTGGCGCGCAGGAACAACCGCGGGGTGTCACCATCGCCGCCGGTGAGCGACCCGCGCCCGCTGGCGCGGGTATCGGCGTTCTCGACAAACACCCGCGGCAGCTCGACGGACCAGCGCCCGTCGGGCTGCCAGCTACCGCCGAGCACTGCCCGGGCCCGGCCCACGGCGACATCCTCCCGGAACAACCAGGGCAGCTCGAGCGCCGTCTCGGCCGCGGCCAGTTCAGCGGTCCAGTCCCGCCCGGCAAAGCGCGCCTCGGCGGCCAGGTTGTCGACTCCCGGCGCCGGCCGCCGCGGCTCCATGCCCAGGTCACGACCGCGCAGATTGCCGTGGAGAGCATCGGCCCGGCCGTCGGCCAGCTCCAGCCAGAGCCGACCGTCGAGGATCCCGGAGGCACGCGTATCGGTCAGGACGGCTGCCCAGGGAGCCACGGCGACCCCGTCAAACGCCGCATAAACGGTCGCCGCGGCGGGCGCCTGCAAGGGCAACCGGGCGGCCAGCTGCAGCCCCCGGCCCGGCCCAGCCTCGTCCCCGGCGCTGCGCAGGCCGAACTCCAGCGCCTCGGCGTCGCGGCGTCCGGCCAGCTCGAAACGGACACGCTCCCCGGCCGTACCCCGGCGGGGGATCAGCTCCACGGCGGCATCGCGCAACGCCACACGCCGCGGGACCGCCCGCAGGTCCAGCGCCGCCGCCCCTTGCTGCACCCCGTCCCCCAGCCCCGGCACGGACCAGCCATGCCGGTCCGCCTCCACGGTGACGCGCAACCCCGCCGCCGACACGGCGGCCCACCGGAGCGCGCCGGCACGCAGGCTCTCCAGCGGCGCAGGGGTCAGCGTGGTCCGCTCCAGGGTGATCGGCGCCTCGTCCCCGACCCGCACACCGGTCAGCTCGATCCCCGGCCACAGGCCGCGCCAGACCAGATCAGCACTGTCCACGGCCACCGGCGCCCCGAGGGCCTCGGCAGCCAACCGTTCCACCGGCGCGTTCAAGTTGGGGGCCAGCCAGACGGCCAGACGCAGTGCTGCAGCGCCGAACAGCGCCGCCAGCAGCACCAGGCGCAGGCCGCGCAGCACGCGCGGGCCGAAGCGGCGCATCAGGGCAACCATAACGACGGATTATACGGGAATGACGTCGTACTGGTCGGCCACGTAGAGGGACTCGACCTGCAGCTCGATGGGTCGCTCGATGAACTCCTCAAGCTGCGCCAGGCTGGTGGATTCCTCGTCGAGTAGCACCTCAACGACCGACGGCGCGGCCAGCACGATCACCCGCTGCGACTCGAACTGGCGCACCTCGCGCAGGATCTCGCGGAAGATCTCGTAGACCACCGTTTCGGCGCTCTTCACCGTACCCCGGCCACCGCAGGTCGGACACGGCTCGCAGGTCACCTGCTCGAGGCTCTCCCGCGTCCGCTTGCGGGTCATCTCCACCAGCCCCAGCGAGGAGACGGCACCGATCTGCGTCTTGGCGTGATCCCGCTCGAGGGCCTTTTCCAGGGCACGCAGAACCTGGCGGCGGTGCTCGGCGTCGGTCATGTCGATGAAGTCGACGATGATGATGCCGCCGAGGTTGCGCAGGCGCAGCTGCCGGGCGATGGCCTGGGCGGCCTCCAGGTTGGTCTTGAAGATGGTCTCATCGACGTTGCGATTGCCGACGAAACCACCGGTGTTCACATCGATGGTGGTCATCGCCTCGGTCTGATCGATGATCAGATGCCCGCCGGACTTGAGATCCACACGGCGCGACAGAGCGCGCTCGATCTCCTCTTCAACCCCGTAGAGATCGAAGATCGGCCGCTCGCCGGCGTAAAGCTCCACCCGCTCGGCAACATGGGGCAGCAGGTCCTTGCAGAAGTCACGCAGGCGAAGGTAACCCTCGCGGGAGTCCACCCGAACCCGCTCCAAGTCCCGGGTGGCCAGATCCCGCAGGGCACGCAGCAGCAGGGGCAGATCCTCGTGGACCAGGGTCCCGGGCTGCGCCTCGCCGGCGCGCCGGCGGATGCTCTCCCAGAGCCGCACGAGGAAGTCGTGGTCGGCGCTCAGCGCCTCGTCCGCGGCCCCCTCGGCCGCGGTGCGGAAGATCAGCCCGGCCTCCCCGCGCTCGGCGTCGAACCCCTGAGCCACCGCACGCAGCCGCTCGCGCTCGGCCTCCTCCTCGATCCGCGCCGAAATGCCCACGCCCGCGGAGTGCGGGGTCAGGACCAGGTAGCGCGAGGGCACGGTGATCTGCGTGGTGAGCCGGGCCCCCTTGTTGCCGATCGGGTCCTTGATGACCTGCACCAGCAGCGCCTGCTGCTCGCGCAGCAGCCGGTCGATGGGGGGTGGGGGTCCGCCGGATTCGCGCTGCAGATCCGAGACGTGCAGGAAGGCGGTGCGCTCCAGCCCGGCATCCACGAAGGCTGCCTGCATACCGGGCAGCACGCGGCGCACCTGGCCCAGGTAGATGTTGCCCACCAGCCCGCGGCGGCGGGCCCGCTCCAGGTGGACCTCCTGAAGGACGCCGTTCTCGACCAGGGCCACCCGCGTCTCGCGGGGGGTGAGGTTGATGAGGATCTCCTGGCTCACGCGCCCCCTACCAGCGCTCGCGCCAGGGGATCTCGAGCTTGTCGAGCAGCAGCGTGGTCTCGTAGAGCGGCAGCCCCATGACCCCGGTGTAACTACCCTCCAGGTGTTCGACGAAGACCCCGCCCCGGCCCTGGATGGCGTAGGCCCCCGCCTTGTCCACCGGCTCGCCGCTGGCCCAGTAGCGGGCCCGCTCCTCGGCGGTGATCTCGCGCAGGGTCACCTGGCTGACCGACAGCCGGGTGGCCTCGCGATCGTCGACCAGCGCCACCCCGGTCACCACCCGGTGGGTCTGCCCCGACAGGCGCTCGAGCATACCGTGGGCGTGGGCCTCGCTGGCGGGCTTGCCGAGGATCTCACCGTCGAGGACCACCGCGGTATCCGCGCCGAGCGCCGGCGCCTTTTGCTCAGCAGCGGCGTAGCCGCGCCGGGCCTTCTCCAGGGCCATGCGCAGGACGAACATCTCGGCGCCCTCACCGGGCTCCGGGGTTTCGTCGACGGCGACCGGCAGCGTGTGATACCCGATACCAATGCGCTCGAGCAATTCGCGCCGGCGGGGCGACCCGGATGCGAGGATGATGTAAGGCTCCATTTCCCTAGACCTTGTGGCGGTGCGCTCAGGTTCGATGATACGGATGCCCGCTGAGCAGCGTCCAGGCGCGGTAGACCTGCTCGGCGACCAGCACCCGCACCAGCATGTGCGGAAGGGTCAGCGGCGACAGCGACCAACAGGCATCGGCGCGCTCGCGGACCGCCTCACTCAGCCCGTCGGCGCCGCCGATGACGAAGGCTGCCTCGCCACCCTCGTGGCTCCAGCGCTCCAGGCTGCGCGCCCACTGCCGGGTGTCGCGGGGCTTGCCGGCCTCGTCCAGGGCCACGCAGACCGCCCGCGACGGCAGCGCCCGGAGTAGCCGCTCGCCCTCGCGCTCGCGGGCGTGGGGGTCGTCGTTGCCGCGCCCGCCGGCACTGACCTCGTGCAGTTCCAGACGCCACCCCCTGCCCAGGCGCCGGGCGTAGTCCTCGAAACCGTCCCGCACCCAGCGCGGCGGCTTCTGGCCTACTGCGACGAGGTGGAGGCGCACGCCTCGTCCATCTCCCACATGCGCTCAAGCCGGTAGAAATCGCGGCTCTCCCGGGTCATGACGTGGACCACGGCATCACCCAGGTCGATCAGCACCCACTCCGAGTTCGGCTCGTCGCCCTCCACGCCCAGCGGCGTCAGCCCGCTGGCCTTGGCGTCGTCGACCAGGCTGCGCGCCACCGCGTGCACGTGGCGACGGGAGGTGCCAGTGGTGACCACGATCAGGTCGGTCACCGGCGTGCGCCCGCGGACATCAATGGCCACCGTGTCCAGGGCCTTGATCCCGTCGAGGGACTCGCGGATCCGTTGCTCCAGCTCTTCCACCACCATGACGACCTCTTACAACTGCGGATAGCCGTACCAGCCCGCCTCGACCACCCGCTGCCGCACCGCCTCGGGCAGCAGATAGCGCACGGACCGACCCACGGCCAGGGAACGGCGGATCCCCGTGGCGGAGATATCCACCGGTGTCACCGCCTGGAACAGGATGCGCCCGGCCGGGCTATGACGCAGGCCCGCCGGCTCTTCGGTGACGCGGTCGGCCACTTCCTCGGCAAGTGCTTCGGGCAGCGCGCCGCGCACGCCGGGCCGCTCAGTGACCACGACGTGGGCACGCTCGAACAGCAGCCGCCAGCGCGACCAGCCCGGCAGGCCCAGGAACGTGTCGTAGCCAAGGATCAGACAAAGCGAGACCCCGCCCAGCTCGGCTCGGAGCTCGGCCAGCGTGTCGACGGTGTAGGAGGGGCCGTCGCGATGGAGCTCGCGCTCATCGACACAGGCGCTGGGATTGCCCGCCACGGCCCGGCGCACCAGCTCCGCCCGCTGCTCCGGCCCGACCCGCGGGCGAGCGCGGTGGGGCGGGATGCGCGCCGGGATCAGGCGCAGCTCGGAGAGTTGTACCGCCTCGCGGACCTCCTCAGCCGGGCGCAGGTGACCGTAGTGGATCGGGTCGAACGTGCCACCAAGCAGGCCAATGGTGCGCAGCGGTTGTCTCACGCGGCGACTCACCTCGCTGTCAGCTGCGGACGTGGCCGTCACCAAGGACGATCCACTTCTCGGTGGTCAGCCCTTCCAGCCCCACCGGGCCGCGGGCGTGGAGCTTGTCGGTGCTGATCCCGATCTCGGCACCGAGGCCGTACTCCTGACCGTCGGCGAAACGGGTCGAGGCATTGACCATCACCGAGCTGGAATCCACCTCGCGGAGGAAGCGCTGGGCCAGCGGATAACTCTCGGTGACGATGGCCTCGGTATGCCCGGAGCTATAGCGCTCGATGTGCGCCACGGCCTCTTCGAAACCGTCCACCACTCGCACCGAGAGGGTCGGCCCCAGGTATTCGGTAGCCCAGTCCGCTTCCGTGGCAGGTACAGCCTCGGCGAGCCGGTCCCGGGTGCGCTGGCAGCCGCGCACCTCGATCCCGGCCTCGCGCAACTGGCGGCCGATCTCCGGGAGGACGCGCCCGGCGGCGGCCTCGTCCACCAGCAGCGTCTCCATCGTGTTGCAGGTGCCCAGGCGCTGCGTCTTGGCATTGACGGCGATGGCCACTGCCTTGTCGGTATCGGCCGCCCCGTCGATGTAGACGTGACAGACCCCATCGAGGTGCTTGATCACCGGCACCCGCGCCTCGCGCGCGATGCGCTCGACCAGGCCCTTGCCGCCGCGCGGGACGATCACGTCCACCGACTCGGGCATCTGGATCAGGGCGCCGACGGCATCCCGATCCGTGGTCGCGACCACCTGGACGCCGTCGCCGGGCAGCCCGGCATCTTCCAGCCCGGCGCGGATCTGCTCGGCGATGGCCCGATTGGAACGGATCGCCTCGGAGCCGCCGCGCAGGATGGTGGCGTTGCCCGACTTGATGCACAGCCCGGCGGCATCGGCGGTGACGTTGGGACGAGACTCGTAGATGATGCCGATCACCCCGATGGGCATGCGCATGCGGCCGACCTGGATCCCCGAGGGCCGCGCGGAGAGTTCGCGCACCGCGCCAACCGGGTCCGGCAGCCCGGCGATCTCGCGCAACCCGTCGGCCATACCCTGGATGCGCCCCGGGGTCAGCTCCATGCGGTCGATCAGGGCCGGATCGAGCCCGGCCTCGCGGGCAGCGTCCAGGTCCGCGGCGTTGGCCGCGGCGATGGCCTCGGCACCCGCCTCGATGCGGGCGGCAATGGCTGCCAGGGCGCTGTTACGCGCCCCGGTGCCGGAACGTGCCAGGGCACGCCCGGCCGCCCGGGCCTGCTGCCCGACCCGGCGGATGGTCTCGGTGATGTCGCTCGACTGCTCTGCACTCATCGGGTTTGCTCAAATGGCCTCGATCAGGAACAGGGTGTACCTTCCGGCACTATTTTGCCATGGCACGCGCCAGGCGAGAGACCAGGGCCCGCAGCTGCTCCCACGGCTCCCCCGGCGGGAGCCCCTTGATCGCCCGATCCACCCGGTGGCAGCGCTGCAGCAACTGCCGCCAGGTGGCCACCGGGCGCCGGCGGGCGGCATTGCGCAACCGCGCGGCCCGCCGCTTCCAGATCCGCTCGCGCTGCAGCACGCCCTCGTCGGCGCCGGCCGCCAGCCGTGCCGCCACACGGATATCCCGGGCCAGGGCCCAGAGGATCAGCGGAGGCTGCACGCCCTCCTCCTCCAGCGCGGCCAGAACGCGCAGCGCCCGCGTCCACTCCCCGTCCAGGGCAGCGTCGGCCAGATCGTCCACGGTATAGCGGGCGCTGTCGGCCAGGGCCCCGGCGGCCGTCTCGACATCCACACCGCCCCCGCTGCCGACGAGCAGGCGCAGCTTCTCCACCGCCTGGTCCGCAGCCAGCAGGTTGCCCTCGGAGCGCTCGGCGATGAGCGCCGCCGCCTCGGGGTCCGCCTGCAGCCCGGCGCGGCGCAGCCGCTCGGCCACCCAGCGCGGCATGTCGCGGCCCGGCACCGGCCAGCAGTAGACAAAGATGCCGGCCCCGGCCAGCGCCCGCGCCCACGCCGCCTCCCGGGCCGAACGCTCCAGGCGGCCACTGGTCACCAGCAAGACGGTGTCCTCCGGGGCGTCGCGGCAGTAGGACTTGAGGGCCTCGGCCCCGTCGCGCCCGGGCTTGCCGCCGGGCATGCGCACCTCCAGGAGGCGGCGATCGCCGAACAGCGACAGGCTGCCCGCAGCCTCGGTCAGCCGCCCCCAGTCGAACCCGGCATCGACATCGAGCACCTCGCGCTCGGCGTGGCCGGCCTCGCGCGCGGCCCGGCGCACGGCGTCGACGGCCTCGCGCTGGAGCAGCGGCTCCTCGCCGGCGATGAAGCAGACCCGCGGCAGCGCCCCCCGCTCCAGCTGCCGGTAGAGGGCCTCTGGACGCTCGGCCATCAGCGCAGGGCCTGCAGCCGCAGCATCAACAGGCGCACGGCGTCGGCACGCAGCTCGTCCTCCAACTCCGACTCCCGGGCGCGGCGCTCGTCGGCACCCCCGGCGGGGGCGGCAAAGGTGCGTTGCGCATCCAAGGACGTGCGCTGGATGCGGGTCTCGCCGGCGGCGTCGGCCACGCTGTAGTCGATGGTGTAGGTCAGCCGGTAGTCCTGCGCATCACCATCGGCACCGACGGAGGCGGTCTCGCGGCTGCTGCCCCGCCCGTGGAGGGTGAGTACCCAGTCGGCCTCGGCGGCGCTCTCGGTGTACTGCCCGCCGCCCCCCTCGATGGCGCGGCGCACCTCGCGGCGCAGCTCGCTGCTACCCGCCTCGTCCACCACCTGAATGACCCGGTCGTCCAGCGAGATCCCGCCCGGGGCGCCACGCAGCTGCCAACCGCAGGCGCTCAGCGCCAGGGCCAGTACTGCCACGCCCAGCAGCCCGACCACCCCCTGGGACCGGTTCCGCCACGATAATCGCATCCGCACCCCCTGGCGGCGGAAGGCCGCTACTTGGCCACCACGTTGATGAGCTTGCCGGGGACGAAGACCACCTTCCTGATCTCCTTGTCGGCCACGAAGCGCTGCACGTTGTGCTCGGCCAGCGCCGCCTCCCGGGCCTGCTGCTCATCGGCGTCGGCGGGCAGGGTGACGTGGCCGCGAAGCTTGCCGTTAACCTGGACCACCAGCTCCACCTCGTCACGGACCAGCGCCTGCTCGTCCGCCTCGGGCCAGGCGGCCTCGACCACCGGGGCCGTATGGCCGAGCTCGAACCACAGGTGGTGGCAAAGGTGCGGGGTGATCGGCGCCAGGATCAGCACGGCTGCCTCCAGCCCCTCCTGCATCACCGCACGGCCAGCGTCGCTGTCGTCCCCGGCCTTGCCCAGGGCGTTGCACAGCTCCATCACCGCCGCGATGGCGGTATTGAAGGTGAAGCGCTTGCCGATGTCATCGGAGGCCTTGGCGATGGTCTCGTGAACCTTGCGCCGCAAATCGCGCTGGGGGTCGCTGAGCGCCTGCGGATCCAGCGCCGGCGCCGAACCGCGTGCGACGTGATCGCGCACCAGGCCATGGAGGCGGCGCAGGAAGCGGTAAGCGCCCTCGACCCCGGAATCCGACCACTCCAGGGACTGATCCGGCGGCGCCGCGAACATGGTGAACAGGCGCACGGTATCCGCGCCGAAACGTTCGACGAGCTCTTGGGGGTCGACGGTATTGCCCTTGGACTTGGACATCTTGGTCCCGTCCTTGAGCACCATGCCCTGGGTGAGCAGCCGGGTAAACGGCTCATCGGAGCTGACCAGCCCCTCGTCGCGCAACACCTTGTGGTAGAAACGCGCGTAAAGCAGATGCAGAACGGCGTGCTCGATCCCACCGATGTACTGATCCACCGGGGCCCAGTGGTCCGCCCGCTCGTCGAGCATGGCGCTGTCCTGATCGGCGCAGGCGAAGCGGGCGAAGTACCAGGACGACTCCATGAAGGTGTCGAAGGTGTCCGTCTCACGCTGCGCCGCACCGCCACACTCGGGGCAGGTGGTCTCGTAGAACGACGGCATGGACTTGATCGGCGAGCCGCTACCGCTGATCGCCACGTCCTCGGGCAGCGTCACCGGCAGCTGATCGTCGGGAACGGGGACCGGGCCACAGTCGGCACAGTGGATCATGGGGATCGGGGCGCCCCAGTAGCGCTGCCGCGACACACCCCAGTCGCGCAGGCGGTACTGCACCCGACGCTGGCCCCGCCCCTCGCCCTCGAGGCGCTCGGCGATGGCCACGAAGGCGCGATCAGAGGGCATGCCGCTGAACGGGCCGGAGTCGGCCAACACGCCGTAGTCGCTGAAGGCACCGGCGGAGATGTCCAGCTCGCTGCCGTCGGCCGGGTGCACGACGGGCCGGATGGGCAGCCCATAGGCGCTGGCGAACTCCCAGTCACGCTGATCGTGGGCGGGCACCGCCATGACCGCGCCGGACCCGTACTCCATGAGCACGAAGTTGGCAACCCAGACCGGGATCCGCTCACCGGTGAGCGGATGCACGGCCTCGAGCCCGGTGTCGGCGCCGCGCTTCTCGCGGGTGGCCAGATCGGCCTCCGCCGTGCCGCCCGAGCGGGCTTCGTCAACCAGCTCGGCGATGGCCGGGTTGCCCTCGGACAGCTCCAGGCTGATCGGATGCTCCGGCGCCAGGCCCATATAGGTGACCCCGTAGAGGGTGTCCGGGCGCGTGGTAAAGACGGTCAGCTGCTCGTCGCGACCGGCCAGATCGAAACTCAGCTCGACGCCCTCGGAACGGCCAATCCAGTTGCGCTGCATATTGCGCACCTGCTCGGGCCACCCTTCGAGCTCATCGAGCGCCTCGAGCAGCTCGTCGGCGTAGTCGGTGATACGCAGGAACCACTGCGGGATCTCGCGCCGCTCGACCAGGGCCCCGGAGCGCCAGCCCCGCCCCTCGATCACCTGCTCGTTGGCGAGCACGGTCTGATCCACCGGGTCCCAGTTCACCGCCGCGGTATCGCGGTAGACCAGCCCCTTGCGGTAGAGCCGCGTGAACAGCCACTGCTCCCAGCGGTAGTAGTCGGGATCGCAAGTGGCCAGCTCGCGGGACCAGTCGTACCCAAAGCCGAGCCCCTTGAGCTGCTCGCGCATGGCGGCGATGTTCTCGCGGGTCCACGCTGCCGGTGGCACCCCGCGCTCCATGGCGGCGTTCTCGGCGGGCAGTCCGAAGGCGTCCCAGCCCATGGGCTGGAGGACGTTGTAGCCCTGCATGCGCTTATACCGGCTGACCACGTCGCCGATGGTGTAGTTGCGTACGTGGCCCATGTGCAGCCGTCCGCTGGGGTACGGGAACATCGACAGGCAGTAGTACTTGGGGCGTCCGGTGTCCTCGCGCGCCCTGAAGGTCTGCTGCTGCTCCCAGTAGGCCTGGGCCTCGGCTTCGATCTCTTTCGGTCGGTACTGGTTGTCCATCGGTGTCTGTCGCTTTCCCGGGCAGGTGAGCCGTGCAGGATAACGGAGCCACGTCCCGGGGTTCTAGTTGCGCGGCCCCCGGATCCGCCGGGCAGGCTCGCATCCGGCAAGCAATCTGCACATCGGCCGGCGTTGCTAGTACCTTGGTACCCAGTACCCGAGGTGCGATGGCATCGACCCGACACGGAGGCCGCATGAGCAAAAAGTCCGACCCGGAACACCAGGCGGGCCACCTGCCCACCAGCTACGAGCGCATGCTCACCCGCCTGCGCGAGCGCTTCGCCAGCTGCGAGGATGGCGGCCCGCGCCTGGCCCAAGCCCTGGAGGAGGTCAAGCGAGCCATGGTCGCCGACGGCGAACTGCCCCGCGCCGACGCCGACCGGGTGGGCGACGCCCTGCAGCGCGACCTGGAGGAGGCGGGCGCCTGGCTGGCCGACCGCAGCCACGACCACCCGCTGCGCGACTGGCTGCGCATGGACCTACAGATGCTGGAGAGCTGGCTGTGGGACGCCTTTTCCTCGGTGGCCGACCGCACCAGCATGGAACTGCGCGGATTCGTAACCACCGGCGAGCCCAGCCTCTACCACACCGACGAGATCGCCGGCCCCGGCGAACTGGCGTGCATCGCCTGCGGGCGCACCATCACGCTGCAGCGCCCCGGCCACATCCCGCCGTGCCCGGGCTGCGAGCACACCGAGTTTGTACGCACGGCACACCGCGACGCAGAGCGGTAATGTGTTGACGGACAAGACGCGGAGGTGGCCCGTGGCGAGGGACGGGCCACTCGGACTCGGCGCGATTCACTGCGCCATGAAGCAGGAAACAACGGAAAAGGGAGGGGAGATGGAGCGGGTGATGGGATTCGAACCCACGACCCCAACCTTGGCAAGGTTGTGCTCTACCACTGAGCTACACCCGCTGTGTCGTTACGGGTGCGCATTCTACAGGCATCGCCGCCGGCGTCAACCCCCTTGTTTCTGCAGGCAATGGCGAGAGCCGGGGCTCGCGTGCCACGGCCACTTGAAACCCCGCCCCGAAGCGGGTAATGCTGAGCAGAACTGGACCCGGGGCCTGGAAGCCGTATCGGCCCGTGCAACCCGTCCAAGCCGAACCGGCCGCCCCAGGGAGGCGCCATGAAGTCCGCCCCGATTCCCGATGACGAACACATCCGGCTAGCGGCACTGTACAGCTACCGCATCCTCGACACCGAGGCCGAGGCGGCCTTCGATCGCTGTGTCCGCACCCTCTGCCGAATCTACGACGTACCCATCGCCGCGGTCTCCTTCGTCGACCGCGACCGGCAGTGGTTCAAGTCGGCCCGCGGCCTGGAAGACTGCGAAACCCCCCGCTCCATCTCGTTCTGCGGTCACGTCATCGCGGAAGGGGGGCTGCTGGTGGTCGAGGACGCGCGCACCGATCCGCGTTTCCACGACAATCCGCTCGTCACCGGCCCTCCCGGCATCCGCTTCTACGCGGGTGCCCCACTGGTCACGCCCGCCGGGCAACCCGTCGGGGTCCTCTGCATCCAGGACCGCGAACCGCGCACGATCAGCAAGGAGGAGCTGATCCCGCTGGAGGATCTGGCCGATCTGCTCATCGCGCAGCTCGAGCTGCGTCACCGCGAGAACGAGCAGCGGCTGCGCCGGCAGCTGGAGCACCGGCAGCGCGAGCTCGAAGCCATCTTCCAGGCGGCCACCTCGGTCAGCCTGATCAAGACGGACCTGGAGGGGATCATCGAGGAGACGAGCACCGGCACCGAGGCGCTCTTCGGGTATGCCCGCCACGAGTTGGTCGGCCGGCCGGTCTCGCTGGTCCACCTCCCCGAGGACCGTTTCCACCCGGAGGCCATCATCGAGCACCTCCGCCACGATTCCACCCCGGTGCGCCGCGAGATGGAGCTGCTGCGCAGCGACGGCACCACCTTCCCGGCGGTCTTCTCGGTCCACCCGATCACCGATAGCGACAACAACCTCATCGCCACCCTGAGCGTGACCTTCGACATCAGCGATCAGAAGTGGGTGGAGCAGCAGCTGGAGCAGGCCCTGCGCGCCAAGAGCGACTTCCTGAACGCCATCAGCCACGATCTGCGCACCCCGCTGAATGCGCTGATGGGGTTCTCCCAGCTGCTCGCCGAGACGGACCTCACGGCGGAGGAACGCAGGCGCTACGCCGAATACTGCCAGCGCGGCGGCGAACGACTGCACGGGCTGATCGACTCGCTGCTGGAGCTCAGCCAGCTGCAGAGTGGCCGCCTACAGGCGCATACCGAACCGCTGGACCTCCCCTCGCTGATCGAGGGGCAATGCGCCCTCTATCGGCCGACCGCGCGAGCGAAGGGCATCGATCTGATCTGCCGAGTCGATGCCGGGCTCCCGCGCTGGGTGCGGGGCGACCGGACGCGACTGGAACAGGCGCTCTCCAACCTCATCGATAACGCCGTCAAGTACACCACGGCCGGCGGGGTCACCGTGACGGCCCGCCCCGAGGGCGAACAGCTGGCCTTTGCCATCGAGGACACCGGCCCCGGCATTCCCGCGGCGACGCGAGACCAAGTTTTCGCGGCCTTCGATCGGGGCGACTACGAAGGCGAGCAACCGGGGCACGGGCTCGGGCTGGCCATTACCCGGGAAGTCGCGCAGATGATCGGCGGCGACCTCCACCTGCACAGCGTCGAAGGCCGGGGATCGACCTTCACCCTGACCACCCCGCTGGAGGCGCTGGACGACCGGCGCGCCTCCCGGGCGCAGCGCCCGCCGACAGAGACGACGGAGCGCCCCCCGCCCGGTCTACGCATCCTGGTCGCCGAGGACGAACCGACCAACGCCATGCTGGCGCAGACCCTTCTGGAACGGATGGAGGCCCGGGTCACCGTAGTCGAGGACGGCGCGAGCGCGCTGCGCACCTGGCGCCAACACCCCTTCGACCTCCTCCTGCTCGACCTGCAGATGCCCGGTCTCGACGGCCTGCGGCTGACGCGGGCAATCCGCGACGAGGAGGCCGAGGGCCGGGACGCGCCCCCGGTCCCGATCGCCCTTTTCACGGCCCACGCGCGCAGCGAGGTGGAGCAGCAGGGCTTCGAGGCCGGTTGCGACGAATTCCTCACCAAGCCGGCCCGCCGGTCCGATCTCGAGGCACTGCTGGTGCGCCTGGCGCCCCGGGACCCTCCCTGACCGGCTGCACGCCCGCACCGGAGCACCGCTCCCGGCGACTAGGCGGACGGAGCGGATGCCCTTGGACAGCCTTCGGCGGCCTCCGCAAAGAGTTCGTCGAAAGACACCCCCAGCAGGGTCAGATCGTCGCCGGCCTCGCTGTCGCCGCGCCATGCGGCCACATCCGCGAGCAGCGCATCGAAGGCCTCTCCCGGACGGGTGTGCGCCAGGAGGGCTTCCACTCGCTCCTCCCCGTAGCGCACGCCGGCGGGCGACGCCATCTCGGTCAGGCCGTCGGAGCAGGCGATCAGCCGGGCACCGGCAAACAGCGGATGGTACGCCAACCGCCGGTGCTCGACCGCCCCGCCAGGGACGGCCGCCAGCGGCAGGCCCTCGGCATCGAGCCTCGTCTCACCCCCTCCCGGACCGAGGAGCCAGGCCCGGGGCATGCCTCCGCTCCAGACCCCCAGACGACGCTCGCGGCAGTCGATCTCGAAGAGCGCGGCAGCGAGGAACATCTCGGGCGGCAGGTTGCGGTAAAGCCGGTCGTTGACAGTCTCGAGCAGCGCCTCGCTGTCCAGCCCACGCCGAACCATGTCGTAGAAAAGGGCTGCCAGGGCCGGCACCCCCACCGCGGAGCCAATTCCGTGTCCGGTAAAGTCGCCGAGCAGGAGCACCAGGGTGCCGTCCGGCCGGCGCTCGGCAAGGAAGACATCACCGCCAAGCATTGCGGCCGGCTGATAGGCGTACCGCACCCCCGGCGCCTCCCGGGCCGCGGAGGCCGTAGCGCGCGCCACGATGCGCTGCGCCGTCTCCTGCTCCTCATCCAGCTGGGCCTGGTGGGCGTCGAGAACCGCCTTGTCCGCCGCAACCGTCTGCAGCCGACGGATCAGGGCATCGACCTGGTGCATGACGCGGTTGAGCTCGGAGAACCCCAGACTGATGGTCCGCGGCTGAAAGTCCTCAAGATCGCCGATGGCATTGACCCGCTCGACCTGTGCGCTGAAGCGCTCCAGCGAGCGGGTCAGGTGCACGTTGAGCCAGTGGGCGGCGGCCGCTCCGGCGAGCAGAGTCAGGGGCACGAAAATCAGGAACAGCCAGCCGAAGCCGGCACGAGCCTCGCTCAGCTGGGGACTGAGGTCCTGTTTGACCGCCACGACGCCAAGGACATCGCCGGAGTCGGCATTGACATGGCAGTCGAGGCACTCGCTTTGCGCCACGACAGGCATGACGTGCCGCTGCCGGGTACCGTCCCGGCGATGCTGGGACTCCCCGGTGGCCAGGGCCTGCTCGATGACCGGGTCCGGCTCCCGGGAACCCTCGACGGGCCCGTACAGCGCCTCGACTGGATCACCACGGTAGAGCGCCACCCCAAGCGGACTGTCGTCGTAGGTCGCCTCCAGCGCGTCGATGTAGGCCTCAAGATCCTCCCGGCCCCAACCACGGCTCATGACCTGGAACATGGAGCTGAAGGTGTGTTCGGCCGTTGCCTCGGCCGTGCGCTCGGCGTGATCGCGGATGAGGCTTTCGTGGATGAACAGCGTCACCGAGGCGGTCGCTAGAAAGGTGCCCAGGGCAACCGATACGACCATCACCGCCAGCAGGGCCCTCAAGCTCAGCCGTGCGCCGCCCCATGATGCCCACCAACCGCTGGTCATTCGCCCGCCGCTCGCCGCCACCCGCTGATCATGCCGTCGTGTCACCCTCCAGAATCGGTTAAGCAGCAAATCGCCTGACCATCCCCCCCAGGCCGCGGCCCACCGGCAGCGGTACTCTACGCGATCACCCACGCACACGGTAGACCGCTATCCGACGGCGCCCTCTAAGGAGGCGTGCTGCGCGTGCACCGGATGGTCAACGGATGCCCACCCGCCCATCACGCGGTAGAATCAGGGGTATCGCGACCGTAACCCTACGGATCATCCACCCCTGTTCGTTAACGCGGCGGAGCTATGGCCCAGTACGTCTTTACCATGAACCGGGTATCCAAGGTGGTACCCCCCAAACGACAGATCCTCAAGGACATCTCGCTGTCCTTCTTCCCGGGCGCCAAGATCGGCGTTCTCGGGCTCAACGGGGCGGGCAAGTCGAGCCTGCTGCGCATCATGGCCGGCGAGGACCAGGAGTTCGACGGCGAGGCGCGGCCGCAGCCTGGCATCAAGATCGGCTACCTGCCCCAGGAACCGAGGCTCAATGACGACAAGGACGTGCGCGGCAACGTCGAGGAAGGCGTAGCCGAGACCAAGGCCCTGGTGGATCGCTTCAACGAGGTCTCCGCGCAGTTCGCCGATCCGGAAGCCGACTTCGACGCCCTGATCGCCGAGCAATCCAAGCTGCAGGACCAGATCGAGGCCGCCGGCGCCTGGGACCTGGACCGCAAGCTGGAGCAGGCGGCCGACGCCCTGCGCCTGCCGCCGTGGGACGCCTCCGTGGCCAATCTCTCCGGTGGCGAGCGCCGCCGGGTGGCCCTGTGCAAGCTGCTGCTCTCGGCGCCGGACATGCTTCTGCTCGATGAGCCCACCAACCACTTGGACGCCGAGAGCGTGGCGTGGCTGGAGCGCTTCCTCCACGAGTTCCCCGGCACCGTGGTGGCGGTAACCCACGACCGCTACTTCCTGGACAACGTGGCCGGCTGGATCCTCGAGCTCGACCGCGGCGAGGGCATCCCCTTTCAGGGCAACTACTCCGCGTGGCTCGAGTACAAGGAGAAGCGGCTACAGCAGGAGGCCCGCGAGGAGCAGGCCCAGCGCAAGGCGATCCAGCAGGAGCGCGAGTGGGTCCAGCAGAACCCCAAGGGCCGCCAGGCCAAGAACAAGGCGCGCATCAAGCAGTTCGAGGAGCTGCAGTCCCAGGAGTTCCAGAAGCGCAACGAGACCCAGCAGCTCTACATCCCGCCGGGGCCGCGCCTGGGCGACAAGGTGATCATCGCCGACGGGGTGCAGAAGGCCTTCCGCGGCGAGCTGCTTTACGAGGACCTGAGCTGCATCATCCCGCCGGGGGCCATCGTCGGCCTGGTCGGCCCCAACGGCGCCGGCAAGACCACGCTGTTCCGCATGATCACCGGCGAGGAGCAGCCCGACGCCGGCTCCATCGAGGTCGGCGATACGGTGGAGCTCGCCTACGTGGACCAGAGCCGGGACGCGCTCAACCCGGAGAACACCGTCTGGCAGGAGATCTCCGGCGGCCACGACTACATCCGGGTGGGCAACTTCGAGACCCCGTCGCGGGCCTACGTGGGCAAGTTCAACTTCCGCGGCTCCGAGCAGCAAAAGCGCGTCGGCGACCTCTCCGGCGGCGAGCGCAACCGGGTGCACCTGGCCAAGCTGCTGCAGAGCGGCGGCAACACCCTACTCCTCGACGAGCCGACCAACGATCTGGACGTGGAGACCCTGCGGGCCCTCGAGGATGCGCTGCTCACCTTCCCCGGCTGCGCCCTGGTGATCTCCCACGACCGCTGGTTCCTGGACCGGATCGCCACCCACATCCTGGCCTTCGAGGGTGAGAGCCGGACGGTCTTCATCGAGGGCAATTACCAAGACTACGAGGCGGACCGCAAGAAGCGCCTCGGCGAGGAGGCCGCCCAGCCCCACCGCATCAAGTACAAGCGTCTGGGTACGGGCTGAGGGATCTGGCGACAGGCTGGTGGCGGCGGGCCTCGCTGCCACCAGCCCCGCTACAACCGGGAGCCTGCCCCTGAAACCCTCCTTCTGAGCCCGACCCGCTGAACGCTGACTACTGTTTCAAGGCCTGATCGATGTCGGCGAGGATGTCGTCGACGTGCTCCAGGCCGATGGACAGCCGGACCAGATCCCGCGACACCCCGGCGCTCTCCAGCTCCTCCTCATTGAGCTGGCGGTGGGTGGTGCTCGCCGGATGGCAGGCCAGGGACTTGGCATCGCCGATGTTCACCAGCCGCGTGATCAGCTGCAGCGCATCGATGAACTGCGCCCCCGCCTCGAAGCCGCCCTTCACCCCGAAGCTCAGGATGCTGGCCGCCCGTCCGCCCATGTAGCGATCGGCCAGCGGCTTGTACGGGCTGTCCTCCAGGCCGGCGAACTTCACCCAGCTCACCCGCGGATGGGACTGCAGGTACTCGGCCACGCGCTGGGCATTTTCGCAGTGCCGGTCCATGCGCACCGGCAGGGTCTCGATCCCCTGCAGCAGCTGGAAGGCGTTGAACGGCGACAGCGCCGCACCCATATTGCGCAGCGGCACCACCCGGCAGCGGGTGATGTAAGCCGCCTCGCCCATGTCCTCGGTGTAGACGACGCCGTGGTAGGAGGGGTCCGGCTCGACCATCATCGGGAACCGGTCGCCGTGCTTAGCCCAGGGGAAGCGGCCGGAGTCGACGATCACCCCGCCCACCGTAGTGCCGTGACCGCCCATGTACTTGGTCAGGGAGTGGATGACGATATCCGCCCCGTTATCGATGGGCCGCCACAGGTAGGGCGTCGGCACGGTATTGTCGACCATCAGCGGGATGCCGTGGCGGTGGGCGATCGCGGCCAGCCGCTCGACATCGACCACTTCACCGGAGGGGTTGCCGACGCTCTCGCAGAACAGCGCCTTCGTCCGCTCGTCGATCTGCGCCTCCATCCGCTCGTAATCGTCCTGGGCGGCGAAGCGCACCTCGATGCCGTGGATGGGCAACGAGTGGGCGAAGAGGTTGTACGTACCGCCGTAGAGCCGCGAGGTGGAGACGATGTTATCGCCGGCGCGGGTAATCGCCTGGATGGCGTAGGTGATCGCCGCCATGCCGGAGGCCACCGCCAGGCCGCCGATGCCCCCTTCCATAGCCGCCACCCGCTGCTCGAGCACGGCGTTGGTCGGATTCATGATCCGCGTGTAGATGTTCCCTTCCACCTTCAGGTCGAAGAGATCCGCCCCGTGCTGCGTGTCATCGAAGGCGTAGGAGGTGGTCTGGTAGATGGGCACCGCCACCGCCCGGGTGGTCGGATCGGGGGTGTAGCCGGCATGGACGGCCTGGGTCTCAAGTTTCACCGCGGATGACTCCTTTGCCACGTTCCGGATCGGGCGCCCCCGCCGTTACCGGCTCGCGGGCGCGCGTGCGCTCATTAAAAGTGGCATCGCCATTGCGGGGAATCAAGCAACCGGCGGCGCTAAGCTTATGCCTCGGCGCCCTGGCGGACGGCCTCCGCCGCGGCGACGTTGAAATCCGCGGCGGCGGTTGAGATACTGGCGTGATAACGATTATCCAACCAGGCACCCATCCCCGCGCCGGGCCGCGCGAGTGCGCGCCCTCTTCTCCGTCTTCCCACGCAAGCCGTATCCGGGCTGCAGCCTCGCGGCGGCATAGCGCGCGGGCGCCTGAAGAACCCGTGAGCCACAGAGCGAACCGTTAGACCATGACCGATCGTAGCCAACAGCTTCGCGACCAGCTCGCCCAGCGCATCCTGATCCTCGACTGCGGGATGGGCACCGAGATCCAGAAGTACCCGCTCGAGGAGGCCGACTTCCGCGGCGAGCGTTTCACTGATCACCCCTCGGAACTCAAGGGCAACAACGACCTGCTGGTCCTCACCCGGCCCGATATCATCCGCGACATCACGCGGCAGAACCTCGACGCCGGTGTGGACATCGTCGAGACCAACACGTTCAACTCCCAGGTTCTCTCCCAGGCCGACTACGGCGCCGAGCATCTGGTCGACGAGCTGAACATCGAGGCGGCCCGGCTCGCCCGCGCCGTCTGCGACGAAGTCGAGCAGGAGACCGGCATCCCGCGTTTCGTCGCCGGCACCATGGGCCCGACCGGCAAGACGGCCTCCATCTCCCCGGACGTCAACAATCCCGGCTATCGCGACATCACCTTCGACCAGCTGTTCGAAGCCTACGCGCAGCAGGCCCGGGGCCTCCTCGAAGGCGGCGCCGATCTGATCCTGATCGAGACAGTCTTCGACACCCTCAACGCCAAGGCGGCCATCTACGCCCTCGAGGAGGTCTTTGAGGAATCGGGCCGGCGCCTGCCGGTGATGATCTCCGGCACCATTACCGACGCTTCCGGCCGGACCCTGTCGGGCCAGACCGCGGCGGCCTTCTGGAACTCGGTGCGCCACGCCCGGCCGATCTCCGTCGGCCTGAACTGCGCCCTCGGCGCCGAGGACCTGCGCCCGCACCTGCAGGAACTGTCGAAGATCGCCGACACGCACATCTCGACGCACCCCAACGCGGGCCTGCCCAACGAGTTCGGCGAGTACGACCAAAGCCCCGAGGAGATGGCGAAGATCGTGCGCACCTTCGCCGAGGAGGGGCTGATCAACATCATCGGCGGCTGCTGCGGCACATCGCCGGCGCACATCGCCGCCATCCGCGAGCAGGTCAAGGATTTCGCCCCGCGTCAGGTACCGGAAGCGGCGCCCGACGTCATGCGCCTGTCCGGGCTCGAGCCGTGCAACATCGGCAACGACTCGCTGTTCGTGAACATCGGCGAGCGCGCCAACGTCACCGGCTCGGCCCGCTTCCGCCGCCTGATCAAGGAGGGCGACTACGAGACCGCCCTGGAGGTGGCCAAGGAGCAGGTGGAGAACGGCGCCCAGATCATCGACATCAACATGGACGAGGGCATGCTCGACTCCAAGGATGCGATGATCGACTTCCTCAACCTGGTCGGGTCCGAACCGGACATCTCCCGGGTGCCGATCATGATCGACTCCTCGAAGTGGGACATCATGGAGGAGGGACTCAAGCGCATCCAGGGCAAGGGCCTGGTCAACTCCATTTCCCTCAAGGAGGGCGAGGAAGCCTTCCTGCAGCAGGCCCGCAAGCTCAAGCGCTACGGCGCCGCCGCCGTGGTCATGTGCTTCGACGAGAAGGGGCAGGCCGACACCTACGAGCGGCGCCTGGAGATCGCCGAGCGGGCGTACAACACGCTGGTCAATGACGGCTTCGAGCCCGCGGACATCGTCTTCGACCTGAACATCTTCGCCGTGGCCACCGGCATCGAGGAGCACAACAACTACGCCGTCGACTTCATCGAGGCGACCCGCTGGGTCAAGGAGAACCTGCCCCACGCCAAGATCTCCGGCGGCCTGTCCAACCTCTCCTTCTCGTTCCGCGGCAACGAGCCGGTCCGCGAGGCCATGCACTCGGTCTTCCTCTACCACGCCATCAAGGCGGGACTGGACATGGCCATCGTCAACGCCGGCCAGATCGAGGTCTACGACGAGATCGACAAGGAGCTGCGCGAGCTCTGCGAGGACGTCATCCTCAACCGCCGCGACGACGCCACGGACCGCCTGCTGGAGCTGGCCGACCGCTACAAGGGCCAGGGCGGCAAGAAGAAGGAGGAGGACCTCTCCTGGCGCGAGGAGCCGGTGGAGAAGCGCCTCGAGCACGCCCTGATCAAGGGCATCACCGACTACATCGACGTGGACGTCGAGGAGGCGCGGCAGCGGCACGAGCGCCCGATCCAGGTGATCGAGGGACCGCTGATGGACGGTATGAACACCGTCGGCGACCTCTTCGGCGAGGGCAAGATGTTCCTGCCCCAGGTGGTCAAGTCCGCCCGCGTAATGAAGCAGGCGGTGAGCCACCTCCTTCCCTACATCGAGGCCGAGAAGTCCGGTGACGATGAGCCCGCCGGCCGGGTGCTGATCGCCACCGTCAAGGGCGACGTCCACGACATCGGCAAGAACATCGTGGCGGTGGTCCTGCAGTGCAACAACTTCGAGGTCCACGACATCGGCGTCATGGTCCCCACGGAGACCATCCTGCAGAAGGCCAAGGAGGTCAACGCCGACATCATCGGCCTCTCCGGGCTGATCACGCCGTCGCTCGACGAAATGATCGGCGTGGCCCAGGAGATGGAGCGCCAGGGCTTCACCTGCCCGCTGCTCATCGGCGGTGCCACCACCTCACGGGTGCACACCGCCGTGAAGATCGCGCCCAACTACTCGGCGCCCAGCATCTACGTCAAGGACGCCTCGCGCGCCGTTGGCGTGGCCTCCAAGCTGGTCAGCGAAACCCAGGCCGAGCCGTACAAGCAGGAGCTGGCCGCTGAGTATCAACAGGTGCGCGAACAGCACGAGGCCCGGCAGCAGAAGACCAAGTGGGTCTCCTTCGAGCAGGCCAAGAAGAACGCCACGCCCATCGACTGGTCGACCCACCGGCCCCAGGAGCCCGAGAGGCCGGGAGTCCAGGTACTGGACGACTACCCGCTGGAGGATCTGGTCGAGCGGATCGACTGGACGCCGTTCTTCGCCGCCTGGCAGATGCGGGGCCAGTATCCGAAGATCCTCGATGACGAGAAGCAGGGCGAGGAGGCGCGCAAGCTCTTCGACGACGCCCAGGCGATGCTGCGGCGGATCATCGACGAGAAGTGGCTGACCGCCCGCGCGGTGTTCGGCCTCTTCCCGGCGAACAGCACTGGCGAGGATACCGAGGTTTACGCCGACGAGGCACGCAGCGAGGTGCTGGCCACGCTGTGTCATCTGCGCCAGCAAACCGAGAAGGGTGAGGGCAAGCCGCACCAGTCCCTGGCCGACTTCATCGCGCCCAAGGAAAGCGGCGTGCCGGACTGGATGGGCGCCTTCGCGGTCACCGCCGGGATCGGCATCGACGAGCACATCCAGCGCTTCGAGGCCGCCGGTGACGACTACAGCGCTATCATGCTCAAGGCCCTGGCCGACCGCCTGGCCGAGGCGTTCGCTGAGCGCCTGCACGAGCGGGTGCGCAAGGAGTTCTGGGGCTACGCCGCCGACGAGAACCTGTCCAACGAGGACATGATCAAGGAGCGGTACCAGGGCATCCGCCCGGCACCGGGCTACCCGGCCTGCCCCGACCACACCGAGAAGGACCGCCTCTGGGAGATCCTTAACGTCGAGGAGAATATCGGCCTGAGCCTGACCGAGTCCAAGGCCATGGTCCCCACCGCTGCCGTGTCCGGTTGGTACTTCGGCCACCCGGAGGCCAAGTACTTCGGCGTCGGGAAGATCTTCCAGGACCAGGTGGAGGATTACGCCAAGCGTAAGGGGATGTCCCGCAAGGAGGCGGAACGCTGGCTGGGGCCGAACCTCGGCTACGACCCCGAGGACTGAGGCGAACCGCCCGTCAAGACCCCTCGCCCGCCGAGACGGGCGAGGGGGCCTGCCCACTGCAAGCTCTGGGAATCAGGGACGGGGTCCCGGGGCATCACGCACCGCCTGGCAGGCCGCGAACGCTACCCCCTACCCCTGCCCCCCTCAAGAGCATTACGTGGCCTGGAACCGCGAGGCGACCTCATCCCAGTTCACGACATCCCACCACGCCTCGACGTAGTCCGGCCGCCGGTTCTGGTAGCGCAGGTAGTAGGCGTGCTCCCAGACATCCAGGCCGAGCAGCGGCGTACCCTGTTTGGGCGCCACGTCCATGAGCGGGTTGTCCTGATTGGGGGTATCGGTGATCTCCAGCCCTCGCGAGGTCTGGATCAGCCACGCCCAGCCGGAGCCGAAACGCCCCAGCGCGGCTTGGGTGAACTGCTCGCGGAACTGATCGAAGGAGCCGAAGGCCGAGTCGATGGCCGTGGCCAGATCCCCCGACGGCTTGCCGCCGCCATTGGGCGACATCACCCGCCAGAACAGGTCGTGGTTCCAGTGTCCGCCCCCGTTGTTGCGGATCGCCAGAGGCAGGCTCGAGACGCGCGCAAGCAGATCCTCCAGCCGCTGCCCCTCGTGCTCCGTCCCCGAGACGGCATCGTTGAGCTTGGTAACGTAGGTGTTGTGGTGCTTGGTGTGGTGGATTTCCATCGTCTGGGCGTCGATGGAGCGCTCCAGATCGCCGTAGTCGTAGGGCAGATCGGGGAGTTGATAGGCCATCAGGATCTCTCCTTTCCTTCGCGCGGTCGTGACGTCCCTGCGCTTTGTGCCAGGGCGTACAAATCCATCATGGGGGGCCGAGGGGCACGGCATCAATCCCGCGGATTCTGGGTTGTCTCCGCCCGCCGCTATCGGGAGCCCGCCCGGGGGACACTATAGCCGTTATGGCCGCTCGGGCATCGAGCAGTCTGATCAACCCGCGGCGCCGCGTATTCAGGCGTCCTTCCCGCGCCCGGTCAGGCGTCGCCGCAGGAAGGCCCCCGCGACGAACAGCACGGCCACCCCGAGCAGGACCACCACGGCCCGGGTATCGATCTCCCCGCCCCGGGCGGCTGCCTCGACCGCGCTGTAGATCGCCAGCGAGAAGACCCCCCACTTGATCCCCAGCCCAACCACCGTGGCGACGACGAAGGTCTTCAACGGCAACCCCAGCCAGCCGGCCCCGTAGTTCAGCGGCGGGTGCGGAAAGCCGGGCAGGGCCCGGATGGCGCACTGGCTGAGGAAATCGCTGTTGCCCCGGAGCACCCGGATCCAGCGGCTGTCCGCCGGCACCGCATCACGGCCCAGCAACCACGCCACCCCGTACGCCCCCAGGGCGCCCAGGGTACTGCCCGCCACCAGCGTGAGCGTGGACATCCAAGGCGGGTAGAACGGGGCGACGACCCAGAGGAAGAGGCTGCCCGGCAACGCCAGGGTGAACAGCGCCGCCTGCAGCACGACGACCACCAGCAGCAACCAGGGACGTTCGACCAGGAGCTCGCCCCAGGCGACAACGTCCTCGGCATCCCAGGGCCCCCACACGGCCACCGCCAGGCCGCTGAGCAGCAGCAGCGCGAGCAGGAAGGGGCGATACCCCGGCCACCAGCGCACCGAGGGTTGGGGAAGACGCAAGCGCATGGCGCCCGATGCTACTACGAATCGGGCCGCGAGGGGCGCGGGCGCCCCCCCGGCGTATACCGCACCCGCACCCGGTTGCCGGGCGGGAAGTAGCTCAGTTCGTCACACAGTGAGCGCACCAGCAGGATGCCCCGGCCCGCACCGATGGGCGCCCCGTGGCCGCCGCCGCCTTCCAGAATGCGCCGGTAGTCGAACCCCTCGCCGGAATCCTCCACCTCGATCTCGATCCCGTATCCGCTGCCGTCGGCGGCGTCGCACTGCACGCGCAGGCGGATCTCGCCCTCTTCCAGCGCCTCCAGCGCCCTGGCGCGCTGCTGGTAATAGGCCTCGAAGCCATCCGGGTCTCTCTTGAGCGCCGAGTCGAGCCCGAGCACGCCGTGCTCCAGGGCGTTGGTGAAGAGCTCGGCGATGACCACGTAGAGGCTCTGCCGGTCCTCCTCCAGCGCCCCGAGTTCGGCGAGCAGATTCATGATCGGCGGCACCGGATTGACGTGGGCCAGGGTCGCGGCGTCCAGGACCAACTCGCTGTACCAGTTCTCGGCGGCGGCCGCCCCGTAGCCGCCCATCGCCCCCTCGGCCAGCAGCCGGTCCAAGTCCACGGAGACCAGGGTGGTATCGTCGCCCTGCTCGTCCCCGGCCCGGAAGGCTCCGACAGCTTCCAGCAAGGCGTCGAATCCGGCAGCGGGATCCCCACTGCAAAGCGCTGCCTCGATGCGCTCGTTGCCGAAGAGCCGCCCGCCGGCATCGGTGGCCTCAACGATGCCGTCCGAGCAGGCGTAGGCGTGGAGCCCGGAGGTCAGTTCCAGGTAGGCCAGCTGCCGGCGCCCCGGCGCGGTATCGCGGATCACCCCCAGGGGCAGGTCCACCGACGGGAAGCGCTGCACCACCTCACCGCCGCGCAGGACCCAAACCGGCGGCATGCCGGCGTTCCACACGCCGAGCCGGCGATTGTGGCAGTCCACCTCCAGCATCGCCGCGGTGAGGAACATATCCGCCGGCAGGCTCCGGAAGAGCTTCTCGTTGACGTCGTCGAGCAACTCGGCGGGGTGTGCCCCCCGCCCGACCCGGTCGTAGAAGACCGCCGCCAGCCCGGGCACACCGACCGCCGCGCCGATCCCGTGGCCGGTGAAGTCCCCGATAAGGATCAGCAGATTGCCGTTGGGCCGGCGGGCGGCCAGCAGGATATCGCCACTGAGGATAGCCGCCGGCTGATAGTGGTAGCGCACCCCCGGCGCCTGCAGGTCACTGGAGGCCGTAGCCCGGGCGACGATGCGCTCGGCGGTCTCCTGCTCGCGCTCGAGCCGCTCCTGGTGGCTGCGCAGCGCGTCGCGCTGGGTGACGACAGTGTGGTAGAGGGCCCGGGTGCGCAGCCAGGAGTCGATCTTGGCGTTGAGCTGCACCCGGCTGATGGGCTTGGTGACGAAGTCATCGCCGCCGGCCTCGACACACTGCGCCAGCCGCTGCTCATCGGTCAGGGCGGTAACGAAGAGCACCGGGATGAACCCCCCGGTATCCATGGCCTTGATCTGCCGGGTGGCCTGATAGCCGTCCATCCGCGGCATCATGATGTCCATGAGGATCATGTCCACCGGCTGCTCGCGGAAGCGGGCCACCGCCTCCTCGCCATCGGCCGCCGTAATCACGTGAAAGCCCCGCGCCCCGAGGATCGCCTCGAGGAGCATGGTGTTCACCGGCTCGTCATCAACCACCAGAAAAGTGGGCAGCGCCTGTTCGGCCAGCCTGTCCATGGTGCCCCCCGTTTCCCCGCCCCCGGCGCCGTCCACGCGGCCTACTCCTGGATGGTGAACAGGCGCTGGAAGTTGGCGATCTCGAGGATCTTGCGCACCTCGCGGGAGCAGTTGCGCAGCACCACCTCGGCGCCCTGATCGCTGGCCGACTCCCGCAGCAGCAGCAACATGCCGAGGGCGGAGCTGTCCATGTATTCGGTCTCAGAGAGGTCGATCACGTAGCGACGGACGCCCTCCTCCCCCTTGTAGGCCTGGCGAAAATCCTTGTGCAGGCTGAAGTCGAAGAAACCCTGGATCGCCATGACGAGGGTTTGCCCCTCGTCCTCGCGCTCGGTTCGGATGCCCATCGTTACGCTCCTGCTTTGCTGTCGGTGTCGAATTCGCGGGGCGCCGCGGGGCTCAGAAGAGCTCCACGTCGCCGTGATCCATGGACTGCTGCTCGACCTTGCGCTGGTTCGCCCGCGCCGCCTCACGCTCCTGGCGCTGCTGGGCCAGCCGTTCGCGGGCCTCCCGAAGGCGTGCTGCGTACTGGCTGCCGTGGACGTCGTCGGCAGCGATGGCCTGAAGGACATTGCGTACCCCGTCGAGGTAGTCATCCAGCCCCTCGACGCCGGCGCGCGAGCCATCCACCAGCTGCGTCACAATATCCTCGAACTGCAGCGCGCGAACGGCGTCGGCCACATGCTGATCGATCTGCCCGCTGACCTGGGAAATGCGCGTGACCTGCTGCTCCACCTGCTGATCCACATCCTGCAGGCTCTTCATCATCTCCGAGATCTGGTCCTTGGTGGAGAGGGTCACATTCATGTCGTTGGAGGCCATCTCGCCGACCTCGGTGCGGGCTTCCTCCACCAGCTTGGTGATCGTCTTGACCTCCTCGCCGATCTGCTCGTTGAACTGATTCGCCTTCTCGGAGAGCTTGCGCACCTCCTCGGCGACCACCGCGAAGCCGCGACCGGACTCCCCGGCCCGGGCCGCCTCGATGCTGGCATTGAGGGCGAGCAGGTCGGTCTGGCTGGCGATCCCTTTGAGGTCGGCAAGCAGCTCGTGGATCCGCCCCATCTGCGCGACCATGTCGTCGATGCGCTCGACGGTCTTCACGCTGCGCCGGCTCATGTCGACGATCATGTCGACGTAGTTGTTCAGGAAGCTCTCGGTCTCGCGGACAAACTCGGAGATACCGAACTGCTCCACCGCGGAGTCCCCGCCGGTCTGCTCGATCACGGCCCGGGCAAGGCGCTCCTGCTCATCGGTGGCCTGATCCATGCCGTTGAAGCTCTGGTTCAGCGACTGCACGGCATCGCCGACCAGCCCGCGGATCTGCTCCAGGTCGCTGTTCACCGTCCGGAACTCGGCGTTGAGGCTGTCGTCGATGTCGTAGAGCAGATCGCGCAGGGCGTCCTCCAGATCCTCCACGGTATCCGTCGCCTCGTTCCAGCCCGTCTCGCGTCGGCGCAGGTAGCCGACCACGGCCCAACCGCTGGCGCCGAGCAGCACCGCCAGCGGCCCCGTGGCCGGCCAGGCGTAGGCGATCGCCATGGCTGCCACGGTTAGCGCGGAGGGCGCACCGTAGTGGCGCAGCCACGCCGTCTTCGGGTGGTAGACGATGGACTCGCCGTCGCGATCCTCGGCAACCTCGACCATAGTCACCTCTCCTGGGTGGGGTGGGAGGGCGGCGCCACCGCCGCCAGGATCGCCTCGGCGATCCGCTCCAGCGGCAGGACCTGATCCGCGTGGCCGGCCTTGACGGCGGCGCCCGGCATCCCCCAGACGACACTGCTCGCCTCATCCTGGGCGATGGTAACGGCCCCGGCGGCCTGCATGCGCCCCAGTCCGGCGGCCCCGTCACTGCCCATGCCGGTGAGCAGCACGCCCACGGCGTTGCTCCGGGCCGCCCGGGCCACCGAGTCGAACAGAACGTCCACCGAGGGCCGGTGACGATTGACCAGTTCGTCCTCGGTGATCCGGCAGATGTACTTGCTGCCGTCGCGGTGGAGTTCAAGGTGGTAGCCACCGGGGGCGATGTAGGTGTGCCCCGGGAGCACACGCTGGCCGTCTCGCGCCTCGTGGACCGAGACGGCGCAGATGTGATCGAGCCGTTCGGCAAAGGCCGCCGAGAAGCCGGGCGGCATGTGCTGGGTAATCACGGTGGCCGGGGCGTTGGGCGGCATCACCTCGAGCAGCCGCTGCACCGCCAGCGTACCACCGGTGGAGGCACCGATCGCCACCACCTTGTCCGTGGTGCGCTGATGCGGCTGCGGCGCGGCACCCCGGGGCTGGCTGTGCCCCGGCCGCACCCGGGCCCGCGCGGCGGTACGCACCTTGGCAATGATCTCCTCGGCATACGCGTCCAAGGTGTGGCTGACATCGGTGCGCGGCTTGGTTACGAAGTCGACGGCGCCGAGTGCCAGCGCCTCAAGGGTCTCCTCGGCGCCCTCCTCGGTCAGCGAAGAGACCATGACCACCGGCATCGGGCGCAACCGCATCAGGTTGCGCAGGAAGGTGATGCCGTCCATGCGCGGCATCTCGACATCCAGGGTCAGGACGTCGGGGTTGAGCTGCTTGATCTTCTCGCGGGCGTCGTAGGGATCCCGCGCCGTGCCCACCACCTCGATGTCGTCGACACCGGCGAACAGCTCGGTGAGCATCCGGCGGATGAGGGCGGAGTCATCAACAATCAGTACCCGGATCATGCGCCCCCCCCCCGTTAGAACAGATCCACGTCGCCGGACACGGGGCGCTCGTCGATCTCGTGGAGGTAGTGCTCCTCGCGCCGGACCACGGTATCGTTGCGCGTGCTCATCAGCTTCTTGGAACGGGCCCGACCACTCTCGGGATAGTACTGCACCTTGCGCGGGTACTCCCCGCCGAGATCCTGCGCGATCACGCGGAGCTGCTCGGTACGGACGTATTCCAGGGCGAACTCGATGTTCCGCTGGCCGACGTCGGTCATCCCCGCCATGACCCGGCCGCCGCCGAAGAGCTTGACCTCCAGCTCATCGCGACTGCCCCCGGCGGCGAGGATGCGATTGATCAGCTGCTCCATGGCGTGGTTGCCGTAGCGCGTGGCGGTGCTCAGTGGATCACCCTCCCAGTGGTGCGGGTCGCCACCTCGGATCGGCAGCATGAAATGGTTCATCCCGCCGATGCCCCGGCGGCGATCGCGGATACACGCCGAGACGCAGGAGCCGAGCACGGTGACCACCATCTCCGGGCCCCGGGTCACGTAGAACTCGCCGGGCAGGATCTTGGCCGCAAAGGCTTCATGCTGCGGATCCCAGTACCGGTTGATGTGCTCGAAACCGGGCAGGCACTCGGGCAGCTCCACGCCGCGGTTGCGCCAGGAAGCACGGCGCAGTTCAGTCCTGCTTGCGGTAGATGGTGCGGCCATGGGATTCGAATCGCTCGCTGACCCGCCACAGGGTCTCGGAATGCCCGATGTAGAGCCAGCCCCGGGGGGCCATGGCTCGGTCCATGCGGTCGAACAGCCGGCGCTGGATCTCCTTGTTAAAGTAGATGATCACGTTGCGACAGAAGACGATGTCGAACGGCTCCCGGAACGGCCACTCATGCAGAAGGTTCAGCTGCTGGAACTCGACCAGCCGGCACACCTCCGGGCGGACGCGGACCATGCCCTCCTTGCTGCCCTTGCCGCGCAGAAAGTGCCTGCGCAGGCGCTCCCGGCTCAGCCCGTCGACGCGCTTCTGATCGTAGACCGCGCGGCGTCCGCGTTCGAGTACGTTGCTGTCGAGATCCGTGCCAAGGATCTGGACCCGATCAGCAGCCCGATCGCCGAAGACCTCCCGGGCCACGATGGCCGCCGAGTAGACCTCCTCGCCGGTTGAGCAGCCCGCCGACCAGATGCGAACGGTGCCGGAGGACGCCTCGAGCACCCCGGCCAGGTGCTCGAAGTGGTGCGCCTCGCGGAAGAACGCCGTAAGGTTGGTGGTCAGGGCATTGACGAAGTGCGCCATCTCCTGGCGCTCGGGGTCGTCGAGCAGCAGCTTGCGGTAGCTCGCGAAATCCCGCAGCCCGAGGGCCCGGAGGCGGCGCGCCAGGCGCGAGTAGACCATGTCGCTCTTGGCGTCGCTGAGCTGGATCCCGGTCTCGCGTCCCACGGTCTCGCGGATCCACTCGAAGTCCTCTCGCGTAAAACGGAACTCACGCTCACCACTCACCGACGCCCTCCTGGCTGCCCGTCACGATCGCCCTCCCACCGCGCCTCAGAACTCTTCCCACTCGCCGTCGTTCACCTCGGTGCTCGCGGTGCGCCGGCCCCCGCCGTTGCCGGCCGTGCTGCGGCGTTGCTGACTCGTGCCGCTGGTGCGCTGCTGCCCGCCGGAACCGCTGGTGCGCTGTCCGCCGGCACCGGTGCCGGTACGCGAGCCACTCTGCCCGGCCCGGGCGCCGCCGCCCGCCTGGCCCTTGGCCTGGCCCGTCGCCTGCCCGCTCTTCTGGCCAGCGTGGCCGGAGCGGTTCGTCTTGGCGCCACCGCCTTTCGGGGTCTCCTCGCCGCCGCCGAAGAAGGACATCAGTTCCACAAGGTTGTCCGACTGCTCGTCCAGGGACTCGGCCGCGGAGGCGGCCTCCTCCACCAGGGCGGCGTTCTGCTGGGTGACCTCGTCGAGCTGGCTGACCGCCTTGTTGATCTCGTCGATGCCCGAGGACTGCTCCTCGCTGGCCGCGGAGATCTCGGCGACCTTGTCGGTCACCGTCTGCACCGCCTCGAGGATCTCCTTGAGGGTCTCGTTGGACTCGTTGACCAGGCGGGTGCCGTCCTCAACCTTCTCACCGCTGTCGTTGATCAGCTTCTTGATGTCCTTGGCCGCGGTGGCACTGCGCTGGGCCAGGTTGCGCACCTCGGCGGCCACCACCCCGAAGCCGCGCCCGTGCTCGCCGGCGCGGGCCGCCTCCACGGCGGCGTTGAGGGCGAGCAGGTTGGTCTGAAAGGCGATCTCGTCGATGACCGTGATGATGTCCGAGATCTCGCGGCTCGATTGCTTGATCGCCCCCATGGCCTCGACCACTTGGCCGGAGATGTCCTGTCCGCGCTCGGCCCGCTCACGGGCCGAGGTGGCGAGCTGATTGGACTCGCGGGCGTTGTCGGCGGTCTGCTTGACCGTCGAGGTGAGCTCCTCGATGCTCGAGGCGGTCTCCTCCAGGGAGCTGGCCTGCTCTTCGGTCCGCTGGGAGAGATCCTGGTTGCCCTGGGCGATTTCCGAGGAGGCGCTGGCGATGCCGTTGGCGGTCTCGCGCACGCTGTCCACGGTCCGGCGCAACACATCGATGGTCGAGTTGACCCAGTCCTGGAGCTGGCCGAAGTCGCCCTTGAACTCGCCCTGCATCTGCTGGGTCAGGTCCCCCTTGGAGACCAGTTCCATGACCCGGATGACCTCCCGCACCGGGGCCTGCGTAACGTCGAGGACCATGTTGATGTCCTCGCTGAGGGTCCGGATGAACCCCTCGGACATCTCCGAGGTCTCCACCCGGTGACTGAGCTCACCGGCCTGGATCCGCTCGATCAGCGCCTCGACGTCGCGCTGCGCCTTCTTCTCGTTGTCGCGCCGGTGCCAGTCCTCGGTGATGTCGAACCACTCCAGCGTATTGCCGAGGAAGTTGCCCTCCTCGTCGTCCTCGCCGGTGATGTAGACGTTGAAACGCAGCTCGCCGACGTGCAGCTCCTGGTGCAGGGCGTCGTCGCGGATCCGCTGCATCTGCCCGGCCACCGAGCGCAGCTGCGGGAACAGGTCGAAGAGCGAGAGCCGATCCTCCAGATCCCGCGAGGTGAAACCGGGGTTGACCGCAACGATCTGCGCCTCGTGCCGCGCAAGCATGGCCTGCATCGGCTCGTTGACGTAGTGGATCGTGCCGTCCGGGTTGGTCATCAGGAAGGCCGTGGTCGCGGTGTGCATGGCCTTCTTGGCCCGGTAGTACTCGATGTACTCCTCCCGGTCGACGGTGATCGTTCTTTTCTGGTCGCTGCTCGCCATGGTGCTCTCCCCGCTGTCTGACTGCGTCTGCGCTACCTGCTGGTGCGCCGGCGCCGCGGCCGGCTCCTCGCCCTGTGCCTCCGTCGGCGCTCCGGCGGCTGACGCCTCCTCGGGTGCCGACGGCTGTTCCGTGTCGTCCTTCATCCATGCCAGGGGATCGCGACCGAGCTTCTTCTCGCCGCCACTTTTCCTGTCGCCGCCGCTCGATCCGCTGCTTTTCGCCACGGCTGCTCCTCCTCTACGCTTCGGCCGCCGGCTCAAAGACCCGGTGTTGCTCCAGGTCCTCGGCCAACGCCCGGTAATCCTTCGCCCCGTTGCTCTCGGGGCGGTACTCGAAGATCGTCTGCCCGAACCCGGGTGCCTCGGCCAGGGCGACGTTGTCGCGCACCGCCGTCTTCAGGACCTGGCCCGGGAAGTACTCCTTGAGCTTGCCGAGTACCTCCTTGGGCAGGCGGCGCTGACCGTTGTAGCGGGTCACCAGGACGTACTTGCGGGTGTGGATACCCAACCCCCGCTCGACCCGCATCAGGGTGCGCATGAGCCCAGCCAACCCCTCCAGGGCCAGGTAGTCGCAGGAGACCGGCATCACCACCTCGTCGGTAGCGAGCAGCGCGTTGATCGCCAGCAGTCCCGACGAGGGCGGGCAGTCGATGACCACGTAGTCCGGGAACGGGTCGAGCCCCGCCACGGCCCGCTGCAGCAGCCAGCCGCGCTCGCGCCCACCGACCATCTGCTCCACCTCGGGCAGACGCGGCCCCGGCGGCACCAGACGGACCCTCTCCCGGGCGGGCTGCAGGCGCTCGGCCAGCGGCACCTGATCGAAGAGGACGTCATCGAGCCCCGGATCGAGGCCCTCAAGCCCCAGGCTGGCGGCGAAGTGGCCCTGGGGGTCGAGGTCGATACCCACCACATCGCGCCCGGCCCGGGCCAGGGCGTGGGCGACGTTCACCGAGGAGGTGGTCTTGCCCACCCCGCCCTTCTGGTTCAGAAAGCAGGTAACGCGCGATCCGGCTGCGCTCATTTCCGCTCCCCACGCGCCCGGTCCATCTCATCGGCGAGCTGCTCGAGCAGACCCACGACCTGGCGAGAGTTGTCGGCCAGCTGCTCCAGCTCACCGGCCGCGGCGTCCACCTCGCCCTGGCTGTAGAGCTTGGCGGCCTGCTTGCCGTGCTCGTGGACCGCCCGGTGCGGCGTCTCGATCTCGACGAAGGCGGGCAGCTTGCGGATCCACGGCTCCTCCACCGAGTCGTACCACTTGCCCAGGCGACAAGCGTGGTGGTCGGTGAGCTCGCGGTGATCGACATCCTCACGCCCGGCGAGCATCGCCGCGATGCGCCGCTTCCACATCACGTGGTCGAACTTGCTGCGCTCGATGAAGTAGCGCGGCAGATTGAGCTCCTCCTGACGCCCGATCTGCTCGGTGAGGATGGCGTTGGACTTGCCGAGGGCCTCCAGCGTGTGCTCCACGTCCGTGACGTTGCGCTCGGTCCGGTCCGTGACCGCGCTGATCGACTCGGCCACGTCGGTCACCGCGCCCTTCTGCTCGTTGATCACCGAGGAGACGTTGTGGATGTGCTCGGTGACCCCGCGCATGCGCTCGGCCACCTGCTGCATGGTCTCCCGCGTCTCTCCCGTGGCCGAGCGGCCCCGCTCGACGGCACCGCCCATCTCCTCGACGGAGGCGGAGATGGCCTCGGTTTCGTCACGAAGAGTCCGGATGCGCTGGGCGATGTCCACCGTGGCGCTCTTGGTCTGGTCCGCGAGCCGCCGCACCTCCTGGGCGACCACCGAGAAGCCGGCGCCGGCCTGCCCGGCCCGCGCCGCCTCCACCGAGGCGTTGAGGGCGAGCATATTGGTCTGGAAAGCGATCTCCTCGATCAGCTCGATGATCGAGCCGATCTCGTTGGAGGCCTGGTTCAGCTGCTTGACCCGCTGCGAGGCAGTCTCGGCCAGGCCGGCGATCTCCTGAACGGTCTGGTCCGTCTGCTGCGAGGCCTTGTCGCCGGAATCCACCAGCTCCTGCACGCGCTCAGTCTCGGTCGCCACCGCAGCGCTGTTGTCCGCGATGGTGTCCACACTGGCCGCCAGCTCCTCGGCGGTGGAGGCGATGGTCTGGCTACGCTCGCTGGTCTCGCGGATGGTCATGCGCATCCCGGATGCCGCAACCAGGCTCTCGGCCGCCTCGCCGGCCAACTCCACGGTCTCGCAGAGCTGACGGGTATCCCGGTCGAGGAGCTGCTCGGCGAGACGGTGCAACGCCTCGGAGACCCGACACTGCCCCGGGGGCACGCTGGCGTAATCGCCCTCCGCGATCTGCTCCACGATCCCGACCAGCTCCTCGACGCGCTCCGGAGGCAGCCAGCCGGCCTGCTCGAGGGCGTCGCGATCGGTCTCCAGCGGCGCCCCGGCACCCATTTCAGTCGTTGCCATGCTCCGTGCCTCCTTCGCTGTCCGCGCGAACCACCGCGGCGATCCGGCTCTGATCGTCGGCGATGGCCAGATCCTCGTCGCTGAGCAGCTCGTCGACATCGAGGATGATGACCATCTTGTTGTCGTCCACCGTGGCCAGCCCGCGGAGGAAATTGGTGCGCAGCGCTGCGCCGAACTCCGGGGCCGGCCGGATCTGCTCGGACTGGAACGTGTAGACCTCGGAGAGGGCGTCCACCACCAGCCCCATGATCCGCTCACGACCGCCCGCCGAAACCACGCGGACCATCACCACCACGGTGAACTTCGAGTACTCCTGGGCGGACATGCCGAAGCGTTCGCGCAGGTCGATGACCGGGACGATGGTGCCGCGCAGGTTGATCACGCCCTTGACGTAGTGCGGCGTGTTGGGGATGGGAGTGACACGCTGCCAGCCCTTGATCTCCTGCACCCGCAGGATGTCCACACCGTACTCCTCCTCCCCGAGCGTGAAGGTCAGGTACTGGTCCCCGTCGGCCGCCGCCTGCATGGCATCGACGGTATCCGCCCCGCTGCCGAGCGCGGCGGCCTTGCGGTCGTCTCCGAGGGTTCCGTGCTCGCTGTCCTGAGTCATGACTGCTCTCCGCTTGGAAACTGGGGGATCCCGGACACGAAGGGCTCAGGCGGCCTCATCGCTGTCCTCCCGGTCGGGGATGTAGGGCTGACGCCGGCCACCGCGGCTCATCTCGATCAGTCCGGCGATATCGAGGATCAGCGCCACGGTGCCGTCGCCGAGGATGGTCGCCCCGGCGATGCCGGGCACCTGCAGGTAATTGGCCTCCAGGCTCTTGATCACCACCTGCTGCTGATCGAGCAGGTCGTCGACGAAGACACCGAGGTAGGTGTCCTCGTCCTCAACGATCACCATCAGCCCGCCTCCGAGTTCACGACGCACCGGCTCGGTGTCGAAGAGCTCGTGCAGCCGGACGATAGGCACGTAGCCCTCGCGCCAGTGGTAGACCTCGCCGCGGCTGGTCACGCGGCTGACCTTGCTGGCGTCCACCTGCAGCGACTCGATGACCGAGACCAGCGGGATGATGTAGGTCTGATCCCCCACCCGGAAGAGCTGCCCATCGAGGATGGAGAGCGTCAGCGGCAGGGAGATGGTGATCGTCGTCCCCTGGCCGTGGGTGGAGCGCACATGGATGTTGCCGGAAAGGGAGCGGACGTTGCGCTTGACCACGTCCATACCCACGCCGCGGCCGGAGTACTCGGTGGCCTGGTCGTGGGTGGAAAGCCCAGGGTGGAAGATCAGGTCGTAGATCTGCTCGTCGGCCAGCTCGCTGCCATCTTCCACCAGGCCGGCGGCACGGGCCTTGCCAAGCAGCTTGTCGCGGTTGATACCGCGACCGTCGTCGGCGATCTCGATGATGATGTTGCCGCCCTTGTGGTACGCCTCGATGGTGATGGTGCCGGTCTCCGGCTTGCCCGCGGCGGCGCGCTCCTCCGGTAGCTCGATGCCGTGGTCGACGCTGTTGCGAACCAAGTGGACCAGGGGATCGATGATCTTCTCCATCACCGTCTTGTCCAGCTCGGTCTGCTCGCCCTCCATCTGGAAATCGACGGCCTTACCCAGGGCACGGCTGGTGTCGTGGACGATGCGCGGCAACCGCGAGTAGGCGAAGCTGATCGGCACCATGCGGATGCGCATGACGTTCTCCTGCAGCTCGCGGGTGTTGCGCTCGAGCTGCGCGAGGCCGTCCTGGAGTTCTTCCAGACGCTCGGCGGTGAACTCCTTGCCGATCTGGCTGAGCATCGATTGGGTGATCACCAGCTCGCCGACCATGTCGATGAGCGCGTCGATCTTCTCGGTGTCGACACGGATGGAGCTGCTGCTCCCGCCCCCACCCGCGCCGCCCCGGCGTGCGGCCGACTTGCGACCCTCGCCACCGGCCGGCGCCGCGGCCTCTGCGCCGGCGGCCGGCTCGGCGGCGACAGCCGCGGCCGCGCCGCCCTCGGCCGCCGCGGCGGGTTCCGTCCCGGCAGCCTCAAGGGGACGGATCTCGAGGCGGGCATCGTCCTCGACCCACTCGAAGACCTCGCGCACCGCCGCCTCGGTCACGTCGGCGTAGAGGCGCAGCGTCCAGGCCAGCTGACAGGTTTCCGGGTCGAGCTGCTCGAAGGGCGGCAACCCCGAGGTGTCGCACTCGACCTCGAGCTCGCCGAGATCCTGCAGCGCCAGAAACAGGCGCCGCGGGTCGTTGCCGGTAGCGAAAAGGTGCGGCTGCGGCTCGAAGCGGATCCACCACCCGCCACCGCCGGACGGCGGGGTCGCGTCTCCGCCGCCGCCCGCGCTGCCACGATCACCACCCGTATCCCCGGCGGGGCCGGAAGCCCCGGATGCCGTACCAGTGGGGGTCTGACCCAGCTGCTCATCGAGCTGACGCTGCGCGGTGCTGATCGCATCGGCGTCCAGCGCCTGATCGCTCTGGATCGCCGCGAGCATGCTGCGCAGGCAATCGACTGCATTGAGCAGCACGTTCACGGCGTCCGGTGTGACCGCCTGCTGACCGTCGCGCAGGCGGTCGAGCAATGTCTCCATGCGGTGGGTGAAGTCGGAGACGGCGGTCAGGCCGAAGGTCCCGGCACCCCCCTTGATCGAGTGCGCGGCACGAAAGACGTTGTTGAGGGTCTCCGGATCCGGACGCTCCGGGTCGAGTTCCAACAGGCCCGACTCCATGGTGTCCAGCCCCTCGAAGCTCTCCTCGAAGAAGGTCTGCAGGAACTGGCTCAGATCTACGCTCATCGCTCGCCCCCCCGTCGGGCGCTCCGGGCGCCTTCCGTCAGCGCACCACCTTCTTGATCGTGTTCACCAGCTGGTCCGGATCGAAGGGCTTGACCAGCCAGCCGGTGGCTCCGGCCGCTTTGCCCTCCTGCTTCTTTTCCGGTGCCGACTCGGTGGTCAGCAGCAGGATCGGCGTAAACTTGAAGGTAGGCAGCCCGCGGAGTTCACGGACCAGTGTGATGCCGTCCATCTTCGGCATGTTCACGTCCGTGATCACCAGGTCGAAGCCGCCCGCCTTGGCCTTGGTCAATGCGTCCGTGCCGTCCACCGCTTCGGTGACCTCGTAGCCCTGCTGCTTGAGGGTGTAGGTCACCATCTGCCGCATGGAGGCGGAATCATCGACCGCCAGGATCTTCGCCATCGTCTCGTTCCCTTAGTCTGTCGGGGTTAGCGGGCTGCGCCGCCGGGCCCGAGTTCATCGGTCAGGCCGAGATCGGCGGCAGCCTCGGTGACCGGGGCCGGCGCCCCCCCGCCCTGCCACGACCAGCCGGCGCGGCTCGCCGCCGCCCGTGCGAAGGCAGCGAGCAGCTGGACGCCGGCGGCGTCAACCTGCTGCAGCCGTGCACCATCCAGTGCCACGGGCTGCCCGGAGGACAGCGCGTCGGCCAGGGTCTCTTTGAGGGTCGCCGCCACGGTGATATCGAGCTGTTCGCCCAGATCGATGTGCTGGTGGGCCGCCATGATGTCCCTACGCGTTTGCCGGTTGTCCGTTGAGATTGCCCGTCATCATCGTTAACGGCAAGAGGCGGCATTAACTTGAGTGGCATACCTCACCGCCACAGCGCCACACGCGGGGGATCAGGAGGTGCGCGCGCGCCGCGCGTCGATGGCGGCCTCGAGCCGCTCGGCGGCCCGCTCGAGTTCGGGCAGACAGCCCCAGGCCGTTTGCAGATCGCCGGTGCGGGCAGCATCGTCGAGGCGACGGGCGCACTCCCGTGCCTCGACGGCGCGCACACTGGCCAGAGCCCCCTTGACGGGGTGAGAGATCGCGTGGACCGCCTGCGGATCACCCTGCTCCAGGGCTTCGCGCAGGGCCGCCAGGCGAGACGGAAGGTCTTCCTGCATGCGCTCGAGCAGCATGTCCGCCAGCTGCTCATCGCGACCGAGATTGTCGAGCAACTCTTCCAGGTCGATGACGGGGTGATCGGACATGGGCCGGCTCCTCTGCTTCAAGATCGGGCGGCGGGCTGCCAGCCTTCGCGCAGCCGCGGTAACAGCCGCCGGAATGCCTCGGTGCCGGCGCATTGCAGCCACTCGAAGGCCACCATCTCAGCCCCCGCCACCACCACACCGGCCTGGCGCATGCGGGCCAGGGCGAGCTCGCGATCCGCGGGCCGGCGCGAGCCGACCGCCTCGGCGACGGCGAAGACCTGGTGACCGGATTGTTGCAAACCCAGTGCCGTCTGCAGGACGCAGACGTGGGCCTCCGTGCCGGCGATGACCACCTGCTCCGGCAGGCGGATACCGGCGGCTTCGGGGTCGCGGGTCCAGGCGAAGTGCATCTTGGTATGACGCCGGGACGCCGGCACCGAGCGGGCGAGCGCCGCAACGGTCGGGCCGAGGCGTTCCGGATACTGCTCGGTCGCGTGGACGGGCTGGCCGAGCTCGTGGGCGACCCCCGCCAGCCAGTCCGCGGCGGCGACCACCTGCTCGCCGCCATCGATGGCCGGCAGCAAACGCTCCTGGAGATCGATCAGCAACAGAGCGCTGCGCGCCGGGTCGATCAGCGTATCCGTCATCGCGAGAACATCACTCCCACACCAAAGCGAACCTGCGGCTGGCTCCTGGTGGCCGTCGCCGGTGGCCAGAGGTGGACGTCCTCGGTGGCGACCACCGGATAGGTCAACGCCTGCTCACCCACCCGTCCGGTGCGTAGGGCATCCACCGCACCGCGCACCGTGATCAACCGCCCGGGGCGGTAGTCGGCGCTCTCCAGGAAGCCCGGGTAATCCACTAGGAAACGCCCCTCGGGCGAGGCCGCCGTGCGGGGTCGCTGGGCGCGATCCAGCGGGTACCCCACCACCTCGAGCCGGGTCGTCTCTTCCAAGTGTTCCACCTGGAGGATACGCCCTGCCCAGAGGACCTGGCTACCGATGACTGCCTCGCCGGCGGCAGCGGCCTCGCGCGCGGTCAGATCGGCCATCAGGTCATCATTACGCTCGAAGGGCGCCCCGGTGGCGCAGCCAAAAAGGGCTACGCCTGCCACCGCCGCCAGCAGGAGCCAGCGCGCCGCGCGGGCAGGGGACCGTCCCAGGGACAGCGCCACGGCAACCATCACCAGTACGGCCGCCGATAGGGCCCGTAGTAGTAGGGATACCCCGGATGGCGGTACCAGGGATCGCCATACCAGGGGTCGTACCACGGATCGTAGCGATAGGAGCGCGGCGTGGTGCGCTTGGGATCGGCCGGCTCCTGCCAGAGGTGATGGGCTTGGACCGCTACCACCGGGTAGGTGTAAGCGTACTCCCCGATGGCCCCCTTCACGGTCCCATCCAGGGAACCGGAGACGGTGAACTGCCGGCCGGGCGCGTAGAGGGTCGGCTCAAGAAAGCCGTCCACCCGCGCCAGGAACCGCCCCTCGGTGCGGTCGGCATCGCGCGGCTCGCCGCCGCGGCGCAGGGGACGCTCGACGATCTCCAGCCAGGTGGCGTCGGCCTCGTTGCGCACCTCGACGATCTCCCCGCCCCAGCGCACCCGCTCGCCGTCGTGGGCGCTGGCGCCATCCGCACGCACCTGGGCTAGGGAGGGGGCTTCGTCCGGAGCAGTGCGTACCGGGTCGGGCACGGTGCCCGCACACCCTAGCAACAGCCCGGCCGCCACCACCGGCAAAAGGATTCGGATGGACACCACGGCCACCTCCCTGGGAACGGGCTTGTCCCCCCTTAGTATACAAAGCCGCTAGCCGGCAGCCAGCGCCCGCCAGCGGCGCACCCACCGCGGCAGCAGGCCGTGACGGGGGGCAACCAGCAGCGCCACCAGGAACAGCGTTGCGGAAACCAGCACCATCGCCCCGCCCGAGGCGACGTCGAAGTGGTAGGCCAGATAGAGCCCCACGACCGCGGCAGTGACACCACAGAAGGCGGCCAGGACGATCATGCGGGTCAGCCGGTCGGTGAGCAGGTAGGCGGTCGCCCCCGGCGTGATGAGCATGGCCACCACGAGGATGATGCCCACCGTCTCCAGGCTGGCGACGATGGTCAGGGTCAGGAGCAGGATCAGGCCGTAGTGGATCACGGCCGTATTCATGCCCAACGCCCGGGCGTGGATCTCGTCGAAGGTGTAGGCGAACAGCGCCTTGTAACCCAAGGCCACGGCCAGCAGCGCGATCACACCGGCGCCCAGGGTGAGCAGCAGCGCCGCGCGGTCCACACCCAGCACGTTGCCGAAGAGCACGTGCATCAGGTGGGTGGAGGTGGCCACCTGGCTGATGATCACCACCCCCAAGGCAAACGCCGCCGTGAACATGATGCCGATGGCGGTATCGGACTTCAGGCGGGTGGTCCGCTCGATGAAGCCGATCCCCAGCGAGGTCAGCGCGCCAGCCAGGAAGGCGCCGATGAAGAACGGCCAGCCGAGCAGGTAGGCGATGGCCACCCCGGGCAGCACCGCATGGGAGATGGCATCCCCGAGCAGGGCCCAGCGCTTGAGGACCACGAAGCAGGAGAGCACCCCGCAGACCAGCCCGACGGCGATGGCGGTGAGCAGGGCGCGCTGCATGAACTGATAGCTGAACGGCTCGGCCAGCGGCTCGGGCAGCAGACCCACAACGGCCATCAGTCCAGCCAGCAGGAAGTCGATCACGGCCTCCGCCCACGCCATCAGTCCGCCTCCTGAAGCCCACGGGCGAAGAGCGGATCGGCGGCACGCAGAAGCGAGCGCTCGTCGGTCATGACCTCTTCCGGAGGCCCCGAGGCAATCACCGAACGATTGAACAGCACCAGCCGATCGGCGTGGCGCCGCGCCCCGGCGATGTCGTGGGTAACCAGTACCACGGTTCGACCGGCGGCACGCAGATCGCGCAGCACCTCGAAGATCAGTGCCTCGCTGGAACGGTCGACCCCAACCAGCGGCTCATCGAGGAGCAACAGCCGCGCCTGCTGCGCCAGGGCACGCGCGAGCAGCACGCGCTTCTTCTGCCCCCCGGAGAGTTCGCTGATGTGCCGGTCGGCCAGCTCCGCCATGGCCGTCGCCGACAGCGCCTCGGCCACCGCCTCGTGGTGCTCCGCCCCAAGCAACCGCCGCGGCAGCCAGCGCTGCACGCCGGAGCGGCGCAGACTCGGGTAGCGGGCCGAGAAGATCACGTCACGCACCGAAGCGGGGAAGTCCCAGTCGAGGGTCTCGTGCTGCGGCATGTAGGCCACGTCCCCGGCACCGCGCGCCTGACCGGGCGCCCGACCGCCGATGCGGATGCGCCCGCAGCGCGGCCGGATCAGGCCCATGATCAGCTTGAGCAGCGTGGACTTGCCGGCACCGTTGGGGCCAACGAGGGCCACCAGCTCACCGGCGGGAATGCGCAGATGGGCATCCGCCACTGCATCCACGCCGTGATAACCGGCACAAAGCCCCTCGGCCTCGATGGCCGCGACGCCTTCACCACGCCCCGCCCCCGCCGCTGGTCTACCCGCGTGATCCGCCAAACCGCCCCGCCCTACTCCGTCAGCGCGCGGACGATGGTCGTCGCGTTGTGGCGCATCAGCTGCAGGTAGCTGGCGGCCGGACCATCCGGTCCGCTGAGCGAATCGACGTAGAGGGGACCAGCGATCTCGGTGCCGGCCTCGTCGGCCACCGATCGGACGTGGCGATCCGAGATGGTGCTCTCCCAGAACACCGCTGCCGGCTGCCACTCGCGGACCCGGTCGATGACCCGCATGATCTGCCGGGGCGACCCCTCCTGCTCGGCGTTGGTGCCCCAGATCCCATCGTGCTCGAAGCCAAAGGCGTCGGCGAAATACGGGAAGGCCGCCTCGCTGGTGACCAGGAAGCGCCGCCCCTCGGGGACGGCCTCGAGGCGCTCCTTGAGCTCCTCGTAGAGCGCCTCCAGCTCGTCCCGGTAAGCGGCCGCATTGTCGCGGTAGACGTTCTTGCCCTCGGGGTCGAGCTCGATCAGGGCGTCGCGGATGGCATCCACATAGCCCTCGACGGCGCGCGGATCCATCCACAGATGCGGATCCGGATCGCCCTCAAAGTCGCCGGTACGGATCGGCAGGGTCGCATGACCAGAGCGCTCGGCCACGGCAATAACCGGCACGCCATCCCCGGCAGTGGCACGCACCTGGCGCATCCACTGCTCCAAGTCGTAGCCGTTGTAGAAGACCAAGTCGGCCCGCTCAAGATCCCGGAAGTTGCTCGGCTGCAGCTCCCACTCATGAACCTCGGCGTCCACCGGGGTGAGGCTGCTGACCGTCACCCGCTCCCCACCGACCTGCTCAACCAGGTCCGCCAGAATGGTAAAGGTGGCAGCCACACGCAGCTGCTCCGCGGCCGCGGCGCTCCATGGGATCAGCACCAAAGCGGCAGCTAGCCCCAGCAACCCGTGCCTAGCGCGGGCCACCCGCCAGCCACGCCTGCCCCCAGGCGTAACCGGCCCCTTCGGCTTGTCGATGTCTTTCATGCTGGTCAGTTTCCCTGCTGCGATCGCCCACGTCCAGCCACCCGCGCCGACGCCCGTGGCAGCCACAGCACGACTGATTGGCCGCCGGGCGGCGCGCACTGCGGGCGATCCGGCTACGGAGCGCGGTTGCGGGCTTCATGGCTACACCTTTGAACGCTTCTAATATTTGATTCTTACTTTAGAAGCGCTCAAAAGAGATGTCAACACGCCCGCAGGGCTACGCCCCGGTACCCGGCGACCCGGCCCAGCGCAGCGCAAGACGGGTGGCGGCATCCGCCTCCGCAGGCGGTGGCGCCTCGCCGCGGGCAGCCGGTGCCAACTCCTTGGCCACACGCTTACCGAGTTCGACCCCCCACTGGTCGAACGGGTTGATCCCCCAGACGCTCGCCTGGACAAAGACCCGGTGCTCGTGCAGCGCGAGCAACCGCCCCAGCGTAAAGGCATCGAGCCGACGGAAGAGGACCAGCGTGACCGGTCGATTGCCCTCATAGCGGTGATGTTCGGCCTCCGGCCCTTCTCCCCGAGGGGCCTGTCCCTGGCACAGCGCCTGGACTTGCCCCAGGGCACTGGCCAGGTTCAGCCCGGCGTGGCGCCCGGGCAGCCCGCTCTCCTCCACCGGGACCAGAAACTCGGCGATCACCCGGCCGGTGCCCTGGTGCAGCCACTGGAAGAAGGAGTGCTGCCCGTTGATGCCCACCTCGCCCCAGCAACTCGTGCCGGTGGGGTAATCGACCGGCTGCCCGTCCCGCGTGACCGACTTGCCGAGGCTTTCCATATCCAGCTGCTGCAAATAGGCGGGCAACCGGCGCAGCCCCGGATGGTAGGGCAGCACCACATGCCCGGTGGCGCCGCGCAGGCTGATCTGCCAGACCCCGAGGAGCCCCAACAGCAGCGGGATGTTCCGCGCCGCCGGCGCACTGCGAAAGTGCTCGTCCATGGCGCGCATGCCGCGGCGCAACTCGTTGAAGCGTTCCATGCCGATGACCGCCGCCAGTGGCAACCCCATGGCCGACGGTAGCGAGTAGCGCCCGCCGACCCACTCCCAGATCCGGAAACGGCGCTCGGCGGGGATGCCGAACTCGGCCATGGCGGTATCGCTGGCCGAGATGCCGACGAACTGCTCAGGCACCGGACGCCCGGCCTCGGCTTCCAGCCACGCCCAGGCGGTCCGGGCGTTGGTCAGTGTCTCCAGGGTGGAGAAAGACTTGGAAGCGACACAGAAGAGGGTCTCAGCCGGATCGATACGCTCCCAGACAGCCGCCAGCTCGCGGCCATCGACCCCGGAGACGGTATGCAGCCGCAGCGGCTCGTCGCCATCGGCCAGGGCCTGGTGGGCCATGGTCACTCCGGCCTCGGAACCGCCGATCCCGATATTCACCACATGGCGCAGCGGCCGGCCGTCGTAGCCACAGATCCCGCCCCCGCGCAGCGCCTCAACGAAGGCGCCCATGCGCCTCAGCTCCTCGTGGACCGCCGGGATCACGTCCTCGCCGTCCACCCTCACGCAGGCGTCGGGACTGCTGCGCAGCGCCGTGTGCAGGGCCGGCCGACCCTCCGACTCGTTGACCGTCTCTCCCGAGAACAGCGCCTCGATGCGCTGGGGCAGCCCGCGCTCCTCGGCCAGGCGCAGCAGCCGCTCCCAGGTGGCATCGGTGAGCGGGTGGCGCGAAAGGTCCACGCGCAGATCGTCGTGGTCCAAGCAGTACCGCTCGGCGCGTCCCGGATCGGTCTCAAGGAGCGCACCGGCGTGCCCGGCATCATCCTGGTCAAGCAACTCTTGCCAGACCGGAGAGTGCGTCAGCGCGGTCGTCATGCACGGTCCATCCTCTATCGCCTCACACACCCTCGGTCATCGAGGCAGCCGCCGCCGGTTTCAAGCCCCGCGGCACCCCCGCCTAGAGGGGGCGGCGGATGCTCTCGCCCCGCCCCATACCGTAGTAGGTAAAGCCGAGGGCCTCCATCATCGATGGCGGGTAGACGTTACGCCCGTCGAACACCACCGGTTGGCGCAGGGCATCGCGGATACGTTCGAAATCAGGGCTGCGGAAGACCTGCCACTCGGTGCAGACGATCAGCGCATCGGCGTCCTCCACGGCATCGTAGAGGTTGTCGCAGAGTTCCAGGTCCTGGCGGTTGCCGTAGACGCGCTCGGCCTCATCCATCGCTTCGGGGTCGTAGGCCTGCACCCGCGCGCCGGCTTCCCAGAGCGCCTCCATGACCACACGGCTGGGGGCCTCGCGCATGTCGTCGGTATTCGGCTTGAATGCCAGCCCCCAGAGACCGAAGGTACGCCCGGCAAGATCTTCCCCGAAGTGGGCGTGCAGCCGACGCACCAGCAACCGCTTCTGCCGGTCGTTGACGTTCTCCACCGCCTCAAGCAGCTCGGGCCGGTAGTCGTACTCGTGGGCGGTGTGTGTCAGTGCCTTGACATCCTTGGGGAAACAGGAGCCGCCGTAGCCACACCCCGGGTAGATGAAGTGGTAGCCGATCCGCGGATCGGAGCCCATCCCCACCCGAACCTGCTCGATGTCGGCCCCCAGGCGCTCGGCCAGGCTAGAGAGCTCGTTCATGAAGCTGATCTTGGTCGCCAGCATCGCGTTGGAGGCGTACTTGGTCAGCTCCGCGGCGCGCACATCCATGGTCAGCAACCGGTCGTGGTTGCGGTTGAACGGGGCGTAGAGGGCCTTCATCAACTCGCCGGTGCGCGGATTGTCGGTGCCCACGATGATGCGGTCCGGCTTGACGAAGTCGTCGATGGCCGCCCCCTCTTTGAGGAACTCCGGGTTGGAGACGACGTCGTACTCGAGCTGCTCCCCACGGGCGGCGAGCTCCTCGCCCAGGGCGGCGCGCACCCGGTCCGCCGTGCCCACCGGCACGGTGGATTTGTTGACCACCACGCGGTAGTCGTTCATGTGCTGACCGATGCTGCGGGCCACGGCGAGCACATGCTGCAGATCCGCCGAGCCGTCCTCGTCCGGCGGTGTGCCCACGGCGATAAACTGGAACAGCCCGTGGTGAACCCCTTCGGCGGCGTCGGTGGTAAAGCGCAACCGGCCCTCCTCCTGGTTGAAGGAGAGCATCTCGTCGAGTCCCGGCTCATAGATGGGAACCTCGCCGCTCCGAAGCTGCGCCACCCGTTCCGCGTCGATATCAACACAGACGACATCGTTGCCGGCATCGGCGAAACAGGTCCCGGTAACCAGACCCACGTAGCCGCTGCCGAAGATCGTGACCTTCATGATTCACTCCACTCCATGAGGGGCCTGCTCTCAGACCCCGTAAAACGCTCGATACCAAGCCACAAACCGCGGCAGCCCCTGCTCGAGTTCCGTGCGGGGCTGCCACCCCGTGGCGGCGGTCAGATCGTCGATCTCAGCACACGTCGCGGCCACGTCCCCCGGCTGCATAGGCAGCTCCCGGCGCTCCGCCCGGCACCCGCAGGCCTGCTCGAGCACCGCGATGAAATCCTCGAGGGCCACCGGCCGGTGATTGCCGATATTGTAGACCCGGTAGGGGGCATTGCTGCGCGCCGGGTCCGGAGCATCGGTGGAGAATGCCGGGTCCGGCTCCGGCAGGGTGTCCATCACGCGCAGGACGCCGTCGACAATGTCGTCGATGTAGGTAAAGTCACGGCGCATGCGCCCGTAGTTGTAGACCTCAATAGGCTCCCCGGCGAGGATCGCCCGTGTGAACTTGAAGGGCGCCATGTCCGGGCGCCCCCAAGGGCCGTAGACGGTGAAGAAGCGCAGGCCGGTCACCGGCAGGCGATAGAGGTGCGCATACGTGTGCGCCATCAGCTCGTTGGACTTCTTCGTGGCCGCATAGAGCGAAACTGGATGGTCCACGTTGTCGTGGACCGAGAACGGCATGCGCGTATTGGCGCCGTAAACCGAACTCGAGGAGGCGTAGACCAGGTGCCCGGCGTCGTGGTGGCGACAGCCCTCGAGGATGTTGCCGAAGCCCACCAGGTTGCTGTCCAGATAGGCGCGCGGATTGTCCAGCGAGTAGCGCACCCCGGCCTGAGCGGCCAGATGGATGACGCGATCGAAACGCCCCTCGCGGAAGAGCGCGTCGATACCCGCGGCATCGGCGAGATCGACGCGGGCGAAGTAGAAGTCCCCGCCGCAGCGGCGCAGCTCGTCGAGGCGCGCCTGCTTGAGGGTGACGTCGTAGTAGTCGCAGAGGTTGTCGATGCCGACGACCTGATGGCCCGCCTCGATCAGCTGCCGGGCCACATGCATGCCGATGAAACCGGCCACGCCGGTGACGAGGATTCGCACGGGTATCCTTCCTCTCGCGCAGATGGACCGGGGATCAAACGGGCTCTAGCGTACCCGACGCCCCATGCGCCGTACAGGGCGGTGGCTCAGGTACCCGACGCGTCGCCCCCCGGCCGGGCCAGCACCAAACAGGAGGCGCGCCCGCCGTGCTCGGCGAGGGTTTCGAAGCGCTCCAGCTCGAGGCCAGCGGCCCGGAGCTGGGCCCGGAACGGCTCCTCATAAGTCACGCGCCCGAAATCGATGCTGGTCAGGCGCCTGAGCATGGGCTTGAGGCGCTCGAGCCACGGAGCACGCCGCCGCTGGATGGTCTGGGTGAACACCAGGCGTCCTCCCGGACGCAGGAGCTTGCAGCCGTGGCGCAGGGCCCGCTCCGGCTCCGGCAGGAGCATGAAGCTGGCCGAGAAGTAGACCGCGTCGTAGGGCCCGCCATGATGGTCGTAGACGGACTCGTGGCGAAGCGTGACCCGATCGGCCACCGCGGAGGCGGCAACCCGGCGGCGGGCCCGCTCGATGTAGTCGCCGTCGATATCGACCCCGGTCACCCGCAGATCCCGCTCGCGCAACTGCCCGGCGTTGGCCAGCAAGGCGCCTGCCGTCCCGACGCCGACATCCAACACATGCGCCCCCGCCGGCAGCTGCTCAAGCACCGCCGCGTACCAGCGGGCGGTAAGCCGGAGGATCAAGGCGTCGTAAACGGCACTGCGGATGCCTCGCATGGGGGGTCTCACGGGTGGCGGCTGACTGCTGCGGGCCGGCGAGCGCCCGTACCGGACCGCCGCGCCGACCGCCCGGGATCCTACCAGATCCGCCACTCGCCCTGATCCGTCCGCACCAGTTCCAGCTCGTCCTTGTGCTCCATGGTGCTGCCCGGCTCCACCTGGCCGGCCTGGCGCAGGGCGAACCCCCACAGCGAGAGGACCATCTCCAGGCTGTCCAGCGGCGTATCGGTACTGAAGGCCCGGTCGCCGAAGGCCCCGGGATCGCGCAACAACTCGACACCATCCTCGGTGATGGCCACCTCCTTGCGCACGCGGATCAGGTAGGAGCCGTCGTCGCGCTCGTGGGTGGAGACCAGCTCGAAGTCCACCAACTCGAAGACCTTCACGTCGCCGAGGTAGAGCTCGGAGTCGTCCTCGAACAGCAGCTCGCGGACCTCCTGCTCGGTGGGGCCGGACTGGCCGCGCTCGCAACCGGCGGCCAGCAGCGCCAGGACCAGGATCAAAACGGACCAGCGAATGCACCGCTTCATGCTCATCTCCTCCAGAGGAACCCAAACCCGTACCGATGCGTGATCGCCCAGGATCGCACCGGCGACGCGCATCCGACAGCCGAGCCAAAGGCGCGCGGCTCGCCGCCACCCCCTAGCGTAGTGGCATACTGGCCCGGCCCGCGGGACGGAACCCCGCCGGCCAACCCGAGCCGCCAGGAGCGAGGATGGAACACCTGCACCCCGAGGAGCTGATCCGGACCGGTTCGCGCATCGTGGAGCGGCTGCGCCAGCGTAGCGTCTGCGTCCCCATCCCGGAGCGCGCCATGGCGCGCACGGTCACCGGGGTCCGGGACCCCAGCCTACGCCACCTGGCCCTGCGCATCCGCCAAGGTGGGCGCATCGTGGTCAGCGGCGAGAAAAGGAAGGGGGTGTGGATCCCCTTCTCGGTGACCTTCATCGCCGTGGCGCCACCGCCGGGGACCGCCGGTCCCTGCGTAGAGCTGCACCTCGAGCGCACCACGCCCTTCTTCGCTGCCCCCTTCGTCCTGAAGGCGCTCGGCCGCATGCCCGAGATGGAGATCATCGGCGCCCGGGCCCGCGTGCACATCCACCGGTGGCTCGATCAGCAGGAGTGGTCCGGCCCGCTGCCCACAGGCGTCTTCAACCGGGTCTGTGTCACGGAGGTACGCACGGACGCCGCGAAGCGCCAGCTGCTGGTCACCTTGTCCCTGACGGAATCCGGCCAGTAAGCGGGGCCTGCACCGCACGCCCGGCAACGCGGGCGAGAGAACCCGGGGCTGTCAAGCAAGACCGTTGTTGACGCTCGAAAGCGGGGTAGGCAGAGGCGGAGCGCCCGCACGATGCGGACGCTCCAGCCTTGGGATCAGCCTTCTTTACAAGGCCTTGCAGATTCGTTTTAAAACGGGATGTCGTCGTCGAAATCCGCCGGCGCCTCCTGCATGCCGCCGCCGCTACCGCCGCTGCCGCCGCCGGCGTCCCCCGCTGGGGCCTGGGCCGGGCGCTGCTCGCCGCCGCCCATCGGGGCACCACCACCGCCGCTTCGGCTGTCGAGCATCTGCATCTCGTTGGCGACGATCTCCGTGGTGTAGCGGTCCTGGCCATTCTGATCCTGCCACTTGCGCGTCTGCAGGCGCCCCTCGATATAGACCTTGCTGCCCTTGCGCAGATACTCGCCGGCGATCTCGCCAAGCCGGTTGAACATGACCACGCGATGCCACTCGGTGCGCTCCTGCTGCTCACCGGTCTGACGGTCGCGCCAGGTATCCGAGGTTGCCAGGGCGAGATTGGCCACCGCGCTACCCGACGCGGTATATCGAACCTCGGGGTCCCTCCCCAGGTTGCCGATCAAGATGACCTTGTTGACACCTCTGCTGGCCATGGCCGTGCTCCTCCAAAAAAAATGCTTTACTGAACAGTGGGATCGAGAACCGCTGGGCGGTCGGGCGAGCAGGGTGCACACCCTCCCTGTGCGTCACCCCGCAGGTGGCCTCAATGTAAAGGTTTTGCCGGCGCGGCGAAACCGACCCCCCTTGGCACCGGCAACCTGACAGGATGCCGGCGGCGCGATACCGTAGAGGGTTCGCCCGCTATCCCGCGTCGAGAGCAGCATGGACCATATCCGCATCCGCGGCGCCCGCACCCACAACCTCGATAACCTGGATATCGACATCCCGCGCAACCGCCTGGTGGTGATCACCGGGCCCTCGGGTTCCGGGAAGTCGTCGCTGGCCTTCGACACCCTGTACGCCGAAGGGCAACGGCGCTACGTCGAGTCCCTCTCGGCCTATGCGCGGCAGTTCCTGTCGATGATGGACAAGCCCGACGTGGACCACATCGAGGGTCTCTCCCCGGCGATCTCCGTGGAGCAGAAGTCGGCGTCCCACAACCCCCGTTCCACGGTGGGCACCGTCACCGAGATCCACGACTACCTGCGCCTGCTCTTCGCCCGCGCCGGCACCCCCTACTGCCCCGAGCACCAGGTGGCGCTGGAGGCGAGCAGCGTCTCGGAGATGGTCGATCGCATCCTCGCCGAGCCCGCGGGCACCAAGATGATGCTGCTCGCCCCGGCAGCCGACTGGCACCCGGACGAACAGCAGCGCACGCTGGAACAGCTGCGCAGCCAGGGCTACATCCGCGTGCGGATCGACGGCCGGGTCGTCGAGCTCGACCCGTTACCCCAGCTCGATGGGGACTGCGAGCACGACATCGAGGCGGTGATCGACCGCTTCCGCGTGCGCGACGACCTGGCCGGGCGGCTGGCCGACTCCATCGAGACGGCGCTTCGCATCGGCGAAGGCGTCGTACGGGCCGCCTGGATGGACGCGCCCGAGCGCGAGCCGCTGGCCTTCTCCGCGCAGCCGGCCTGCCCGCAGTGCGGCCACGCGGTGGAGCCGCTGGAGCCGCGCATGTTCTCGTTCAACAACCCGGAAGGCGCCTGCCCGACCTGCGACGGCCTGGGGACACAGCACTTCTTCGACCCGGAGCGGGTGGTCAGCCGCCCCCAGCTCACGCCCGCCGAAGGAGCGATCCGCGGCTGGGACCGGCGCAACCTCTACTACTTCGCCATCCTGGAGGGGCTGGCCGCGCACTACGGATTCAGCCTCGAGACCCCGTGGGCCGAACTGCCGGAGCCGACCCGCGACTGCATCCTCTACGGCTCGGGGGACGAGCCGATCACCTTCCGCTACCCCGGCCGCAACGGTCACACGGAGCGCGTCCACCCCTTCGAAGGTGTCATCCCCAACCTGGAGCGACGCTTCCGCGAGGCCGACTCCGCCACGGTGCGAGAAGAGCTGGGCCGCTTCATGGCGCAACGCACCTGCCCGGAGTGCCGCGGCGGACGGCTCAACAAGCGCGCCCGGAACGTGCGGGTGGAGGGCTACAACCTGCCAGAGATCGCGGCGCTGCCGATCCATGTTGCCCGCGAGCGTGCGCGGGCCCTGGAGCCGGAGGGCGCCCGCGGGGCCATCGCCCGGCCAATCCTCGAGGAGATCCGGCAGCGTCTCGGGTTCCTGGAGGATGTGGGGCTGGGCTACCTGACCCTCGACCGGGCGGCGGAAACGCTATCCGGCGGGGAGGCCCAGCGCATCCGCCTGGCCAGCCAGATCGGCGCCGGCCTGGTGGGAGTGCTCTACGTCCTCGACGAACCCTCCATCGGGCTCCACCCCCGTGACCACGGCAGGCTACTCGACACCCTCCGCCGGCTCCGCGATCTGGGCAACAGCGTCATCGTGGTCGAGCACGAGCAGGATGCCATGCGCGCCGCCGATCACATCATCGACATGGGGCCCGGAGCGGGCGTCCACGGTGGCACGGTCGTGGCCGCGGGCCCGCCACAGGCGGTCGCCGAGCACCCGGATTCGGTCACCGGTGCCTTCCTCAGCGGCCGGCGCAGCATCCCGCTGCCGCAGCGCCGGCGACCGCCGGAGGACGAACGCTGGGTGCGGATCACCGGCGCCCGCGGCCACAACCTGCAGGACGTAAGCGCCGAAATCCCCGTGGGCCTGCTGACCTGCGTAACCGGGGTGTCCGGTTCCGGCAAGTCGACGCTGATCAACGACACCCTCTACCGCAGCGCCGCCCGCGATCTCAACGGCGCCCAGACCAGCCCTGCGGAGCACGACGGCCTCCAAGGGCTTGAGCACTTCGAGAAGGTGGTGGATATCGACCAGAGCCCCATCGGCCGGACGCCGCGCTCCAATCCGGCGACCTACACCGGGGTCTTCGGCCCGGTGCGCGAGCTCTTCGCGGCCACGCCCGAGGCACGGGCCCGTGGCTACAAGCCGGGGCGCTTCTCGTTCAACGTCCAGGGCGGGCGCTGCGAGGCGTGCCAGGGTGAGGGCGTGGTGCGCGTCGAGATGCACCTGCTGCCGGATCTCTACGTAGCCTGCGACAGTTGCCACGGCACCCGCTTCAATCGCGAGACCCTGGAGATCCGCTACCGCGGCTACACCATCCACGAGGTCCTGGAGATGACCGTGGACCAGGCCCACGACTTCTTCGAGGCGGTCCCCGGCATCCGGCGCAAGCTTGAAACCCTGCGCGAGGTGGGCCTGGGCTACCTGCGCCTGGGGCAGAGCGCGACGACCCTCTCCGGCGGCGAGGCGCAGCGCGTGAAGCTGGCCCGGGAGCTCTCCCGGCGCGAGCACGGCCGCAACCTCTACATCCTCGACGAGCCGACCACCGGGCTGCACTTCGCCGACGTGGAGCAGCTGCTGGCGGTGCTCCAGCGCCTTTGCGACCACGGCAACACAGTGGTGGTGGTCGAGCACGATCTGGACATCATGCGCTGCGCGGACTGGATCATCGACCTCGGCCCGGAGGGGGGCGACGGCGGCGGGCAGGTCTTGGCGGCCGGCCCGCCGGAGACCGTCGCCACCGCAGAGGCATCCCACACCGCCGCCTACCTGGGCCCGCTGCTCGGCGGCTGAGCGGCCCGGCTCAGCGCCCCGGCGCCGGCTCCAGCCCTCCGCCGGGCAGCACCGTCCGGCGCAACCGTAGACTGTTGGTCACCACCAGCAGGCTCGAGAGGCTCATCGCCCCGGCGGCCATCATCGGCGAGAGGAGCACACCGAAGAACGGGTACAGCGCCCCCGCGGCCACCGGCATCAGGGTCACGTTGTAGACGAAAGCCCAAAACAGGTTCTGCCGGATGGTCCGGAAGGTCTGACGGGCCAGCCCCAGACCGCGCGCCACGCTGCGCGGATCGCCGGCCATGATCACCACGTCGCCGGCCTCGATGGCCACGTCGGTGCCCGTGCCCACGGCCACCCCCACGTCCGCCCGCGCCAGGGCCGGCGCGTCGTTGATGCCGTCACCGACGAAGGCCACGTGCCGCCCCTCGGCCTGTAGATCCCGGATCGCCGTCTCCTTGTCCGCTGGCAGCACCTCGGCGCGCACCTCGCGGATGCCCAGCTCGGCGGCCACCGCCTCGGCGGTGGCGCGGTCATCGCCGGTGAGCATCACCGTGCGCAGCCCCAGCCCCTGCAGGGCCGCCACGGCGTCCACCGCGCCATCTTTGATCGGGTCGGAGACCGCTACCAGACCGGCGACGCGACGGTCGACGGCGACGTACATCGGCGTCCGCCCACGCCGGGCCAGGGCGTCGGCCTCCGCCGCCTGATCCGGCTCGATGTCCGCGCCCAGCTGCTCCATATAGCGCCGCGCGCCGACGGCCACATCGGTGCCGGCGACCCGACCGCGGATACCGAAGCCGGCCACGGCCTCGACCTGCTCGGCGGCCGGTACCGCCAGCCTCCGCTCCTGCGCGGCCGCCACCACGGCCACACCCAACGGGTGCTCGCTGTGCGCCTCCACGGCAGCGGCCTGCGCCAGGACCTCGTCGTACTGCCAGTCGCCGCCGGGCACCAGCTCCGTCAGGGCGGGACGCCCCTCGGTCAGGGTCCCGGTCTTGTCCAGGACCACGGTGTCGATCCCCGCCGAGGCCTGGAAGGCAGCCCCCCGGCGGAAGAGGATGCCCTGCTCGGCCCCCCGCCCGGTGCCCACCATGATGGCCATGGGCGTGGCCAGACCCATGGCGCAGGGGCAGGCGATCAGCAGGACCGCCGCGGCCACGACCAGGGCGTGATCGATACCGAACCCCAGCATGGTCCACAGCACCACCGCGCCCAGTGCCAGGAAGATGGCCCCCCAGACGACCACCCCGGCCACCCGGTCCACCAGGGACTGGATGGGCGGCTTGGAGGCCTGGGCCCCCTCGACCATGCGCACGATCTGGCCAAGGACGGTGTCGCCCCCGACCCGGGTGGCCCGGAAGGCAAATGCGCCGCTGCCGTTGATGGTGCCACCGATGACCTCGTCCCCGGCGCCCCGGGCCGTCGGCACCGGCTCGCCGGTGACCATGGACTCGTCGACGTAACTCGAGCCCTCGATGACCTCGCCGTCCACCGGCACCCGTTCGCCGGGGCGCACCAGCACCCGCTCGCCGGGCTGCACCTCCTCCACCGGGACCTCGCGAACCGCGCCATCGCGCTCCACCCGGGCCGTCGGGGCCTGCAGGGCCATCAACCGCTGAATAGCCTGGGAGGCCCGCCCGCGGCTCTTGAGTTCGAGGTAGCGCCCGACGAGAACCAGCGTGATGATCACGCCGATCGCCTCGAAATAGACGCCGCGGGCCTCCTCGGGAAACAGCCCGGGGGCAACCAACACCGCGGTGGAGTAGCACCACGCCGCCGAGGTACCGAGCATCACCAGGGTATTCATCTCGGGGGCCAGCCGGCGCAGTGCGGGCAAGCCGTGGCTGAAGAAACGCCGCCCCGCCCAGGCCAACACCGGCGTGGCCAGCGCCCACTCGACCCACAGCCAGGCCCGATCCGGCGCCAGTGCCGCCATGGCATCCGCCAGGGCCGGCCAAAGCATCGGGCCCATGGCCACCAGGACCAGCGGGACGGTCAGTGCAGCGGCCAAAACCAGATCACGCCACAGACCGCTCAGCTCCCGATCGCGACCCGCAGCGGCGGCCTCGTCACTCTTCCGCGGCGAGGCCCGAAACCCACCCCGGGTCAGGGCCTCAGCGATCGTAGCGGGACTCACACGGGCCGGATCGTAGGCGATGCTGGCCCGTTCGGTGGCAAGGCTGACGGAGGCTTCGCTGACCCCCGGCAGACGCTGGGCAATGCGCTCCACCCGCGCCACGCACGAGGCGCAGGACATGCCCTCAACGCTCAGTTCAACGCGCGCCTCGGCCAATCAGCCTCCTCGCGCCCGAATATCGGGACGCTAATCGTCGGTCACCATACCGGTAAAGCCCAGCTCTTCCAGGCGCTGGGCGACCATCGCCGGATCGGGACGCCCTTCCACGGCGGCCTCGTCGTCCTCAGCGCTGACGCTGACCACCCGCTCGACCCCGGGCAGGCTCTCCAGAGCCTCGCGCACCGAGGCCTCGCAATGGGCACAACTCATGCCCTCAATCCGGATTCTGACCGTTTCCATGACTCGCTCCGTCTGCTTGGACCCGTTGCTCCAGCCTATCGACTTTCGCGTGCAACTCGCGCAGGTGGCGGAGCATCTCCTCGCGCTCGTCGTGCGCTTTCTGCTCCGTGGCCACCCGTTTCTCTTCCTCTTCTTCCCAGTGCAGGGACTGCATGCTATTGACGATGATACCGATGAAAAGGTTCAGAACGGTAAACGCTGAAACCAAGATGAAGGTCACGAAGTAGAACCAGGCCCCGGTGTGCTCCTCCATGACGGGCCGCGCGATGGCCTCCGACCAGCTTTCCAGCGTCATCACCTGGAACAGCGTGTACATGCTCGCGCCGATGCTGCCGAACCAGTCCGGGAAGGTGTCGCCGTAGAGTTCGGTACCCATCACGGCGAAGACGTAGTAAACCAGCCCGAGCAGCGCACCGATCCAGCCGATGCCCGGCAGCGCGCGCAGCAGCGACTCGACGATCACCCGCAGCCGCGATACCTGAGAGAGCAGGCGCAGCAGGCGCAGGATGCGCAGCGCGCGGAGCACCGTGTAGGCGCCGGCGTCGGGCACCAGAGAGATGGCCACGATACCGAAATCGAACAGGTTCCAGGGCCCGCGGAAGAAGCGCGGCCCCCAGGCGACGACCCGCAGCGTGATCTCCACGACGAAGAAGGCGAGGATGATCTCGTTGATCAGCGGGATGGCGCCGCGGCTCCAGGCCACCAGGTCGTCGGAGGTCTCCAGCCCCAGAGTGACACCGTTGATGCAGATCACGGCAATGACCGTGTTCTGGAAAAGCGGCGCCTCGACCAGCGCCTGCAGGCGCGCGTGCCATTTCCGGAGCGGGGAGCGCGCCCCCGGCTCGCGGCCACTTGAAAAAGCCAAACCCGCCTCCATCCTTACTGTTACGGACGGGGACGCCGCCCACCGGGCCCCGCTCCGAAGAACCCCCCAGTATAACCAGACAGGAGGTGATGCGTATGGCCATCATGCGTTACGACCCCTGGAGCACGCTGCGCGACCTGCAGAGCGACCTGGACCGGATCTTTGCACCGGGCTCGGCTCGCCCAGGCGCCATGGCGCAAGCCGGCGACGACAACGGCGAGACCGCCAGCAACTGGCTGCCGGCCGTGGATATCCACGAGGATGAGCAGAACTACGTGGTCCACGTGGACCTGCCCGGCGTCTCCCCCGAGGAGATCGAGGTAGCCATGGACAACGGCATGCTGACCATCAAGGGCCAGCGCGAGTCCGAGGAGAGGGAGAGCGGCGCCAACTGGAAGCGCATGGAGCGGGTCCGCGGCACCTTCTTCCGCCGCTTCACGCTGCCCGACAACGTGGACGCGGAAGGGATTCAGGCCCGCGCCCGCAACGGCGTCCTGGAGGTGACGGTCCCCAAGCGCCAGGAAGAGCCCGCCAAGCGCATCCAGGTCCAAGCCGACGACGGGTAACCTCCGGCGCGCCGACCACTCCACCGGCCGCGGCCCCGCCGCGGCTTTTTTCGTGCCGGACCGCGCCCATCGACGACGTCGGGCGGGGGTTCCCCGACGGCGTGGCGCATCGCATACTGCCAAGGATGAAGGATCGAAGCTGGACAACGGCGATCGGCCTCGGATCCCTGCTGCTCGCCGCCCTGATGGCGGGCGGCTGCACCGGCTACGGGCAACCACCCGCCGCGGAGCAGGCCGAGCCGCGGCCGGATTACAGCGATCCCCGCCAGTGGCCCGGCGGATATCAGATGGACCCGGACGCCGGCGACCGCCAGGCCCGGGAGGAGATGCGTGCGACGGGCACCGAGATGCGCAACCTGGGCCGCGACGCTGAACTCGAGGCCGGCTTCCACGAACTCCAGCAAGGCATCCGCCAAGAGCAGTCGGAGATCCTCGGCACCTTCCCGGAGATCTACGGCCGCGACGCCTGGCGGCGCTTCCCGCAGCGCTAGGCCCGGGGCGCTGCGAACCTTCTAGGCGTCACGCCCGTGGGGGACCACCACCACCGGGCAGGTCGCGTGCTGAAGCACCTGGTGGCTCACCGAGCCGAGCAGCAGCCCGGCAAAGCCGCCGTGGCCCCGACTGCCCACCACGAACAGCTCGGCATCCTGCCCCGCCTGGTCGAGCAGCGTGCCGACGATCCCATGGCGCTCGGCGTGCACCACCTCCTTACGGATCTCGACGCCCTCGGGGAGCTCGCCGACCCCGTTGACCGCCCGATCGAGAATCGCCTGCGCTTCCGCCTCCAACTCCGAGGCGGCGGGGGCAACCAGAACGCCGAGATCGGAATCCAGGTAGCGCCGGTCGATGACGTAGACCGCGCGTACCGGGCACCGGCGCAGCGCCGCCTCATTGACGGCCCAGTTCAGGGCACGCTGCGCGCCTGTGGAGCCGTCCATGCCAACCACTATCGAACTCATAAGTCCCCCTTGGGTCGTGCAGGCTGTTTTTCGGCGTACCGTGTGAATTATAGTCCGTTAACCACCGGCACAGACTACGGGGAAAGGAAGGCGAAATGAATGCCATCTGGCTTGCGGTTGCCGTTGTCGCCCTCTACATCTTCGGTTGGCTCTGGTACTCGCGATTCCTGGCGGAGCGGATTTACCGCCTGGATCCGCGTTTCACCACCCCCGCCCACCGCTACCGGGACGGCGTCGACTTCGTCCCCACCAACAAGTGGGTGCTCTGGGGGCACCACTTCACCTCGGTCGCTGGCGCCGCGCCCATCGTCGGGCCGGCCATCGCCATGTACTGGGGCTGGGGACCAGCGCTGGCCTGGGTGGCCCTGGGGACCGTCTTCGCCGCCGGCGTGCACGACTTCGGCGCCCTGGTGCTCTCCAACCGCCACCGCGGTCAGTCGGTGGGCACCATGGCCAACCGCCTTATCGGCCGCCGCGCCAAGCTCCTGTTCCTGTTCATCATCCTGATCCTCATCCTGATGGTGAACGCGGTCTTCGCCTGGGTGATCGCCAACCTGTTCATCAGCAACCCGGCGGCCGTCCTGCCCGTGGTCCTGCAGGTGCCGGTGGCGATCTGGATCGGCTACATGGTCCTGCGCCGCGGCGGCAGCCTGCTGGTGCCGTCGCTGATCGCACTGGTGATCATGTACGGAACGGCGATCCTCACCACGCACTACGAGTTCCTGCAGATCGACCTGGTGCGCTGGTTCGGCGGCGAGGGCGAGACCACAGCCCTGTTCGGGCTGGAGGCCACGCCGGCGAGCTTCCTGGTGTGGATCCTGGTCCTGCTGGCCTACGTCTACTTCGCCAGCACCCTGCCGGTGTGGAAGCTCCTGCAGCCGCGGGACTACATCAACGCTCAGCAGCTGGTCGTCGGCCTGGGCATCCTCTACCTCGGCCTGTTCGTGATGCAGCCCGAGGTCACGGCCCCGGCCTACAACACCGAGGCGACCACCTCCTGGTTCCCGCTGCTGTTCATCACCATCGCCTGCGGCGCCATCTCCGGCTTCCACGGCCTGGTGGCCTCGGGGACGTCCTCGAAGCAGCTGGACAAGGAGACCGACGCCCGCACGGTGGGCTACCTGGGGGCGCTCGGCGAAGGCACCCTGGCGCTGATCACCATCATCGCCGTAGCCACGCTGTTCGCCAGCACCGCCGAGTTCACCGACAGCTACTCGAGCTTCGCCGCCGCCGGCCAGGCCGGTGTCGGCAACTTCGTCGAGGGGGCTTCGCAACTGGCCGGCGGCATCGGCATCCCCTCCGACGTGGCCGCCACCATCGTCGCCCTGATCATCGTCTGCTTCGCCGCCACCACGCTGGACTCGGCGGTGCGCCTGCTGCGCTATATCATCGGCGAGCTGGGCACCGAGTACCGCATCCCCAACCTCACCCGCCGCCACGTGGCCACCTCGCTGGCCGTGGGCCTGACCGCTTTCCTGGTGCTGGTCCCCGACGGCGGCGAGGGGCTCGGCTCCGGCGGCTATCTGCTCTGGCCGCTGTTCGGCACCTCCAACCAGCTGCTGGCCGGGATCACCCTGATGCTGATCTCGCTGTGGCTCTACCGGAAGGGCCGCAGCCCCATCCCGACGCTGATCCCGATGGTCTTCCTGCTGGCGATGACCATCTGGGCGATGACCGAGCAGGTGGTCCTCGAGTGGTCCGGCCTGCGCGAAGCCGACGCCGAGTGGCTGCTCTTCGGCCTGGGCGCGGTGATCCTCGGCTTCGCCATCTGGATCCTGCTCGAGGCGGTGCGGCTGTTCCGCAGCCGTGACGAACTCGAGGCGCTGCGGGACCCGGCCGACGAAGAGCCGGAGCGCGAGGGGCGGTCATGAGCGCCACGGACGGCTCCTGGTGGGAACGGCTTCAGCAGCTGCTGCGCGGCTACGATCAGTCGCTGCGCCTCGGCCACGACGCCGAGGTCAAGCGGGAGCTGCAGGACCAGGAGGACCTGATCCTGCTGATGCTCTTCGGGGAGGCCATGGGCCTCCCCAACCCGGCCTCCTACTACACCCTGGAGCTCTACCCGGCACTGATCGAGTCTTACCACGAGTGGCACCAGCGCATGGGGATGGATCACTCGCCGCTGGACCACATCCGGTGCTGCTGAACGACGAACCGCGGGAGGCCAAGCGGTGATCAGCGAACCGATCCTGTTCTTCTCCGGCAAGGGCGGCGTGGGCAAGACCACCACGGCAGCCGCCCATGCACTGGCCGCGGCGGACAGCGGGCAACGGGTCCTGCTGGTCTCCACCGACCCGGCCCACAACCTGGGCGACGCCTTCGGCCGCCCCCTCGGCGGGGAGCCCACCCGCGTGGCCGGGAACCTCGATGCCATCGAGATCGACCCGGATGCCGAGTGCGCCCGCTACATCGAGCAGGTCAAGCAGAACATCCGGGCCACGGTCCGCTCGACCATGATCGAGGAGGCGGAACGGCAGATCGACATGGCCGGCCGCGCCCCCGGGGCGTACGAGGCGGCCCTGTTCGACCGCATGGTGGGGATCCTGCTGGACGAGGCGCACCCGGGCGAGGCGCAGGGCTACGATCAAGTGGTCTTCGACACCGCACCCACGGGGCACACCATCCGGCTACTGACCCTGCCGGAGCTCATGGGCGCCTGGGTAGACGGCCTGCTGCGCCGGCGCACGGAGCACAACCGCGAGCGCTCGCAGTGGCTCGGCGATGGCGAGGTGCCCGAGGATCCGCTCTACGATCTACTCAGCGAGCGGCGCCGGCGGATCGCGGCGGTCCGCGATCTGATGCTGGATCCGGCCATGACGGCCTTCGTCTTCGTCCTCACCCCGGAACACCTGCCGGTGGAGGAGACGCGGCGCGCGCTGGCGGAACTCGACAGCCACCGCTTGCGGGTGGGGGCGCTGGTGATCAACAAGGTGCTGCCGGAGGAGGCCGACGGCACCTTCGTCGCCCGCCGCCGCGAGGCCGAGGCGGAGCACCTGGCGGCGATCGAGCAGCACTTTGCCGATCGGCGGCGCTACTACGTGCCGCTTCGCGCCGCCGACGTGCGCGACCTGGACGACCTCCGTGCCGTTGCCGGGCATCTGCGGGAC
>NZ_JAJNRE010000119.1:0-320 GCF_022228025.1 Halorhodospira sp. 9622 | reverse complement strand
AAGGCGGCGCAGGCGGAGGACGGGCGGTGGGCGGCCGGTCAGGAGGCCGGCTCCGCCTCCTCCGCCAGCTCGTGGAGCCACTGGGTCATGAGCTCGTTGGCCAGCGGCATCGGCGACTCCATGAAGCTGACCACGAAGCGGTCCGGCAGCTCCACGACCCCGATGGAGCGGGGGCGCAGCGCCGGGGCCAGGGCCATGGGCAGGCGCCGGCCGACGCAGAAGATGACGTTCTTCGCATCCTCGATCTCGTCGGCGATCTCGCCGTCGGGCAGGCTCTGGGTGTGGGCGTAGTGGTCGAAGGTGGCGATGTAGGCGGCGCG
>NZ_JAJNRE010000118.1:0-337 GCF_022228025.1 Halorhodospira sp. 9622 | reverse complement strand
AGCCGAGACATTCTCCGGGTCGCGCTCGATCACCCCATCGAGGAGCTCGACGGCCTCATCCACTCTTCCGGCATCGCGGCGGATGCGCGCCTGGAGGATCCGCGCCGGAGCGAAGTCGCCGCGCTCGGCCAGCGCCTGCGCCAGATGCTGCTCCACCGCTTCGAGATTCTCGAGCCTGCGCTGGACTTGAGCCAACTGCGTATGCACCTGCGCCGAGCTGCTCCCTCGATCGAGGGCCTGCTGCAAGTGCTCGGCCGCCTCCGGCCAACGCTCGCGCTTCTCGGCAATCGAGCCGAGGGCATGCGCTACCTTCGCCGAGCGGGGATGCCGATCGGCT
>NZ_JAJNRE010000117.1:0-337 GCF_022228025.1 Halorhodospira sp. 9622 | reverse complement strand
TGCGCTCACGCTCTCCGGATCCCGTTCAATCACTCCATCGAGCAGGTCGACCGCCTCATCCACGGCGCCGGCGTCACGCCGGATGCGCGCCTTGAGGATCCGCGCCGGGGCAAAATCCCCCTGCACGGCTAAAGCCTGCTCCAGGTGGTGCTCGACGGCCGCGTACTCCTCAAGCTTGAGCTGCACCATGGCGAGCTGTGTGTGGAGCTGCGCGGAGTTGCCGCCTCGCTCAAGGGTCGCCTGCAGGTGCTCGGCTGCCTCGGCGAAACGCTCGCGCTTCTCAGCAATGGATCCGAGAGCATGCGCCACGCCCGCCGAGCGCGGATGCCGCTCCGCA
>NZ_JAJNRE010000116.1:0-370 GCF_022228025.1 Halorhodospira sp. 9622 | reverse complement strand
AGCGATTGATGATCAGATGGAGAACGTCATCATCGCCACGGGCAGTCACTACACCTCGAACGCCGTTGGTACGGGCGGTGGTCCGGTCAGCACGGAGCTGGATCTGAACTGGACTGCTCGGGACAGCGAGGGTTGGTCGGAGAACCTGGACAACGCCATCCGCATCGACGGCAAGAACCAGGTCGATCAGACGGATTACGATGACGCCTTTGGTACGGATGATATTCCGGGGAACCCGGCCGACGAGTTCCAGCTCTTCGGTGACATCACCCTGAACAACGACGGTGCGAGCGACCGTAATGCCGACGTGCAGCTGTCCAACCGCGACGGCGTGGACGGCTGGCTCGCGATGGAGCAGCTGGAGGTCAAT
>NZ_JAJNRE010000115.1:0-389 GCF_022228025.1 Halorhodospira sp. 9622 | reverse complement strand
CGACAGCCCCGAGCGGTAACGCCGCCCTCAAGGCCTGGGACCAAGAAACATTCGATCTACTGCTGCTCGACCTGCACATGCCGGATCTCGACGGCACCGAGGTGGCGCAGGCCGTTCGCGCTGACGAACAGCAGCGGGGGCTGCCCCCAGCGACCATCGCCCTGTGCACCGCCTATGCCCGCGAAGACGCGGAGCGCATGGCCCGTGGCATCACCCTCGATGCCTACCTCAACAAACCGGTCACAAGGCAGGAGCTGGCCGGCCTGGTCCGGCGGATCGCAGGCCTCGCCGAAGACCGGGCGACCGGGCGCTCACCGCCCTGCTCTCGATGAGCGTGGAGATTTTCTGAACGCGGCGGCCTCCGGAGATCGCGGCGCATGCGCGGCTAC
>NZ_JAJNRE010000114.1:0-393 GCF_022228025.1 Halorhodospira sp. 9622 | reverse complement strand
CGACACCCCGACCTTACGATCCGCGGCAGGCGCCCCGCGCACTACTGCGGCTCATGCGGCAGACCGCGAAGGGTTCTGCTATCGGTAGAGCATTCGCAATAGATTGCCCCAGTCTATCGGCGCATAAGAAAGCTGATGCGGAATACCCCCCTTTCGAGAGAAGGCGGCGAACGGCACTTGCTTGCCCGCGAGGGTGCTCTAGGGTTCGTATAGCTCCCACTCGATCAGGGGGCGGCCCTCAAGGCCACTCGTTATCACACAGTCCCTTTCCATGTGCGGAAGGGGCACGCGCAGCCCCCCGCCCCCCAGATTGAAGGTGCCAAATCACGGCGCGTACGCCGTGCCCGGAAATAAAAAGAGGGCCAGCGTTTCCAACTGGCCCTCTAGCCGCCC
>NZ_JAJNRE010000113.1:0-406 GCF_022228025.1 Halorhodospira sp. 9622 | reverse complement strand
TTGAGGATGCGCCAGAGCGGATCGTCACCGATGCCCAGGTAGGCGGCGACCTTCTGGACTGGCATCTGCTGGCAGAGGGTGATCACCATCGCCTCGAACAACTGCGAGAACCCGCTTCCCGGCCGCGCCCAGGGCACCTCGACCTGCGTGGTCTTCCCGCAGTCCTGACAGCAGACCCGCGGCACCGCGGCGTGGATGTAGGCCTGGTGCTCGAAGAAATGCAGGTGCTGCCACGTGCGCTGACGGGTGTCATGCACGGGTTGCCCCTCAGCGCCGCAGGCCGGGCAGGCGAAGCGGCTACCGCTGGCGAAGGTGACATCGAAGTCGATGCGCTTGGCCTCGGCGTCGAAGCGGATGTCACTGACTTCCCAGGGCGCGCTCAGCCCCAGCGGGGCGGTGAACAGGG
>NZ_JAJNRE010000112.1:0-477 GCF_022228025.1 Halorhodospira sp. 9622 | reverse complement strand
ACCTGTCCGGGCAATCCCGTCTGTCGAAGGCTGAGCCCGCCCGACTAGCCTCCTTCGGTGAGTTGCACCGTTGGGAGGTTCGAGATGGATCGCCAGAGAGCGAAGCGCGAGGCGAAGCGGGAGTTCTGGCGTCAGGTGCTCGCCGACTGGGCCCGCTCTGGGATGAGCAAGAGCGAGTATGCCCGGGTGCACGGGCTGAAGATCAGCACGCTGCGCTGGTGGTCGAGCCACTACCCGCATTGGAGCCGCGGTCGCGGTGCCGCCGAGCCGGACACGCCCACCGAGCGCCGGAGTGATACCGATCAGGCGCAGGCGGGCACCGGTCAGAGGCAGCACTTTCTGACCGTCGGGGCCTCGGAGCATGTTGCGGACACACAGGCCGAGCCGCTGCGACTGACGCTCGGCGGCACCACGGTTGAGATCCCGCCCGGCTTCTGCGAGCAGACCCTGGAGCGGCTGCTCGGCGTCCTGGAACGC
>NZ_JAJNRE010000111.1:0-478 GCF_022228025.1 Halorhodospira sp. 9622 | reverse complement strand
GCCACTCGAAGAGATCGTCGTTGACCACGGCCCGGTCGCCGAGATCCTTGAACATCGGCAGCACGTTGGGACGGGAGCCGGTGGCGATCACGGTGCGCCCGGCCCGGATCCGCCGCCCGTCGTCGAGCCGCAGGGTCTGCGCGTCCTCGAACCGGGCGTAGCCATGGATCCGCCGCTCGGCCGGGATCTTCTCGGTGTTGCCGACGACCCCGCTGACGAACCGATCCCGCAGGTTCCGGACCCGTTCCATCACCTCGGCGCCGTTGATCTCGACTGAGCCGGCGTGGACGCCGAAGCCGTCGGCATGGTGCGCCGTGTGGGCGGCGTCGGCGGCGGCGATGAGCAGCTTGCTGGGCATGCATCCGACGCTGGCGCAGGTGGTCCCGTACGCTCCGCCCTCGATCAGGAGCACACGATCGGTATGGGCGGCGGCGGCCCGGTAGGCGCGCAGTCCGGCGCTACCCGCCCCGATGATGGC
>NZ_JAJNRE010000110.1:0-488 GCF_022228025.1 Halorhodospira sp. 9622 | reverse complement strand
GGTACCCCGGACAACGAGACCCGCTACCTGGTCGCGGTGCAGCGGGAGGTCACCGAGCTTCGCCGCCTCGAGGCCGAGCGGCTCCACTACCATGCGAACTTCAACCGCCGCACGGGGCTGCCCAATCGCAAGTACACGCTGCAGCTACTCGAAGATGCGCTGGACCGCGCCGAGCGGTCTGACCTGGATCTCGCCGTGGTAGCCGTCGAGATCCGCGACTTCGCCACCATCACCCAGGGTATGGGCGAGGAGTCCGGCGATGCGCTGCTCGATACTCTGACCTTCGGCCTGCGCAATCAGCTCACTGGCCAGCCCCACTTCCTCGGCGTTGCCGCCCGCGGGCGCATCATCGCCGTCCTTGAGCGGCTCTCGGAGGCGGAGCAGCACTTCACCGGGCTCCTCCACGAGCTGCTCGAGGGGGTCAACCGGGAGCTGGCTATCCACCGCGACCAAGCCCCGCTCGCCTCGGCGTGTGCCGGGGCGGCACT
>NZ_JAJNRE010000011.1:0-94350 GCF_022228025.1 Halorhodospira sp. 9622 | reverse complement strand
CGGGGGGGGTCAGCGACCAGCGTCGCCGGACAGGGCCCGGGCGGGCAAGATGCGGATCGGCTGTGCCGGCTCCAGGATGCGTAGATCCCCCGTGGTCAACAGCCGATCCACCACACGGATGCGCTCACCGGGTGTCACCGGCCGAGACTGGATCGCCGCCACCGGCCAGCCGCTCTGGATGCGCTCCACCTCCAGGCTGACCAGCCACACCGATGCCGCCTCGCCCGTGACGCTCATCGGCGCCGGCCACAGGCGCAGTACCAACCGTCGCTCCGAATCGGCCGGTATCACCCGAATCAGCGCCGGCAGACGCCCCCGGTACCAGCGCGGCAGCGGCGCCATTCGGTACAGATCCGGCTCCGGCTGCAACCAGCGCAACGCCCCGTAGAGGCGGCGCTGGGGCTCCTGCCAGCCGGCTTCATCGAGCCGGGCAACCAGTGTCTCCGGCTCCGCCAACCACTGCAGGTCCACCGCACGGCGGCCGCCGTCAAGCCAACGCAGTTCCCGTCCGAACGGGTGCGCCGGCCCCACCTCCAGCCACTCGGCAACCGTCAGCTCCGGCGGATCGGCCTGGGCGACGAAGCGCTGGCGCTCCTCGGGGAGGATCAACGCCGCCTTCACCACCACCCCAGCCACCAGGACCAGGGCCACGATGGCCGGCAAGGTTCGCTCCGGAAGGCGCCGCTGTGAAGCCGTGCGCGCCAGCACCACCAGCCCGGCGATGACCACGCCCAGCAGCAGGCCGCCCACCGCATCCGCCAGCCACAAATCCCCGACCACCACACCGCCGATTGCGGCCAGCAGCGGGATCCCCACCCCCACCACCTGCACCGGGCGGCGCAGCGGCCCGTAGGCCACCGTGGCCAGGACCCCTGAGGCCAGGACCAGCGTCGTGAAGCCGGCCAGCGCCGGCGACGGGAAGGCCAGCGGTGGGGCGCCGCGGTAGAGCGTGGCGGTGCTCAAGTTGCCACTGACCACCCCCAGCAGCACCGCCAACAGGGCCGCTGCAGGGACGATCAGGCCGAGCACGGCGGCCACCCGCAGGCGACCGCCCCAGGCCACCCAGGCCACCCCGGCCAGCCAGGCCGGCACCCAGGCCTGCGGCTCGAGGAGCAGGGCCGGCATGACGAAAGCCGCGCGCAGGCCGGTATCCAGTTCGCTCATCAGCACCGCCAGCAGCGCCTCGTCCACCAGCGTTGGCCCGCCCCACCACCCCTGGTACAGGGTCAGCACCATCAGGGCGAGCAGCGCCGCCCACCAGATCCACCCGGCGCCATAACTGAATGCGCGCAGGGCGTGGCGCGGACCACTAAGCACCTGGGCGGCCACCGGATGAACCCGTCCCCAGGCCCGGGCCCGCCAGGCGATCAGGGCCGCCGCCCGGCGCAGGCGCGGCGCGATCAGGTGGCGCGCCAGCCACCAGCCGGCCCAAACAGCGATCAGGGCGATCAGCAGCAGCGCCCCAAGGCGCAGCGACACCGATGCGGCCACGGCCAGCGAGGCGCCGAAGACCATCCCTGGCAGCAGGTAGGCCGGCGCCCAGAGCACCGCCGAGACCAGGTTCACGAGCAGGAAGGGCCGCGGCGGCATGTTCATCATGCCGGCGATGGCCGGGATGATCCCCCGCACCGGGCCCACGAAACGTCCAAAGAAGAGGCTCTTGCCACCGTGAGCAGCGAAGAAGGCGTCCCCCTTGGCGAGGGCACCGGGGTAGCGGCGCAGCGGCCAGTAGGTGCGCAGCCGATCGCCGAAGTGGCGACCGAGCCAATAGCTGATGGAGTCGCCGACGAAAGCCCCGGAAAAGGCGGCGACCAGACTCGGCCATAGCTCCAGATGCCCGGTGCCCACCAGGGCCCCCGCGAAGAACAGCAGCGTGGCACCGGGGACGATCAGACCGGCCACCACCACCCCCTCGCAGAGGGCGATGAGGAAGATGACCAAGGTGGCCCAGCCCGGGTGAGCCGCCACCCAGTCGAGCAGACCGGCGATCCAGGAGAGATCCATCAGTTCGCTGCTCCAGGCTGTCGGTCCCCGCTCGGGACAGACCTGCCCGCAGATAAAAAGATCCGGAGGGGCCGCAGCCCCGCCGGATCCGTGGATGCGCAGGTCCGGGCCGGCAGCGGCCCACCCGCGCGCGCCCGCACCCGCCTAGACGCGGGCGAAGGCACGCTCGGCGGCGTCCAGGGTCTCCTGCACCGCCGTGTCGTCGTGGGCCAGCGAGACGAAGCCGGCCTCGAAGGCCGCCGGCGCCAGGTAGACGCCCTCTTCCAGCATGGCGTGGAAGAAGCGGTTGAACGCCTCGAGGTCGCAGGCCTTGACCTGGTCGAAGCGGGTGACCGGCGCGTCTTCCGTGAAGAACAGGCCGAACATGCTCCCGGCCTGGTTCGTGGCCAGCGGGATGCCGGCGGCATCGGCCCGCTCCTTGATGCCGTCGACCACGCGCGTGGTGGTCTGCTCCAGACCCTCGAACGCCCCCGGGGCGGTGATCCGCTCCAGGGTCGCCAGCCCGGCGGCCATGGTCACCGGATTGCCGGAGAGCGTCCCGGCTTGGTAGACGCCACCGGTGGGGGCCAACCCTTCCATGATCTCGCGCCGGCCGCCGAAGGCGCCCACCGGCATGCCGCCGCCGACCACCTTACCCAGGCAGGTCAGGTCCGGGGTGATGCCGTAGCGCCCCTGGGCGCACTGCGGCCCGACGCGGAAGCCGGTCATGACCTCATCGAAGATCAGCAGGGCGTCGGTGCGGTCGCAGACCTCGCGCAGCTTCTCCAGGAAACCGGGCACCGGCGGCACGCAGTTCATGTTGCCGGCCACCGGCTCGACGATCACCGCGGCGATCTCGCTACCATGCTCGTTGAAGCACTGCTCCACCGCCTCGATGTCGTTGTAGGGCACGGTCAGGGTCTCGGCGACCACAGCCTCCGGGACGCCGGGGCACCCGGGCACGCCCAGGGTCAGGGCCCCGGAACCGGCCTGGGCCAGCAGCGCGTCGACGTGGCCGTGGTAATTGCCCTGGAACTTGACGATCTTGTCGCGCCCGGTGAAGCCACGAGCCAGGCGCAGGGCGCTCATGGTCGCCTCCGTGCCGGAGTTGACCAGGCGCACCATTTCCAGCGACGGCACGTGCTGGCAGAGGGTGCGGGCCATCTCCACCTCGAGTTCCACCGGGGTCCCGAAGGACAGCCCACGCGCGGCGGTCTCCTGCACGCGCCGGACGATCTCGGGATCCGCGTGACCGGCGACCAGCGGCCCCCAAGAGCAGACGTAGTCGACGTAGCGCTTGCCGTCCACGTCCCACATGTACGGCCCCTCGCCGCGCTCGAAGAAGATCGGTTCGCCGCCGACCCCCTTGAACGCGCGCACCGGGGAGTTGACACCGCCGGGGATCAGCTCCCGGGCCTGCTGGAACAACTGATGGGTGCGCTGCATGGGTACTCCTCTTGTCTTGTGATTCGGTCTCGGGACGGGATTCTACCGACTGCGCTGCCACTGGGCGACGAGCTGCCGGGCCGCCGCCTCCGCATCCTCGGCGGCGAATAGCGCGCTGACCACGGCAGCGGCGTCGGCCCCTGCGGCGGCCACCTCGTGGAGGTTCCCGGCGTCGATCCCGCCGATGGCGACGGTCGGACAGCCCGTGGCCTCGCGCCCGGTGCGCAGCAGCTCCATGGGCGCCAGGCCGGACTCCGGCTTGGTCGGCGAGGGGAAGACACTGCCGAAGGCCACGTAGTCCGCCCCCTCGGCCACCAGCCGGCGGGCCCGCTCCAGGTCGTCGTAGCACGATACGCCGATCCAGGCGGCATCGCCCAGCCGCTGCCGGGCCGCTGTCACGGAGCCGTCGTCGCGGCCCAGGTGGACCCCGTGGGCCCCGACGGCCTCGGCCAGGGCCACGTCATCATTGACCAGGAATAGGGCATCCGCGTCCGCGCAGAGCCGACGCAGCGCCGTCGCCTCACGCCGCCGACGCTCGCCGTCGTCACCCTTATCGCGGTACTGGACGATCCCCACCCCGCCGCGCAGCACGGCCGCCACGGCATCCTCGAGATCGGGGCGGGGCTGGGTCACCGCGTAGACCCCCGTCAGTTGACTTGCTCGCTTCTCCACGTCGACCTCACACCTCCATCGGCTCGAAGGCCTCCTTGCCGGCGCTGCACTCCGGGCAGAGGAAGCCCTCCGGCAGATCCTCAAAGGCAGTCCCCGGCTCGATCCCCTCGTCCGGGACCCCCTGACTCTCGTCGTACATCCAGCCACACACGGTACAAACCCAGACACGCTCGGCCACGACGGCCCCTCCCTGTATCGATTCCGACCCGCCTCACTCTACCAAAGCCTGTCCCCGTGCCCGACCCCGCGCCTCGTCGACCCCCAGGGCGACCAGGAAGGCACCGGCGAACAGCACCGCACACAGCAGGATCGCCGACTGCAGGCCGACGGCCGCCTGCAGCGCACCAACGCCGACCAAGCCGCCGGCGGCGGCCAGCTTGGTCGCCAACCCCCAGAACCCGAAGAACTCCGCGGCGCGCCCCGGCGGTGCGAACAGGCCCACCAGCGTCCGCCCGGCGGACTGGCACGAGCCCAAGGCCAGGCCGGCAGCCACCCCGGCGGCGAGGAACACGTACTGTGCCTGCCACTGCGTGCCCAGCCAGCGGTTGAGCGCTTCGGTCAGCTCCGGCGTGAGCCAGATCAGCAGGATCGCCGCCACCCACATCACCAGGGTCACCATGTAGGTGCGCTTGGCACCGAAACGATCCTGGGTCAGGCCGAAGCCGATGGCACCGGCCGCCGCCGAGAACTGGGTCACCACGAACATGATCAGCCGGGCCCGCTCGTCCCAGCCGATCACCTGGGCCCCGTAGATGAAGGCGTAGGCGATGACGATGGCCAGCCCCGACATGGCCATCAGCAGTGAGACCATAAACACGGCCAGATCGCGCAGGTAGCCGAGGCTGCGCAGGGTGCGCCCGACACGCTCGGCACCGAGCCGGATATAGCCCCGCCCGGCCGGCAGCCGGCGCGCCTGGCCGCGCTCGCGCAGCCACAGGAAGGTGGGGATGGCACAGATCAGGAAGAACGCGGCGGCGAAGGGCCCCACCCAGCGGATGCGGTCGAAGTTCTCCTCACTGACCTCGCCGAGGACCAGCACCGTGAACGCGGTGGCGAACAGCCCGCCGATGTAGCCCAGCGACCAGCCCAGCCCCGAGACCCGGCCCATCTCCCGCGGCCCGGCGATATCCGGCAGGAAACCGGCGATGAACGCCTCGCCCATGGAGTAGGCGTAACTGGAGATCACGATCAGCACGAAACCGAGGACGACGTATCCCGGCTCCACCCAGTAGAGCGCCGCGGTGGCGGCGACGGTGGTGATATAGCTGAGGAAAAGGAAGCGGCGCTTGGCCGCCGCGTAATCCATGACCGCGCCGAAGATCGGCGCGGTGGCCACCACGCCCAGATAGCTCAGCGCCAGCGCCGTGCTCCACAGCAGGTTGCCCAGCCGGTAGTCGTCGCCGCCGTCGCCGACGATCACCCGTGTGAACAGGTCGCCGTAGATGACGGTGATGATCAGCAGGGTGTAGGCCTGATTGGCGAAATCGAACATCGCCCAGCCGAACACCTCGCGCCGCGGCGCCCTGCTCGTTGCCCAGACCACGGGACCTCCCGCCAATCGGCCACCTTACGCCGGACACCGTACAGGGAGAGCCGCCCGGCGGCTAGCGGGCGGCGGCGGAGTCCGGTACCCTGAACGGCATGAGCGAAACTCACCTGACCGATCAGCGTTTTACCGACCTACCCATCCACGACGCGGTGCTCGACGGACTCGATGACGCGGGCCTGACCCACTGCACCCCGATCCAGGCGGAGACCCTGCCCCGGACGCTGGCCGGCGGCAACATCGCCGGCGAGGCGCAGACCGGAACCGGCAAGACCGCCGCCTTTGTCATCGCCACCCTCCACCATCTGATGAGCCATCCGGTGGACGAGGACGCCGTCGGCCCCTGGGCGATCATGCTCGCCCCGACCCGCGAGCTGGCCCTGCAGATCTACCACGACGCCGAGCAGATCGGTGCCTACACCGGCCTGAAGTTCGCCGCCGTCTACGGTGGCACCGGCTACGATTCGCAGCGCCAGCAGCTCCAGGACGGGGTCGATGTCATCATCGGCACACCCGGGCGGATCATCGACTTTTACAAGCAGAAGGTCTTCAGCCTGCGCAACATCGAGGTGGTGGTCCTTGACGAGGCCGATCGCATGTTCGACCTCGGCTTCATCTCGGACATCCGCTTCCTGCTCCGGCGCATGCCCCGGGCCGAGCAGCGGCTCAACCTGCTGTTCTCCGCCACCCTCTCCTACCGGGTCATGGAGCTGGCCTGGGAGCACATGGGCGACCCACCCCGGGTGGCGGTAGAGAGCGAGCAGCGCACCGCCGATCACGTCCGCCAGACGCTCTACCACGTGGCCAAGGAGGACAAGACCTCCTTCGTGGTCGGGCTGCTGCAGCACATCGACCCACGGCGTACCCTGATCTTCGCCAACACCAAGCGCGCCGCCGAGCGCCTGGTGGGCTACCTCAAGGGCAACGGCATCGAGGCGGCGGTCATCTCCGGCGACATCCCGCAGAACAAGCGCGAACAGCTGCTTGAACGCTTCCGCAGCGGCGATCTGCCGGTGCTGGTCGGCACCGACGTGGCTGCTCGCGGGCTGCACATCGACGCCGTCAGCCACGTCATCAACTTCGACCTGCCCAACGATCCGGAGGACTACGTCCACCGCATCGGGCGCACGGCGCGTGCCGGCGAGAGCGGCGATGCCATCTCCCTGGCCTGCGATGAATACGTCTTCTCGCTGCCGGACATCGAGGCGTACCTGACCGAGAAGATCCCCTCGGCGCCGCCGCCGCAGGAGTATTTCGCCGAGCTGGCGCCGCCGAAGATGCCGCGCAAGCCGCGCAACGGCGGAGGCCCGCGCCGTTCCGGGGGGCAGAACGGACGTGGACCGTCTTCGCGCCGGCGCAGCAGCGGGGCGCGGAGTTCGCGCTGAGGCGTCTGGTCTCGCCCCGCGCGGGCGTGTCATAGTCGGAGGCGAGGGGCGCGACCGCCGGGGCAGACAAGGCGAACGGGAGACCATGTACGACTTCCTCAGCTACCGCGTAAGCGATTACATGACCACGGCGCCGAAGACGGTGGGCCACGAGACCCCGCTGCGCGAGCTCCAGCGCCTGTTCGACGCCCACGACTTCAACGGCGTGCCCGTGGTGGACGAGCAGCAGCGGCTGCTCGGGCTGGCCACCAAGCTCGACCTGCTCAAGGCGTTCACCTTCACCCCGGACGCCATGGTGCCGCGCTACGACGCCATCATGGAGCGTCCGGTCCACGAGGTCATGACCCGCGAGCCCATCACGGTGCCACCGGACCTGCCCCTGACCCGCGTCCTGCAGCGCATGGTGGACATGCGCACCAAGGGGTTCCCGGTGGTCGATGACGAAGGTCGCGTGGTCGGCGTGATCGCCCGCGAGGATCTGCTTGGCGCCCTGCGGGACGCCACCAGCAGCACCGGCTAGGCAGCAGAGGGCCGCACCCCCATGAACCCGTCTACCCTGGTCGGCATCATCGGCGGGTTGATCCTGGTCGGCTCCGTGCTGTTCATCGCCGCGGAAGAGGCGCTGGTCTTCCTCAACTTCCCCGGCTTGGCGATCGTCATCGGCGGCACCCTGGCCGCCACCTTCCTCGCCTACCCCATGGACGAGGTCCTGCGGGTCTTCCGCCTGGTGTGGATCGTCATCCGCAACGAGCGCGTCTACACCCGCGACGACATGGAGGAGCTGATCCGCATCTCGCAGCTCTGGTTCAAGGGTGACGTGCGGGCGGTGGAGGACGCGCTGGAGAACGTGGCCAACCCCTTCCTGCGCACCGGGGTGCAGCTGCTCATCGACCTGACACCGGAGGAGGACATCCTCGACCTGCTGCAGTGGCGCATCCAGCGGCTGCGCGCCAAGGAACACGCCGAGGCGCAGATCTTCCGGGTCATGGCCTCCTTTGCGCCGGCGTTCGGCATGATCGGCACCCTGGTGGGGCTGATCAACATGATGTTCATCCTCGACGACGGCGACATCGCCCAGATCGGCCAGCAGATGGGCGTAGCACTGCTGACCACGTTCTATGGCATCCTCCTCGCCAACCTCGTCCTCAAGCCCATCGCGGTGAAGCTCGAGCGGCGCACCGAGCAGCGGCTGGTGACCCTGAACATGATCCTCCAGGGCATCTCGCTGATGTGCCAGAAGCGCAACCCGACCCTCATGCGCGAGACGCTGCACTCGTTCATCGCCCAGTACAAGGACGAGATCCGGGACCCGGACCTGATCCAGCAGCTCGAGGAGACCAGCCAGCGCGCCGCGGCCGCCGCCAACTCCCCGACTGGCGGCCAGGGCGGTGGCAGGCCGGAGGCGCGCGGCGGCGACCGCCCCGCCGGCGCCGAGCGCTGACCCCGGGGGCAAATCGTGGCCGAGCAGACCCCCAGCAACCGCCGCACCCGACAGTTCAACCGGCAGGTCCAGCCGGAGGGCGACAAGGAGGAGGACAACAGCTGGCTGCTGGTCTACCTCGACGTCATCACCCTCCTGCTGATCGTTTTCGTCATCCTCCTCGCACTGCTCGAGCCGGAGGAGGACGATGACCGCGAGGGCCTCGGCGACGGCGTCCTGGAGGGGCGCGAGCATATCCTCGAGGGTGACCCCAGCGTGCTCGAGGGGCTGCCGGCCCCGCTGGATGAGCCCGACCCCGTTGAAGTCCCCGCGGAACTCGAGGAGGCCGGCATCCAGGCCGTGGGCGAGGAGGAGACCCTCACCTTCCGGCTCGACGACGCCGTACTCTTCGAGACCGGACGGGCCGAACTCCAGGCCGAAGGCCAGGACGCCATCGACGAGCTGGTCCCGATCCTCGAGGCCACCGGGGTGCGCCTGTCGGTGGAGGGGCATACCGACAACATCCCCATCGCCACCGAGCAGTTCCCGTCGAACTGGGAGCTCTCCTCGGCGCGGGCCAGTGCCGTTCTGCGCTACCTCGAGCAACAGGGCCTGGACCCGCGACGGATGCGCGCCATCGGCTACGGCGACATCCGCCCGATCGCCGACAACGAGACCGCCGAGGGGCGCGCCGAAAACCGCCGGGTGGAGATCACCCTGCACTTCGGCACCGATAGCCCGCCGGAAGATCTGCCGCTGCCGTAGGCAAGCAGCCGGGCACCGGCGATACTGACCCCTGGAGACCGACTGGAGACCCGAGCCCCGAGATGGACAACGCTGGCCCGCCCACCCTGTCGAACTTTCCGCCGGTCATCGGCTTCCTGCTGACGGCGAACATCCTCATCTTCCTGCTGCAGATCGTGATCGGGCCGCAACTGCTGATCACCGTCTTCGGACTCTGGCCGCTGACCGGGGGGCTGGACCTACCCCCGACCATGGGGCCGCTACCCGATTTCCAAATCTGGCAGCTGCTCACCTACGGCTTCCTGCACGGCGGGCTGCTGCACCTGTTCGTGAACCTCTTCGCCATGTGGATCCTCGGCGTCCACCTGGAGTACGCGTGGGGCTCACGGACCTTCGCGCTCTACTTCTTCATCTGCGTCATCGGCGCCGGTCTGGTCCAGCTGTTCGTCGCCACCCAGGCAGCGGCGGATGGCCAGATCTACCCGACCGTCGGCGCCTCGGGCGGGGTGTTCGGCATCCTCCTGGCCTTCGGCATGATGTTCCCCAACTACCGGCTGATGCTGCTCATCCCGCCAATCCCGATCAAGGCGAAGTACTTCGTCATCGGCTACGGCGCGTTCGAGTTGTTCGCCGGCATCACCGGCACGGTGGCCGGCATCGCCCACTTCGCCCACCTCGGCGGCATGGTGGTCGGCTTCCTGCTGATCCAGTACTGGCGCGGCAAGCTGCCGATCAAACCGCGGTACCAGCGCTTCCACTGGTAGCCCCCTTCCCCCGTCGGGGCCGACCGGTCTACGCTGGAGCTTCGCTTCAGGGACGAAGCCGAAGGAGAACGCATCATGGACGACGATCGTGCCACGGTCCGCCTCGTGGACCGTCTCCTGGCCGACGCCGTGCGGCGTCGGGCCTCGGACATCCACCTTCAGCCGGAAGCCGACCGGATCCGCGTGCGCCTGCGTATCGACGGCCTGCTGCGCGAAGCCGAGGCCCCGCCGGCCGCCCTGCACGGGCGCATCGCCGCGCGCATCAAACTGCTCGCTGGGATGGACGTCGCCGAGCAGCGCCTGCCGCAGGACGGTCGCCTGGAAGCCCGCGACGGTGACGGCCACCGCGTGCAGTTCCGCGTCGCCAGCTGTCCCGGGGTCCACGGCGAAAAGCTGGTCTTGCGCCTGATCGAGCAGGACGCCCCGACCACCCTCGAGGCCCTGGGCCTGCCCGATCCCGCCCGGCAGGCCCTGGAGGCAGCCCTTGACCGCCCCGACGGCCTGATCCTGGTCACCGGACCCACCGGCTCCGGCAAGACGGCGACGCTGCACGCTGCGCTGCGCCGGCTGAACACCCCCGAGCGCAACATCTGCGCCGTCGAGGATCCCGTGGAACTGGACACCCCCGGGGTGACCCACGTGGCCGTCAACCGCCGCGCCGGCATCGACTTCGCCCGGGCCTTGCGCGCCTTCCTGCGCCAGGACCCGGACGTGATCATGGTCGGCGAGATCCGCGACGCCGAGACCGCAGCCATCGCCGTCAAGGCGGCGCAGACCGGTCACCTGGTCCTCTCCACCCTGCACACGCGCAGCGCCCCCGGGGCGGTAGAGCGCCTGGCACAGATGGGCCTGCCTGGCCACGATCTGGCCTCCAGCCTCTCCCTGGTGGTGGCACAGCGTCTGGTGCGCCGCCTCTGCCCGACCTGCCGCGACGCCACGAGTTCGCCGGCGCAACCGGCAGCGGCGGAACCGCCCGGCGACTACGCCCGCCGCGGCTGTTCACAGTGTCAGGACGGCTACTGCGGGCGACGCGGTGTCTTCCAGGTCATGCCACTCACGCGGACGGTGGCCGATGCCGTACTCGCCGGGGCCTCGGCCCGCGAGATCGAGACACGCGCCCGGGCGGACGGCATCCCGGACCTGCACGACGCCGGTTGGCCGCTGGTGGAGGCCGGCGAGACCAGCGCCACCGAGCTGCGTCGGGTCACCCACGAGGCCGACTCTTGGCCCGCCTGAGCTGGCGTGGCCTCGACCGCGGCGGGCGTCGCCTGGGCGGAAGCTGCCACGCCGATTCACCGGCCGCCCTGCGTTACGCCCTGGCCGAGTGGGGGGTGGCGGTGACCGACGTGCGGCGCCAACCGGCCCGACCCCGGCGGCGCCGCACGCGCAGCGTCGAGCGCGCCGCCGCCCTCCGCCGGCTGGCCTCGGTGCTGGAGGCCGGGGCGCCGTTGAGCGAGGCCCTGCGCGTGGCGGCGGCCCAGGCCCCCACACCGGCGCTGCGCCAGGGGTTGCGCGGGGTGCGCCACGCGGTCGAGCGTGGCACCGATCCGGCCACCGCCTTCCGCAGTCAGTTTCCGGGGCTGCGCCCGGTCCATGGCGCCCTGCTCGCCGCCGGCACGTGGACCGGCGACCTACCCGCAGCCCTCGGCAGCGTCGCCACCGAGATCGAGCGCGAGGCGGCCATCGTCGCACTGCTGCGCCGCGCCCTGAGCTACCCGGCGGTGGTGGCGACAGCCGCCCTGGCCTTGATCAGCCTGCTGCTGACGGCGGTGGTCCCCCGCTTCGAGGGCTTGTTCCAACAGGGGGGCGAGCCCCTGCCGGCCCCAACACGGGCCGTGCTGACCGCTTCCGAGCTTTTCGCTGTGGCGGCACCAGTGGTGGTGCTCGGCGGCCTGGCAGCAGGCATGGCCCTCACAATGGCGGTGCGCCGTCATCCGGTCCGACGGCAGCGACTCGCCGCACTCGTTGCCCGCCTGCCCTGGCTCGGCGGCCTCCTGCTCGAGGCGGCACTGGCCCGCTGGGCAGCCACCCTGGCGCGCCTGTACGGTGCCGGTGTACCCCTGCTCGAAGCCCTGCCGCGCGCGGCCGATGCGGCCGGGGGCGCCGGCCTGGGGCCGCGCCTGAGCCGACTGCACAAACGCATCGAGGCGGGCGAGCCACTGGCCGCGGCCCTGCGCGAGCACCTTCCCGAGGCGCGGGAGATCAGCCAGCTGGTGGCCATCGGCGAGAACAGCGGACGCCTCGAGGAGATGCTCCACGACGCCGCGAGGCTGCATCAGCAGCGGCTGGAGGAGCGCCTTCAGCGCGCCGGCGCCCTGCTCGAGCCGGCCCTGATCGTCCTGCTCGGTGTCATCACCGCCGGGGTGGTCGGCGCACTCTACCTGCCGATCTTTCGCATGGGCACGACACTGTGATCCGCCCCCCCTACAATGGGCGCCCGTTACCCGGCACAGGCGCGGAGAGCCATGGAGACGTGGAATCAGTTACCCGAATGGATCATCTGGGGCGGTGCCGGCCTGCTCGGCCTGCTGGTGGGCAGCTTCCTCAATGTGGTTGTCCACCGCCTGCCGGCTATGCTCGAGCGGCGCTGGAGCCACGAGGCCCGGGACATCCTCGGTACCGAGTCGGAGGGCGCCGCAGAGACGACCTACCACCTGGGCTGGCCGCCGTCGCACTGCCCCCAATGCCAGCGCCGCCTGCGGGCGTGGGAGAACATCCCGCTGCTGAGCTACCTGCTCCAGCGCGGGTGCTGCCGCGGCTGCCGGGCTCGCATCCCGGCGCGCTACCCGATCATCGAGGCGCTCACCGGCATTGCCACGGCGACGGTCGTGGCCAGCCACGGGCTCTCCCCGCTGATCATCGGCCCGCTGCTACTGACCTGGGTCCTGATCGCTGCGGCGGCCATCGACTATGAACACTACCTCCTCCCGGACGCGCTGACCCTGCCGGTGCTCTGGCTCGGCCTGATCTGGAGCATCGTCGACCCCGGCTCACCGACACCCACCGATGCCATCCTCGGTGCCGTGGCGGGCTACCTGGCGCTGTGGGCCATCTTCCACGGTCACCGCCTGGTCACCGGGCGCGAGGGCATGGGCTACGGCGACTTCAAGCTGACCGCCGCCCTCGGGGCCTGGCTGGGCTGGCAGGCCCTACCGGCCCTGGTGCTCTTCGCCGCCCTGACCGGGCTGGCAGTGGCGGTGCTGCTCGCCGTGCGCAGCCGGCCCCTCGGCCAGCCCCTGCCCTTCGGCCCGGCGCTGGCCGTGGCCGGCTGGCTGCTGCTGGTGCTGTCGCCCGCCGGCGTGGGCTGGCAGCTGGTATGACAACGCGCGCGAAGACCCGGTGCATCGGACTGACCGGCGGCATCGCCAGCGGCAAGAGCACGGTGGCGGGACTCTTCGCCGCCCGCGGCGTGCCGGTGATCGACACCGACCTGCTGGCCCGCGAGGTGGTGGCGCCCGGCACCGAGGGCCTCGCCGCCGTCGTCGCGACCTTCGGCGCGGCTGTGCTCACGGAGGCCGGCCAGCTCGATCGCGCCGCCCTGGGTCGGCGCATCTTCGCCGACGACGAGGCCCGACGCACCCTCGAGGCCATCCTCCACCCACGCATCCGGCAGCGGTTGCGGGCCAGACTGGCGTGCCTGCGTGCCCCTTATGCCGTCGCAGTGGTACCTTTATTGGTTGAGACTGGCATGGACCGCGACATGGACGCGGTGGTGGTGGTCGACCTGCCAGAGGCCCAACAGCGCGAGCGACTCATGGCCCGCGATGGCCTCGGGCAGGAAACGGCCGAGCAACGACTGGCCAGCCAGGCGAGCCGCAGCCAGCGCCTGGCCGTGGCCGATTACGTCATCGACAACAGCCGTGCGCGCGGCTCACTGGCCGGGCAGGTGGCCGAGGTGCACCGCCAGCTGCTGGCCCGGGCCCGCCGCGCACCCCCCGATCAGGAGTGAGACGCACCGCGATGAGTGACAAGAACCAGGACTGGGTCGTCTACGAGCACCCGCTGAATGAACGCCTGCGCACGCTGCTGCGGCTGGAATTCCTCATGGAGACCGCCAGTGCCGCCATGGAGCGCGAGCAGATCATCGACAGCCGCATGGCGGTGGAGGCGTTCATCCACACCCTCAACGTCCTCGAGCGTGGCGAAGTGCGCTCGGAGGTCATCAAGGAACTCGACCGACTCTCCACCGAGACCGCCTACATGGGCGCCCGTGGCGTCTGGTCCGCTTCCCGGGTCCAGGAGGAGACCGACCGCTGCCGGCAACTGCTGCGCCGCGTCGGCGAGCCCGACGCAGCCCTGGGCCAAGAGCTGCGCGAGGACGAGCTGCTGGGGCTGATCACCCAGCGCTTTGGCGTCGGCGCCGGCACCTGCAACTTCGACCTGCCCAGCTACCACCGCTGGCTGAGCCGCCCCTACGACGAGCGGCGGGCCGACATGCAGCGCTGGTACGACAGCTTCGCGGACCTGCGCGCAGCGGTCACCTTTGCCCTACGTGTCCAGCGCGATGCCGGCGCGTTCGCCGACGAGGTGGCCGAGGGCGGCTCCTGGCAGCAGCGCACCCCCTACGACAGCCGGGTCACCCAGATGCTGCGCCTCCAGGCTCCGATCGAGAACGGCGTCATCCCCGAGATCAGTGGCAACCGCCACCTGGTCACCATCCGCTTCCTGCGCCAGCCGGATACCCGCAGCCGACCGGAACCGGTGGGTGCCGACGTCTCCTTCCGAATGGCGCGCTGTACGCTCTAGACCGGCGCCCACCTTACACGCCGGCCCCGGCGTGATCCGCCAGCAGGCCACGGATGGCCGCCACACCCTGCCCACCGCAGCTACGCGCCCGCGTGATATCGGCCGGCCCCACGCCGCCGAGGGCGTAGACCGGCAGGCGCGCCCCGGCCACCCACTCGGCAAAACACGCCCATCCCATACCGGTCTGCTCGGGGTGGCTGGCCGTCCACTGCACGGGCGAAAGCACGGCAAAATCGGCGCCGCAGGCGGCGGCGCGCTCCAGCTCGCCGGCATCGTGGCAGGAGGCACCGACCCAGCGCGCCCAGTGCGGGCGCTCTGGCCCAGCTGCCAGCGCGCGGCTGCTCCAGTGCACGCCGTCGGCCCCCACCGCCCGGGCCTGCTCCGCCGGCGCGTTGGCCAGCAGCCTCGCCCCGTGGGCGTCACAACGCGCACGCAGGGCGCGCCCCAGGCGCACCCAGGCCGCCGGATCCAGATCCGGGCGACGCAGCTGGACCAGGCGTACGCCCAACGCCAGGGCCGCGTCCACGCGGTCCAGCCAGGCAGCCTCATCGGTTGGCTCTGCGGGCGTGATCAGGTAGCGATCGGGGAGCTGCAGCGAGCGGATGATCGGCCAGTTGGCAGCCGGCCACGCCCGACCGCCCATCTCCTCGGCGGTGAGCCAGTCCAGGCTCTGACCCTCGCGGCCGTGGGGCTGCCCGGACCACTCGGCAACATCGAGGACGTGAAGCACCACCCGTCGATGGCCGTACGTCCACGGGACACGGATGCGCAGGGCCCCCGGTTGGATCCGGATGCCCAGCTCCTCGGCCAGTTCGCGGACCAGGGCCGCGGCCACCGACTCGCCCGGCTCGATCTTGCCCCCGGGGAACTCCCACAGACCGCCGTGATCCAGGTGCTTCGGCCGACACTGGACGAGCACGCGGCCATCACCGCCGCGAAGCACCCCAGCGGCCACGTGGATCGGTTCGGGGACGACGCCGCCTGCCACCCGGGTCTCGCTCAGGTCCGGTACTCGGCGTTGATGCGGACGTATTCCGCGGTGAGGTCGCAGGTCCACACGGTGGCGGCCGCCCCACCGCGGCCGAGGTCCACCCCTAGGCGCACCTCAGAGCCGGCCAGATACGCGGCGGCGGCCGCCTCGTCGTAGTCGGGGGCAACCGCACCGCGCTGGGCAACCACCTGGTCGCCGATGGACAGGACCACGGCATCGACGTCGAGGTCGTCGATGCCTGCCCGGCCGACGGCCGCGAGGATCCGGCCCCAGTTGGGGTCGGCCGCGGCGAGGGCGGTCTTGACCAGCGGCGACTCCGCCACCGTAAAGGCCACCCGCTCGGCCTCGGCGGTATCTTGCGCCCCCTCGACCGCGACATCCACCAGCCGCGTTGCCCCCTCGCCGTCGGCGGCGATGGCCCGGGCCAGATCGATGCAGACCGCCTCGACGGCGGCCTGGAAGCGCTCGAAGTCGCCCCCCTCATCGGGCACCCGGGGCCCCTGCCCGGTGGCAGCCAACAGGCAGGCGTCGTTGGTGGAGGTGTCTCCGTCGACGGTGACCCGGTTGAACGATCGCTCGGTGGCGCGGCGCAGGCAGTCGGCCAGGGCCGCATCGGAGATCTCGGCATCGGTGGCCAGGAAGGCGAGCATGGTGGCCATGTCCGGGCGGATCATCCCCGCCCCCTTGGCGATCCCGGTCACCGTGCAGGTACCGCCGGCCAGCGTCACCTGGTAGCTGGCGATCTTCTCCCGGGTGTCCGTGGTCTGGATACCGACCGCCGCCGCCTGCCAACCGTTTTCCTCCAGCGCCTCGAACGCCCCGGGGATGCCGGCAGTGATGCGCTCGACGGGCAGCGGCTCACCGATCACGCCGGTGGAAAAGGGGACCACGGCCTCGACGGGGCATCCGGCCTGCTCGGCCACGCCACGGCAACAGGCCAGGGCGTCGGCCTCGCCACGCTCGCCGGTCCCGGCGTTGGCGTAGCCGGTGTTGATCAGCAGATAACGCGGCGCGGTGGCGGCCAGATGGCGCTCGGCGATGCGCACCGGAGCAGCCCGGAAGCGGTTGCGGGTGAACACCGCCGCGGCACGCCCCGTCTCGGGCAAGGCCATGACCACCAGATCCGGCCGCCCGGGCTTGCGGATACCGGCCGAGACCGTACCAAGGCGGAACCCGGGCACTGGATGGATCACCGCATCTGCGCCCGACATCTCAGAGCTTCCCGCAGCAGTGCTTGTACTTCTTGCCGGAGCCACAGGGGCAGGAATCGTTGCGCCCGACCTTGGGGCCCTCGCGGGCCACGGTCTCCTGCCCCCGCCCCCCGGCGGCCTGCTGCCGGCCATCGCCGCCGCGCGCGCCCTCGCCCTCGGCCGCCGAGGCGCTCCCCCCGGCGGCAGTCACGGCGCCTGCGGCGGCGGAGGCCGGCGCGGCATGGCGCATCTGCATACGCTCCGCCTCCTGCCGGCGCTGCTCCTCGACGGCCTCCACGTCCTCCTCGGCGCGGACCTGGACGCGCAGCAGCACGCCGACGGCGTCGCGTTTCAGGCCCTCGAGCATCTCCTGGAACATGGCGAAGGCGTCCTTCTTGAACTCCTGCTTCGGGTTGCGCTGGGCATAGCCGCGCAGCCCCACCCCCTGGCGCAGGTAGTCCATGGCGGCCAGGTGCTCCTTCCAGTGCTTGTCCAGAACCTGGAGCATCACCGCCTTCTCGAAGTGGCGCACGACGCTGGCACCCGCCTCGGCCTCCTTGGCCCGGTAGGCCTTCTCGATCTCGGACTGGATGCGCTCGCGCAGGGTCTCCTCGTGGAGGCTGTCGTCCTCGTCGAGCCAGCGCTGGACGGGCAGTTCCTGGCCGAACTCCTCCTTGAGGGTACGCTCCAGCCCGGCGACGTCCCATTGCTCGTCGATGGACCCCGGCGGGATGTACTCGGAGATCACCTTGTCGACCACGTCCTGGCGGATGGCGTCCACCGTCTCGGAGACGTCATCGGCCTCGAGCAGCTCGTTGCGCTGCTCGTAGACCACCTTTCGCTGGTCGTTGGCGACGTCGTCGAACTCCAGCAGGTGCTTGCGCATGTCGAAGTTGTGCGCCTCGACCTTGCGCTGGGCGTTCTCGATCACCCGCGAGACCATGCCCGACTCGATGGCCTCGCCGTGCTCCATGCCAAGCTTCTGGAGCATGCCGGACATGCGCTCCGAGGCGAAGATGCGCAGCAGCGAATCCTCCAGCGACAGGTAGAAGCGCGACGACCCCGGATCGCCCTGACGCCCGGAGCGCCCACGCAACTGGTTGTCGATGCGGCGGGATTCGTGGCGCTCGGTACCGATCACGTGCAGACCACCGGCATTCACCACCCGGTCGTGGCGGTCCTGCCACTCGGCCTTGCGCCGCTCCACCTCGGCCGGGTCGGGGTCATCGCCGAGCTCGGCCAGCTCTTGGTCCAGGTTGCCGCCGAGGACGATGTCCGTGCCGCGACCGGCCATGTTGGTGGCGATGGTCACCGCACCCGGCCGGCCGGCGTCGGCGATGATCTGCGCCTCGCTCTCGTTGTGCTTGGCGTTGAGCACGTTGTGCTCCACGCCGGCCTCCTTGAGCGCCTTGGACAGGCGCTCCGAGGCCTCGATGGAGGTGGTGCCCACGAGCACGGGCTGGTCGCGCTGCACGCAGTCCTTGATATCCGCAATGATCGCCTCGTACTTCTCGTCGGCGGTGCGGTAGACCAGGTCGTGATGATCGGCGCGGACCATCGGCCGGTGGGTGGGGATGGAGAGCACCTCCAGGCTGTAAATATGCTGGAACTCGAAGGCCTCGGTATCCGCCGTGCCGGTCATACCAGCCAGCTTGTCGTAGAGCCGGAAGTAATTCTGGAAAGTGATCGACGCCAGGGTCTGGTTCTCGGCCTGGACGGGCAGGCCCTCCTTGGCCTCCACTGCCTGGTGCAGACCCTCGGACCAGCGCCGGCCGGGCATGGCGCGCCCGGTGAACTCGTCGACGATGACCACCTGGTTGTCACGGATCAGGTAGTGGACGTCGCGCTCGTAGAGGGTATGGGCCCGCAGCGCCGCATTGAGATGGTGGACCACGTTGATGTTGCGCGCATCGTAGAGCGAGTCGTTCTCGCCGATGAGCCCCTCCTCGCGCAGCAGCTCCTCGGCCCGGTCATGGCCCCCTTCGGTGAGATACACCTGGCGGGCCTTCTCATCTACGTAGTAGTCACCCGGTCCCAGCTCGGGGGTCTCCTCGGGGCGCTCCTCGGGCTTCTGCGCCTCCAGGCGCGGCACCAGCCGGGACATCGCCTCGTAGAGCTCGCCGGCCTGCTCCGCCGGGCCGGAGATGATCAGCGGCGTGCGGGCCTCGTCGATGAGGATGGAATCGACCTCGTCGACCAGCGCGTAGTAGAGATCCCGCTGGACCTTGTCCTCCTTGCGGAAGGCCATGTTGTCGCGCAGGTAGTCGAAGCCGAACTCGTTGTTGGTGCCGTACGTGATATCGGCCTGGTAGGCGGCGATCTTCTCCTCGCGGGGCTGGCGCGGCACCACCACGCCCACCTCCATGCCGAGGAACCGGTAGAGCCGGCCCATCCACTCGGCGTCACGGCGGGCCAGGTAGTCGTTGACAGTCACCACGTGGACGCCGCGACCGGTCAGGGCGTTGAGGTAGACCGGCAACGTGGCGACGAGGGTCTTGCCCTCGCCCGTTTTCATCTCCGAGATGTTGCCGTCGTGCAGGACCATGCCGCCGAGCAGCTGAACATCGAAGTGGCGCAGGCCCAGCACCCGGCGCGAGGCCTCGCGCACGACGGCAAACGCCTCCTCGAGGAGATCGTCCAGGGTCTCGCCCTGCGCGAGCCGCGCCTTGAACGCCTCGGTCCTTGCCTGAAGCTGCTCGTCGGATAGCTTCTGCAGCTCCGGCTCGTGCGCGTTGATGGCCTCGATCCGCTTGCGCAGACGCTTCAGCGCACGATCGTTACGGGTTCCGAAGACGCGTTTGGCGATGGCTGAAAACATGGGCACTCGATACAGATTTCCGGCGAAGTCAAGTCCAACAGGATACAGATAATCGGTGCGGGAGGGTAAGGCGTCGGCCGCCGATTCAGCCCACCGGGGCGCGGTCCCCCTTGCATCCGAGCGCCGGGGACCGGAGACTCCGACGACATGAGCGACCCGAAACGCTTCAACCCGGCCCGCCCTCCGCGCCGTGAGGGCAAACTGCACCGGATCGCGCCGCGCCTGGCACAGCGCCCCGGGCCGTTGCGCGCCGTCATCGACCACGCCCGTGGGCTGGAGCGGCTCGGGCGGCGGCTGCAGCGGAACCTGCCGCCGGAGACGCAGGGCCACTGGCGCCTAGCCCGACTGGATGAGGAGGAGATGGTCTTGATCGCCGACGGCAGCGGCTGGGGAACGCGGCTTCGTTACCTGTCGCGCCAGCTCCAGGACGCCGCCGAGGCGATCTCCGGGCAGCGGCCGCGGCGGGTGACCGTGCGCGTCGCCCCGGCCTCGTCGGCCCCGCGCAAGCTCCAGGGACCCGGGCCGCTCAGCGAGCAGGCCGCCAACACCCTGCGCCGGGCCGCCGCCACCAGCAGCGACCCGGCGCTGCGCGAGGCCCTGGAACGGCTCGCCTCACGGCGGCGCGACGAGGACTAGTGCTCGTCCCGATCCTCGAGCCCACTGCGCAGGACGTGGGTCTCGGGGTCGTAGTGGTGGCGCAGTTCATCCTTGATCGTCCCGTCCCACAGCGGCACACCGACGAAGTAGCCGGCCCGGCCGATGACGTGGGCGGCCACCGGGGCGGTGAGCACGATGAAGACGATGATCGCCACCGCCCGTGCCGTCACCGAGGCGTCGGCGAAGTGCACCGCCACCCCGGCGATGATCAGCGCCGCCCCCAGGGCGCCGGCCTTGGTCGTGGCGTGCATCCGGGTGAGCAGATCCGGCAGGCGGTACAGGCCCACCGCAGCGATGAGCATCAACCCGCCGCCGAGCAGCAACAGGACCGAGGCGATCAGCTCCTGCAGGAAATCAGTCATCCCGCGGCCCCCCTTTCTCCAGATAGCGGGCGAACCCCACCGCGGCCATGAAGGCGAGCAGGGCCAAGACGATGGCCACGTCGATGAAGTGGTCAACACCGGTGTGGATGGCGTAGACGCCGATGAACCCGACCAGGATCGAGGCGATCAGCTCCAGCGCCACCACCCGATTGGGCAGCATCGGTCCCTTGGCCAGGCGTACGAAGGCCAGCACCAGCGACGCCGAGAGCATGGCAAAGACGAGGGTTGCGGCAATCCCGAGCATCAGCGCATCACCTCCAGCACCCGGCGCTCCAGCTCCTTGACCTCATCCAGCAGCGCCTCCTCATCCTCGATGTACATGGCGTGGATGTAGAGCACCCGCCGGTCGGTGGAGACGTCCAGCGACAGCGTCCCCGGGGTCAGGCTGATCAGGTTGGCAACCACCGTAATCTCGCCGTCCGTGCGAGCCTCCAGCGGGACACCAATCACCCCCGGCCGCATGCCCCACTCCGGCGTGACCACATCGTAGGCGACCCGGGCGTTGGCCTTGATCAGCTCCCAGATGTAAAAGAACACGAAACGGATGAACCGCGGCACCCGCTGGCCGTAGCCGGCGAACGCCGGCAGCTGGTTCTGCATCACGGCGATGGCGCCATAGCCGAGCAGGAAGCCGAACAGGGCATTGACCGCACTGAAGTTGGCGGTCAGCACCACCCAGACCATGGCCAGGACGACGTTCCAGGCGAATGGGATCACTGCGCACCCTCCTCCAGCACGGCGTCGATGTAGACCTGCGGATCAAGCAGCTGCTTGGCGGAGGCCTCGGCCAGCTCGTAGAGCGGCTGCGCGTAAAGACCGATGAACAGGGTCAGCAGCGCCAGCCCGGCGATCGGCAGATACATGGCCCACAGGCCCGGGTCGCGCCGCTCGCCGATGAGCACCGAGGTGTCCTGCACATGCTCGGGCACCCCGTGCCAGAACGCCTCCTGCCAGATCTTGGTCATCGAGTAGAGGGTCAGCAGGCCGGTGAGCAGCGCCACGAAGACGATCCCCCAGGAAGCCTGCTCGACGCCGGCCCAGATGACAATCAGCTTGGCGATGAACCCGGACAACGGCGGCAGGCCGGCCAGCGACAGCGCCGGCACGGCGAAGAGCAGCCCCAGGAACGGCCGGTGCTTGTAGAGCCCGCCCAGGTCGCGCAGCTCGTAGCTGCCCAGCATCCGGTAGGCCACGCCGGCGACCAGGAAGAGATTCGTCTTCACGATGATGTGGTGCGCGATGTAGAAGACACCGCCGATCAGGGCCAACGGCGTGAACAGCGCCAGGCCCATGATCATGTAGCCGATCTGGCTGATGATGTGGAACGAGAGGATGCGGCGCACCTCGTAGTGGTACGCGGCACCCAGCACGCCGGTGATCATCGTGAAGCCGGCCGCCCAAAGCAGGATCTCGTGGGTGTAGGCGACCTCCTGCGTGAAGATCAGCGTAAACACCCGGTACAGGGCGTAGACACCGACCTTGGTCAGCAGGCCGGCGAACAGCGCCGAAATGGCGATCGGCGGGGTGTGGTAACTCGCCGGCAGCCAGAAGAAGAGCGGGAAGGCACCGGCCTTAATACCGAAGGAGACCATGTACATGGCCGCCAGCACGGTGACCAGCCCGGGCTGATCCACCTCGGCGAGCTTCACCGCCATGTCGGCCATGTTCAGGGTGCCGACCAGGCCGTAGGTGATGCCCACCGCCGAGAGGAAGATCATCGACGAGAGCAGGTTGAGGGTGACGTACTTGATCGCCCCCTCCATCTGCGCCCGCTCGCCGCCGAGGATCAGCAGCGCGAACGAGGCGACGAGCATCACCTCGAACCAGACGTAGAGGTTGAAGACGTCGCCGGTCAGGAAGGCGCCGGCCACACCGGCGAGCAGCAGGTGCAGCAGCGGCCAGTGGCCGTAGTGCTCGTGCCCGCGCGGCGTCGTGGCCGTAGAGTACACGGCGGTGGCGAAGCCCATGATGCCGGTGAGCACCGCCATGATGGCGCCCAACAGGTCGGCGACCAGGGTGATGCCGAAGGGCGCCTTCCAGTCGCCCATGTGCATCACCACCACGCCCTCGTGCCAGACCGTGTGCAGCAGCCACAGGGTGCTGGCCAGCAGCGCGCCGGTGCCGAGCACCCCCAGCCAGCGCTGCACGGTCAGGTGGCGGTGGACCGCCAGCGAGACGGCGCCCAGCAGCAGGGGCAGCAGTACCGGTATGGCGACTTGCAGACTCACGTGTCCGTATCCTTCATCTGATCCAGATCGTCGGCCTGCACCACCTGATACGCCTTGTTGATCAGCACCAGCGCAAAGGCCAGCACGCCGAAGGCGATCACGATGGCGGTCAGGATGAGGGCCATGGGCAGCGGATCACCCACCGCGCCCACCGGCCCGTCGGCGCCCTCGGGGATCAGCGGCGGCGCTCCCCGCGTCATCCCCGCGGCGGTGAAGAAGAGCAGGTTCGCCGCGTTGGAGAGCAGGATCAGGCCGATGACCAGCTTGACGATGGAACGGCGCAGCATCATGTAGATGGCGGCGGCGAACATGATGCCCACCAGGACGGCCATTAACGGTTCCATAGCCTTACTCCTCCGCCTCCGCCAGGCTCACCACGATGGCCAGCACCGAGCCGAGCACGGTGAGGTAGACCCCGACGTCGAAGATCAGCGGCGTGTTGATGCTCACCTCCCCGATCAACGGGATCTCCGGATACCACCACAGCGCCTTGAAGAAGGGCTCGCCGATGAAGATCGGCGGTACGGCGGCCAGGGTGCCGATGACCAGGCCGACCCCGGCGATGGTCCGTGCATCCATCCGCAGCACCTGCTGCGTGGCCGGCACGCCGAAGGCGAACAGGTAGAGGATGAACGCCGAGGAGGCCACCAGCCCGGCGATGAAACCGCCGCCGGGCAGGTCGTGACCGCGCAGCAGCATGAAGACGGAGAACAGCAGCTGCAGCGGCAGCAACAGCCGCGCCATCGTCGAGAGGATCAGGGACCCGGGCTGGATCATTGGTTGTCCTCCTTCTCGGCGGGACTGCTCTCACCGGTCACCCGGTACTTGACCATGGCGTAGACGCCGATGGCGGCCAGAGCGACGACGAAGATCTCGCCCAGGGTGTCCAGCGCCCGATAGTCCACCAGGATCACGTTGACCACGTTGCGGCCGTGGGCCAGCGGCACACTCTCATCTAGGTGGTAGGCCGAGATCGGCTCGGCGAACTGGACATCGATGGTGATCAGCAGCAGCGAGGTCACCAGCACGCCCATCACCGCGGCCACCACGCCGTCGCGCACCCGCTGCTGCGGCGTGGAGAAGTTCATGAAGCCGGGCAGCCGGAAGAGCACCAGGACCAGCAGGATCACCGTCAGGGTCTCCACCAGGATCTGCGTGATGCCCAGATCCGGGGCGCTGAACAGGATGAAGATCAGCGCCACGGTGAAGCCCATCACGCCCAGCGACGCCACCGCCCCCAGCCGCGAGTTGGTCACGCAGGCGAAGAGCACTGAGGCGATCAGCACACCGGCGATGATCCACTCGTAGAAGTAGACCTCGAGGCCGGCGCCGAAGCCCCCGTCGTAGCGGGTGGCCAGGGTGTAGCCGACCAGCAGCACGGTAGTCAGCACCGTGGTGGTGATGTAGTGGCGCAGGTAACCGTTCTGCAGCACGCGGGTCTGCCAGTCCGCACTCCAGACCAGGGCGTCGAGGGTGCGGAAGTAACCGGCCTCCGGGCCGCGCTCATAGAGCCAGTCGTACCGGGCCATCGCCTCGCGCACCTGATCCCAGCGGGTGAACAGGAATGCGCCGGCGGCAATGGCGAACAGCGACATGACCAGCGGCAGGTTCACGCCGTGCCAGAGCGAGAGGCTCACCGAGATCTGCTCACCGGCCAGCGATGAGGCCACGGCACCGATCAGCCCCTCGGGAATGAACGGGAACACCCCGAAGAGCAGGCTCAGGACACCGAGGACCGCCGGCCCGGCGAGCATCCCCGGCGGCGCCTCGTGGGGCTCCTTCGGGGTCTCGGTGCGCTCGCCGAAGAACGGCCGGATGGCCACGATGCCGGCGACAATGACCACGAGCACGGCGGTGCCCAGGGCCAGCAGCGCCAGCACCGCCGAGAGGTAGGGCGCCTCCAGCACCGACTCAAGCATCAGCTCCTTGCCGAGGAAGCCGAACAGCGGCGGGATGCCGGCCAGTGACAGGGCCGAGACCGCGGCCAGCACCGCCGTCTTCGGCATGGCGTGGCGCAGGCCGCCCATCTTGAGGACGTCCTTGGTGCCGGTCTCGTGGTCGAGGGCGCCGGCGACCAGGAACAGGGCGCCCTTGTAGAGCGAGTGCGCCAGCAGGAAGGCGCCGAAGGCGATCATCGCCCCTTCGGTACCGATACCGGCGAGCATGGTCAGCGTACCCAGGGCCATCACCGTGGAGTTGGCCAGCACCCCCTTGATCCCGGTGCTGCGCACGGCGAAGTAGGCGCCGGTGAACATGGTGATGGCGCCGACCAGCGGCAGCAGCGTCATCCACAGCGTGGTGTCACCCAGTGCCGGGTGCAGCTTGGCCAGCAGGAAGACGCCGGCCTTCACCATGGTGGCCGAGTGCAGGTAGGCCGACACCGGGGTCGGCGCGGCCATGGCCCGCGGCAACCAGAAGTGGAACGGCACTTGGGCCGACTTGGTGAAGGCGCCGAGGAGGATCAGCAGGGTCAGCGGCACGTACCACTCGTGCTCGCGGATCACATCGCCCTGCTTCAGGAGCTCGGAGATCGTGTAGGTGTCGCCGACGATCCCCAGCATGATGAAACCGGCGAGCAGCGCCAAACCACCGCCAACGGTCACCAGCAGACCCTGCAGGGCGTAGCGCCGCGCCTTGGCATCCTCGTTGTCGTAGCCGATCAGCATGTACGAGGTAATGCTGGTCAGCTCCCAGAAGATGAACAGGGTGATGAGGTTATCGGAGAGCACCAGGCCCAGCATCGACGCCATGAAGGCGAGGATGTGGACGTAGAAGCGCGGCTGACGCTCGTCGCCATCCAGGTAATCGCTGGCGTAGAGCAGGACGAAGGTGCCGATCCCCGAGATCAGCAGGGCGAAGAGCAGCGACAGCCCGTCCACGTAAAAGGACAGGTTGACGTCGAGCCCGGGCACCCAGGTGTACTCCATCCACACCGTCTCGCCGCCGACAATCTGCGGCAGGAAGGTGGCAAAATAGAGGGTGAGCACCGCGGGCAGCGCGGCGAAGGCCCAGCCGGCGCGGCGGCCCAGGACGGGCTGCAGCCACGGCACGAGGGCGGCGAGCACGAATCCGGAAAGTACTGCAGCAAGCATGCGAGGCCGATCTCCTGACGGTCTCGTCGGCAGACAACGGTTGTGGAAGATACCCGATGCTCCGGGGGCTGACAAGTTGGCGCAGCTGCAGGGGCGCCGGTAACCCGTTGAGTCGCCTTCTCACATCTGCCCGTCGCGGGTATCCTCCCGACCCATGAGCGAAGCCGATATGATCGAGCACCCCCCGGACAATGTCGTCTACCTCGCCCGCACCGAACGCGGTCAGGGTCGGGCGATCCCCGGTCGGATCGAGCGGCTGCGCCGCCACGTCGAGGGCCGTCTGGTGGGATCGCTGCGTCAGGGCCTGCACGAGGCGCAGGAGCGGCTCCACGAGCTGGCCGGCGGCGGCGAGCAGGGTGACGCCTACCGCCAAGACATGCAGATGGTCCGACTGCACCACCACGACATGGAAGAGGTCTTGCGCGCCGGTCTCGAGTACCGCTTCGCCGGGCTCATCGACCCGGCGGCCGTTGACCCGCCACCCACCCCGGCGCACCACAGCGCGGCGGCGCGCATTCTGACCGATCTGCGCAGCCGCACCGCAGCGACGACCGAGCCGACCACCCGCGCCCTGGACGCCGCCCTCCCCACGGTGCGCGTGCGCGAGCCGCTCAACCCGCTGGCCGCAGCGCAGGTGGCCGACCTGCTGCTGCGTGTCCAGCAACGCCCGCCGCTCGCCGCCCCGGCACAGGAGGTGGTGCTCGAAACGCTCGGGGACGCCGTGGGCCGCATGCTGCCGGATCTACACCGCGAGGCGGTGGCGCAGCTCACCGGCGACGGCGCGGCGGACCCCGCCGGGCCATCGGCGGCGACCAGCGTCGCCGACGAGACCCGATTCGCAGCACGCGCCGTGCGCAGCCGCGACCGTGTGGAGGCGGCCCGGCAGCGGGTCAGCGAGGAGATCGAGCGCTGCCTGGAGGGGCGCCGGCCGCCGGCACTCATCGAGCAGCTGATCCGGGACGCCTGGGCACGGCTGCTGCTGCTGATCCACCTGAGCGACGGCGCGGACTCTGAGAACTGGGTCCGCCACTGCGCGGTGATGGAGCGCCTGGTCTGGAGCGTCGACACCCCGCCGGATGCCACCTCGCGCCGACGGCTGGTCCTGGAGATCCCCCTGCTCCTCCACGAGGTGGCCGACGGCCTGCGCGAGGTCCTCCATGACCCCTTCGAGGTCAGCAAGGTGCTCCGCGCCCTGGAGGCCGAGTACCTGAACTGCCTGACCCGCGGCGATCCGGGGCTGGCCCAATTCAGCGCCAGGAACGACGATACCGCCGCGGCGAGCCACCGCGAGGGGGACGTGCGCCGGGTGGCCGCCCTGCCCGAAGGGACCTGGATGGAGATCGGCGGGGCACAGGGCGAGCGCCTGCGCGTCCGGCTGGCCGGGCACACCGCCGATGGTCGGCTGATCTTCGCCAACCGGGCCGGCTTCAAGGTCCTCGAGCGCAGCACCGAGGCGCTCGCCGCGGCCGTGGCCGACGGGCAGGCCAAGCTGCTCGACGACCATGAGCTGCTCAACGACGGGCTCTCGCGGGTCATCCGCCGGCTCGTCGAGCGGCGTGCGGGGCACGGCGAATGAGCGTGGCCCGCCGCGTACGGGCGGCCCTGATCCTCGCCTTGGCCCTCGTCCACCTGCTCCTCGGCGGGCTGTGGGTCACCGGGGCCAGCCTGCTCTCGCGGCGGCTCGGGCGCCACGCCGCGGCCCTGTGGAACCGGATCCTCATGGCCCTGATGCGCGTCCGCCTTCACCGGCACGGTCGCCCGCAGCGCGGCGCCCTCCTGGTGGCCAACCACCTCTCCTGGCTGGACATCGTTGCCCTGTTCGCCCTGGTGCCGGACACCTTCCTGAGCAAGGCGGAGCTGCGCGACTGGCCGATTGTCGGCCGCGTGGCCCGCAACCTCGGCACCCTGTTCATCGGCCGCGGCCACAGCGGCGCAGCGCAGCGGGCCGCCGGCGAGATGGCCGAGCGGCTGCGCCGGGGCGATGCCGTGATCTTCTTCCCCGAGGGCCGGATCAGCACCGAATTCGGCATCCAGCCGTTCCGCCCGCGGCTGTTCCGTGCCGCCCACGAGGCCGACTCCGCAGTGCAGCCGGTGGCCATCGGCTACCGTCCGCGCCACCGCGGTGACGATCTGGGGGAACTGGTGCCGGAGCGTCGCATGCTGGACAGCGCCTGGTGGGCGGCCGGCCACGGGGTGGAGGTCCACATCCACTTCCTGGACCCCATCCCGGCCGCGCAGCGGGACCGCCGGCAGCTGGCCGACGAGGCGCGCAAACGGATCGCCGATCGGGCGGGGCTGCCCCTGCTCGGGCGGACACCGGCCAACGGCGACGCGTGAGAGAGGGGCGTATCGCCTGCGCGGTGGAGGCCCGGGTGCGGGGTCTCGGCCGCAGGGATGCGGCCGTGAAGCCTCCAGGGATGGATGGACGGCGTCCCCGCGCCCGGGCCTCCACCGCGCAGGGACACAACCGGCTGCCACCCTCCTCGGTACGAGGGAAGGCTAAACGCTAGAAGTCGACGCGCACGCCGCTGGCCACGGCCCAGGTGGAGCTACCGTCACGCACCCTCTCGTCCTCGCCTCCGGACCGGCCACCCGGCCGTGGTACCACGGCACCAGCTGGGACTCCGAGTCGTTGTTCAGGTTGGCGTAGGTGACGTAGAGCCGGGTGCGCTCATCGGCGTGGAAGACGGCGCCAATCACCGCCATGCGCCCGCCGTGACCACTCGCGTCCGCGTCGATGGCGTAGTACTGCCCGCGCAGCTCCAGGTCATCGGCCAGACGGTGGCGCAGGCCGAGGCCGTAACCGTCGGCGTCCTCGTATTCATCATTGACCTCCCACGCCTCCTTGGAGCGCTGGCCAAAGCCGATCAGCGTCCAGTCGTCCCCGATCGCCCACTCGGCGCCCAGGCGAAAGACCTCGCCCTCATCCTCGTCTTCGTCGCCAAAGAACCGTTCGGTCCCAAGGGCCAGGCGCAGCGCCGGCCACTGGTAATCGACCACGGCGGCGTAGGCCTGGCGATCGTTGTCATCCGCCGGCGGGTCATCGTCCCTGTCCTGGGTGTCGAAGCTGTAGTGCAGATCAAAGCCCCACCCCTCGCCCTCCGGCGTGGTCAGGCGCACCCCGGCCGGGAAGCGGCTGTCGAAGTGCGGGCTGTGCTCGCCGCGCAGGATGTTGCGCGAATCGCCCATCTCGCCGCTGAACAGATCGAAGCTTCCGCGCAGGTCCTTCACCGCCGAGTTCATGTAACCCAGGCGCAGGGTGCCCCAGGACTCGCGCAGGCCAAGCAGGGCACTGCGCGAGGCCCACTCCAGACCGTCGCCGCGGTTGAAGGCGATCTGCTGCTCGACCTCGCCGAGGACGGTCAGCCCGGTCTCCAGCTGGTGCTCGACGTCAAAACCCAGGCGACTGGAGTTGCTGGCCAGATCCCAGGCGCCGTACCCACCGCCGCTGTAGCGCTCGATACTCAGGTTCACACGACCGTAGACGTCCCAGTCCACCGCCAGCGCCGTCGCCGGCGCCAGCAGGGGCAGCGCGGCGAGCAGACGCCAGCCGAATGCGGGGCGCCGACGCCCCGTGCGGATCACTCCCATGCAGTGCTCCTTCAAACCATGGATGGGAACCGGCGCCGTGCGCCCCTCCGGCGCGCCGGAACCGATGGTTGCAACCGGGCGGGATTGTAACCCGGCGCTGGGCGGCGGATCAGGCGGCCGCGCCCGGGCGCCGCCAGGCCCACAGCAACAGCGCCACCCCGCCGAGGATCATGGGCAGGGTGAGGACCTGGCCCAGGGTCAGCCAGCCGAAGGCGAGGTAGCCGATGTGCGCATCCGGCATACGGAAGAACTCGACGAAGGCGCGGAAGCCCCCGTACGCCGTCAGGAACAGACCGGTGACCGCCCCGCGGGCCCGCGGTCGGGCGGAGAACCACCACAGCAGCACGAACAGGGCGATCCCCTCCAGCCCCATCTGATAGAGCTGCGAGGGGTGGCGCGCCTCGTCACCCAGCGGCGGATAGACCATGGCCCAAGGGACCTCGGAGGGCCGGCCCCACAGCTCGCCGTTGATGAAGTTGCCCAGCCGCCCGGCGCCGAGGCCGATGGGCACCAGCGGCGCGGCGAAATCGGTCAGACCCAGCAGCGGGATCCGGTAGCGCCAGGCGTAGACCCCCAGCGCAGCGGTGACCCCGAGCAGCCCGCCGTGGAAGGACATGCCGCCTTCCCAGAGCCGCAGCAGGGAGAGCGGGTCGGCAGCGAGGCCATCCAGGTTGTAGAAGAGGTGGTAGCCGAGCTTGGCGCCGACAATCACCCCCAGCGCGCCGAAGAAGACCAGGTCGTCCACCTGCTGCCCGGTCACCGGGCTGTCCGGCCGACGCGCCCGCCAGCGCCCCAGCCCCCAGGCGGCGAGGAAGCCGACGACGTACATCAGGCCGTACCAGTGGATGGCCACCGGCCCGAGCTGGATGGCGACCGGGTCGATATCGGGATAGACGAGCATGGGCGGAGACTAGTGGAGAGCGCCGCGGCAAGGCAAGCGCACTACCAGATCCCGCTGCAACCGACTTGCCAGCCCCCTGCGCAACAGGGCACCTCGCCCGCATCGGGCGGGGACCGACTCAGCCGGCCGCGTCGAGGCGCAGCGAGAGATCCAGGGCGTGGACGTGCTTGGTCAGGGCACCGACGGAGATACGGTCCACGCCGGTGGCGGCCAGACCGCGCACGGCGTCCAGATCCACCCCGCCGGAGACCTCCAGGGCCACCCGCCCGGCGGCCTGCTCCACCGCCTGACGGATGCCGTCGGCATCGAAATTATCGAGCATCACCACGTCGGCGCCGGCGGCGATGGCCTCGTCGAGCTGCGCCAGGTCCTCGATCTCTACGGTGATCGGCGTCCCCGCGGCGCGCAGGCGCGCCACCTCAACGGCCGGGGTGAGCCCGCCGCAGGCGGCGATGTGGTTCTCCTTGATCAGGTAGGCGTCGAACAGCCCGAAGCGGTGATTGTCGGCCCCGCCGGCGCGCACGGCGTACTTCTGAGCGGCGCGCAGCCCGGGCACCGTCTTGCGGGTATCGAGCACCTGCACCCCGGTGCCGGCCAGGGCATCGGCGTAGCGCCGTGCCGTGGTGGCGGTCCCGGAGAGGAACTGCAGGAAGTTCAGCGCCGTGCGCTCGCCGGTGAGCACCGCCCGGCTCGGCCCCTGGATCCGGCAGACCTCGGTGCCCGGCTCCAGCCAATCGCCGTCGCCGTGAAGCCAGCGCACCCCCACGGCCCGGTCGAGCTGCCGGAAGACCTCATCGAACCAGGCGCTGCCGCAGAGCACCGCCGCCTCGCGGGCGACGACGTGGCCTTCGGCCTGCCGGCTGGCCGGCACCAGGGCGGCGGTGAGATCACCGCCGCCGACGTCCTCGGCCAGGGCGCGGGCGACGTCGTCACGGATGGTTTCACGGGGAGGGAGCGGGATGGGCATGCTTGATCAGGGTTCCGTGGGCACGATTCACAGGGTGCAGCGTACCCGGGGTCAGGGCAAGCTGGTGGCGATCACGGCGCGCAGGAAAAGCGCCTTGAGGTAGTCGGTTTCGGGGATGGCCGGATGGATCGGGTGGTCGGCGGGGAGCCCGCCGCGCTCGAGGATGCGCACCGAGCGATCCAGATGCCGCCCGGCGGCCAGCAGGATCCCCGACAGCCGCTCCTCGGGCAGGTGGGCCGAGCAGGAGCAACTGAGCAGTACGCCGTCGCGGCCGAGCAGACGCAGCGCGGCCTCGTTGACGCTGCGGTAGCCGCGCTCGCCGGCCTTGCGGTCGCGGCGGCGCTTGATGAACGCCGGTGGGTCCACCACCGCCACGTCGTAGCGCTCCCCCTCCTGCCGGGCCACCGCCAGGTAGTCGTTCACCTCGCCCTCGACCACCGTCACCCGGTCGCCGACGCCGTTGCGCTCGGCGTTGGCGGCGATCCGGTCACAGGCCTCGGCGGAGCGCTCCACGGCCACCGCCTCGCGGGCCCCGGCCACGGCGGCGGCGATGGCGAAGCCGCCGGCGTAGGAGAAGGCGTCGAGCACCCGGGCGTCGCCGGCATAGGCCGCCAGGCGCTGGCGGTTGCCGCGCTGATCGTAGAACCAGCCGGTCTTCTGCCCGCTGACCGCCGGGACCTGGAAGCGCAGGCCCGCCTCGCGGACCTCCAGCTCCTCCGGCCCGGGGGCGCCGAGCCACTCCACCCGCCGGTCGAGCCCCTCGCGCTCGCGCACGCTGTTATCCGCCCGCCAGAGCACATGCGCCGGGCCGACCACCTTCGCCAGGGCATCCAGGACCTCGGCCTGGAGCCGCTCGATGCCCGCGGTGTTGGGCTGAACCACGCAACAGTCGCCGAAGCGATCGACGACCAGCCCGGGCAGGCCGTCGGCCTCGCCGTGGACCAGCCGATACCACGGCTCGGCGAAGAGGCGCTGGCGCATGGACAGGGCCACCTGCAGGCGGTGGACCAGGGTGGAACGATCCAGCGACACCTTGGCGTCGCGGCTGACCAGCCGGGCGCAGATCAGCGAGTTGGGATTGACGTAGGCGCAGCCGAGGGCCTTGCCGCGGGCATCCTCCACCACCACCTGCTCGCCGGGGGCGAAGCCGCGCAGGGGGGTACGGTGGGTGTCTACCTCGTTGCTGAAGATCCACAGATGACCGGCGCGCAGGCGCCGCTCCTCGCCGGATTTCAGGCGCAGTACGGGTCGCTGCTCCATGGGGCCTCCTGAAAGGAAGCCCGGTATTCTGCGGTGCTGTCGCGCGGCACGCAATCGCACCCGGTCCGGAGCGGCGCCGATGCCCATCACCATCCGGCGATTGCTTCTTGTTAAACTGACGCCATCGTATTGGCCAAGCTGGAGCGACATCCGTGCGCATCAAGTCCGCCCCCGTCGTCATCCTCTCCGCCGCGCTGGTCACCGCCCTGCCGGCGACCTCCGTCACGGCGCAGACCGCCTATGTCGGCGACGAGATCAGCATCTCCTTCCGCACCGGTGCCGGCTCGCAGTACGCCATCGAGCGCTTCCTGAGCACCGGCGCCCCCCTGGAGGTCCTCGACCCCCCCGAGGATGCCGAGGAGCGCTTCGGCGAGGCGGCCCTGGAGGACTGGATCTACGTCCGCGACAACCGCGGCGACGAGGGCTGGGTGCAGGAGCGCTTCCTGATGGCCGAGCCGCCGGCCCGGGTGCGCATCGGCCGGGTTGAGGAAGAGCGCGACGCCGCCCTGGAGCGGATCGCAGAGCTGGAGGACGAACTGACCGGGCAGGCGGAAGAGAAGGACGCCCTGAGCGAGGAGCTGGCCGAGGCCGAGGCGCGCATCGAGGAGCTGGAGGCCGACCTGGAGGCCGCCAGCGACGGCTACGAGCTGGTCGAGGCCAACGAACAGCTCCAGGAGCGGGTGGAGCGGCTGCTCGAGCGCAACGAGCAGCTGGAGGAGCAGAACTCCGCCCTCGCCGAGCGCAGCCGCCAGGAGTGGTTTTTGGCTGGCGCCGGCGTGCTGGTGGGCGGGCTGATCCTCGGACTGATCCTGCCGCATCTGCGCCCGCGCCGCCGGGACAGCTGGGGCGGCGGGCTGTAACGCCGTGACCGCGCCGCTGCCGGCCCTGCACGAGATGATCGCCGAGCTGGTCGCCGAGCCGTCGGTGAGCAGCGTCGAGGCGGAGCACGACCAGGGCAACCGTGGCATCACCGAGCGGCTGGCCGGCTGGCTCGAGGATTTGGGCTTCGACTGCCGCATCGAGGCCCTGCCCGGCCGGCCGGAGAAGACCAACCTCACCGCCACCCTGGCCCCAGCGCGGGCACCGGAGCGGGGCGGACTGGCCCTGTGCGGGCACACCGACACCGTCCCCTGCGATCCGCAGCGCTGGTCCGGCGATCCGTGGCGCCTGCGCGAGGTGGACGGCCGCCTCTACGGACTGGGCGTGACCGACATGAAGGCGTTCCTGGCCCTGGCCGTCGAGGCGGCCCGCGAGGTGAACCCGGCACAGCTACAGGCGCCGCTGACCCTGCTGTTCACGGCGGACGAGGAGAGCGGCATGGACGGCGTGCGCGCCCTGCTCGACGCCCACCCGGAGGGCCTGGGCCCACGCCATGCAGTGGTCGGCGAGCCGACCCGCAACCACCCGGTGCACGTGCACAAGGGCATGATGATGGAGGCGCTCCACATCGAGGGGCGGGCCGGGCACTCCAGCGACCCGCGCCTGGGGCGCAACGCCCTGGACGCCATGACCCGGGTGCTCAACGCCCTGATCGCCTGGCGCGAGGAACTGGCCGCCAGCCACCGGGACGAGCGCTTCGCCGTGGCCCACCCCACCCTCAACCTCGGGCACATCCGCGGCGGCGACAACCCCAACCGCATCTGCGGCGAGGCGGAGCTGCACATCGACCTGCGCCCCCTGCCCGGCATGGATCCGGCGGCACTGCAGCAGGAACTCGACCGGCGCCTGGCCGAGGCCCTCGGCGACGACGCCGTACACCTAACCCGCCGCCCCCTGTTCCCGGCCCATCCGCCCATGGCCACGCCAGCGGACGCCGAGGTGGTGCGCTTCGCCGAGTCGGTCACCGGCCACCCGGCCGGTGCCGTGGCCTTCGCCACCGAGGCGCCCTACCTGGCCCGGCTGGGCATGGACGTGGTGGTCCTCGGCCCCGGCGAGATCGAGCAGGCCCACCAGCCCGACGAGTCCATCGCCATCGAGCGCCTGGCGCCCACCGTGGCGCTGCTGCGCCGCTTCATCCACCGCTTCTGCCTGTAGGCCGCGGAGCCCCCATGCGTCTCGCCGACCTCGATCCGCAGCAGTTCGTGGAGTGGTTCCGCCACGCCGCACCGTACATCAACGCCCACCGCGGGCGGACCTTCGTCGTCGCCTTCCCCGGGGCCGCCGTCGAGGCCCCACGCATCGACGGCCTGGTCCACGACCTGGCGGTGCTGGCCAGCTTGGGCGTGCGCCTGGTGCTGGTCCCCGGCGCCCGCCCCCAGGTGGAGCAGCGCCTGCGCCGCCGCGGCCTGGAACCGCGCTACGCCCAGGGCAGCACCGGCCTACGCATCACCGACGGCGACGCCCTGGAGTGCGTGCGCGATGCCATCGGCGAGGTACGCACCCGGCTCGAGGCGCGCCTTTCCACGGGCGTGGCCACCTCACCCATGGCCGGTCTGCGCCTGCGCGTGGCCTCGGGTAACGTCATCACCGCCCGCCCGGTGGGGGTGCGCGACGGCATCGATCACCTCTACACCGGCGAGGTACGCCGGGTGGACGCCGAGGCGCTGCGCCGACGCCTGGACGACGGCGACGTCGCCCTCGTCTCGCCCCTGGGCTACTCGCCCACCGGCGAGGCGTTCAACCTCTCGGCCGAGTCCGTGGCCCGGGCCGTGGGCGAGGCGCTGGCGGCGGACAAGCTCATTCACCTGACCCGCCACGCGCCGCTGCGCGATGCCGACGGCGCCCCGGTGCGCGAACTGACCCCGCGCGAGGCGCGGGCCCGCCTGGACGCCGGCGGGCTCGCCGACGACGCCCGGCGCCTGCTGCACAGCGCGCACCAGGCCTGCCTGGGCGGCGTCGGCCGGGTCCACCTGCTCGACCGCACCCAGGACGGTGCTCTACTGCTGGAGCTCTTCACCCGGGACGGCGTGGGCACGCTGATCGCCCCGGAGCCCTTCGAGTCCCTGCGCACCGCCGGGCTCGACGACATCCCCGGCATCCTCGGCCTCATCCGCCCGCTGGAGGAGAGCGGCGCGCTGGTCTACCGCCCCCAGGAGCTGCTCGAAGAGCAGATCAGCGCCTTCACCGTGGCCGAGCGCGACGGCGCCGTAGTCGCCACGGGCGCCCTGCTGCCGTGGCCGGCCGAGGATGCCGGCGAGATCGCCTGCCTGGCCGTGGACCCGGACTACCGCGGCGCCGGGCGCGCCGACGCCCTGGTCCGCCGCCTGGAGCAGCAGGCCCGCGGCCACGGGCTGCACCGGCTGTTCGTGCTCACCACCCGGGCCGAGCACTGGTTCCGCGAGCGCGGCTTCGAGCCCGCCGCCCCGGAGGCCCTACCGGCCACGCGGCGGGCGCTCTACGACCGGACCCGGGGCTCGAAGGTCCTGGTCCGGGACATTCCGTGATCCGCCAAACCTGAGGAGTGCTTCGGGCTGATGCGCGCCTATCTCGATCTCGTCCGCCACGTCATGGAGCACGGCCACCGCAAGGCCGACCGGACCGGCACCGGCACGCTGTCGATCTTCGGCCACCAGATGCGCTTCGACCTGCAGGCCGGCTTCCCGCTGGTGACCACCAAGCGCGTGTTCTGGCGCGGCGTGGCCGAAGAGCTGCTGTGGTTCATCCGCGGCAGCACCAACGCCCGCGAGCTGGAGGAGCGCGGAGTGCGGATCTGGTCGCCGTGGGCCGACCCGGACGGCGAGCTGGGACCGGTCTACGGCGCCCAGTGGCGCAGCTGGCGCGCGGCGGACGGCGGCGAGATCGATCAGCTCCGCCAGGTTCTCGAGCAGCTGCGCGAGCGCCCCGACTCGCGCCGGCACCTGGTCAGCGCCTGGAACGTGGGCGAGCTTGAGCGCATGAACCTGCCGCCCTGCCACCTGCTCTTCCAATTCTACGTGGCCGACGGGCGGCTCTCCTGCCAGCTCTACCAGCGCAGCGCCGATCTCTTCCTGGGCGTGCCGTTCAACATCGCCTCGTACAGCCTGCTCACCCACCTGGTGGCCCGCCACGTGGGCCTGGACGTGGGCGAGTTCATCTGGACCGGCGGCGACTGCCACCTCTACCTCAACCACCTGGAACAGGCTCGCGAGCAGCTCGGCCGCGAGCCGCGGCCACTGCCCACCCTGCACATCGACCCGGCGGTCACCGACCTCTTTGCGGTGCGCTTCGAGCACCTGCAGCTGACGGGCTACGACCCTCACCCCAAACTGACCGCCCCGGTGGCGGTGTGAATCTGCAGCCAATAACTCCGATATGCCATCATGAGGCGTGATATGACGCAGTTTTAAGCGCGACCCACGGCGACCTCAGGATGCCAGCATGGCCGAGACACCCGCGAAGCCGCAGCACAATTCCAACTACCAGCGACTGCGCACTCAGCGAGCGCAGGCTGCGCGGGATCGCGTACTCCCTCTTGCTCATGAGGCATTGGGACGCCTTCAGAAGCTTGGAGTGGAAGCCCGCGTGACGGGATCGCTGGCACGGGGCACATTCCACGAGCGCTCGGATGTCGACTTCCTGATCATCCGATTGCCCGATGAGGAGCTGCGGTATCGGCTGGAGCGCGTCATCGAGGAGACGATGGCCGGCATCCCGTTTGATGTCGTCTATCTCGATGAGGTCAGTCATCCCGAACTCCGCCGACGATTCCTTGAGGCCGCCCGTGACCGAAGCAATCTGGCGTGATATCGAGATTGAACTTGAACGTCTCGAGCGCGAGGAAGGGTTCACGCAACGCTTGCTCCAGGAAATGCCCGAAGACCCGCCGTCGGACTCTTATGTTGAATGGCGGGATAAGAAGGCGCTCTCCGATGCCGTTGAGTCCCTCTACACCGGGATGGAACGAGTCCTGAACATCGTTGCCGAGCACTGCGATGGAGAAGCGCCCGCCGGCCGCGACTGGCACCGGCGCCTGATTGACCGCCTTGCCCACGAAGGCGCCGACAGCCAACGGCCGCCATTGCTCTCATCGGAGACCGCCGAGCGGCTCCACGATCTACGCGGTTTCAGACATCGCTCCCGCCAGGGCTACGGCGCTGAACTCGACTGGCGGAAAACGCGCCGGGCCGGAGGCGACGCACTCGACGCACTAACCGCCTTCCGCAACGACCTGCACGTGTTCGGGCGAGCACTCGGCCTGCACGACCATTAACCCTCTTCCACCGGGGAACGGATTCATGGAAATCGTCCTTGTCGCCATCGTCGGCCGCAACGGCGTCATCGGCGCCGACGGCGACCAGCCGTGGCACTTTCGCTGCGACCTACAGCACTTCAAGGCGATCACCCGCGGCCACCCGGTGATCATGGGCCGGCGCACCTTCGCCGCCATCGGCCGCCCGCTGCCGCAGCGGACCAACATCATCCTCAGCCGCGACCCGGCTTTCGCCGCCGATGGCGTGGAGGTGGCCGCCGACGCCGAGACCGCCCTGGCCCGCGCCCAGGCGGCGGCCGGCGGCGAGCAGGTGATGATCCTCGGCGGCGGCGCGGTCTACCGGCTCTTCCTGCCCCGGGCCCGCCGGGTGGAGCTGACCGAGGTGGATGACGCCCCGCCCGGCGACACCACCTTCCCGGCGCTGGGCGACGACTGGCGGGAGACCGCCCGGGACGAGGCCGAGGAAGACGGCTACCGCCTGACCTTCCGCACCCTGACCCGCCGCGACGGCTAACCCCCGGAGGCGCCGTGTACCAGTACCTGTTCGGCCCCGTCCCCTCCCGCCGCCTGGGCATGTCCCTGGGCGTGGATCTGGTCCCGCACAAGGTGTGCAGCTTCAACTGCGTCTACTGCGAGTGCGGCCGCACCACCCGGCTGACCGTCGCCCGCGACGCCTACGTGCCGCTGGCGGCGGTGACCGCCGAGCTCGAGCACTACCTGGCCCACCACCGCCCGCCGGATTTCTTCACCTTCTCCGGCGCCGGTGAGCCCACCCTCAACAGCCACCTGGGCGACGTGCTGGCCTTCATCCGCGAGCGCGCGCCGCAGGCGCGCACGGCGGTGATCACCAACGCCAGCCTGATCGACGACCCGCAGGTGCGCGCCGAGCTGGCCGCCGCCGATGTCGTCATGCCGTCGCTGGATGCCGCCACCGAGCGAACCTTCCGGCGCATGGACCGCCCCTCGCCGCGGGTGCGCCTGCAGCCACTGCTCGACGGCCTGGTGGCCTTCCGCGACCGCTTCAGCGGGGCCATCTGGCTGGAGGTGGTGATCCTCCCCGGTTACAACGACCACCCCGAGGACCTGGCCGCCCTGCGCGAGGCCCTGGTGCGCATCCGCGCCGACCGCATCCAGCTCAATACCCTCGACCGCCCCGGCACCGAGACCGACCTACAGCCCGCCCCGCGCGAGCAGTTGGAGCGAATCGCCGCCGAATGGGGGCTGGGGAACGTCCACGTAGTCGGCGCCGCCCCGGCCCCCGGCAACGAGGCGGGCTACCGCAGCGATGGCGACGACGCCGTGCTCGCTACCATCGCCCGCCGCCCCTGCACCGCCGACGACCTGGCGCGCCTGCTCGGCATCGCCCCCGCACGGGCCGCCGAGCGGTTGCGCGCCCTCGAGGCCGCGGGGCAAATCATCGCAGTGGAGCAGGAGCGCGGCGTCTTCTATCAGGCCACGGACCGCGCCGCCCGGGGCCAGGGAGAGCATGGACAGTGACTTGCGCCGCCCAACCGGAGTGCACGATCTCAGGCACCACTGCAAGAGATCGGCGAAACCCATTGAATGCCTTGCACCCTTGCTGAACCATCGTGTAAAAGGTCAGGTATCCGCTGAGCCGCTTGACGAGGCTCAACGGAGCCCGTGATGCGGGGGCACTCAAGCACCACCGGCACCGGCCGATAGCCAAGGTGCGGGCCGGACTCGTGGGATGGCGGCCCCGGCTGACAAAACGAAAAAGCAGAAGCACAAAATAAGACGAGGAGCACCCCTATGAAGAAGAAGCTCATCACGCTGGCGACGGCCACCGCCATGACCGCACCCGCCGCCGTGCTGGCCGATGCCCACAGCGACGGCCCGGAGGTCTACGGTCGCGTTCATCTGTCGCTGAACGCCATTGACACCGACACCGGCGCGGAGGACTCCGGCATCGGCATCTCCTCGAACGCCTCCCGCTTTGGCATCCGTGGCTCGGAATCGCTGGAGGGCAACATCAGCGCGATCTACCAGCTGGAACTCGGCCTCGGCTGGGCCGGGGGCTCGAGCAGCAGCATCGCCGGCAGCGACGACGGCAATCAAGATTTCTGGGACCAGGTCCGTGACAGCTACATCGGGGTGGAGGGGGACTTCGGCACGGTCCGAGCCGGCCGGCTGCCCGCCGCCAACCAGTACGTCTACGAGTCCAATTACCTCATGGACACCGTAGGCGATGTCGGCTCCATCACGAACTTGAGCATTGGTGGGCGCTTCGACACTGCCCTGCAGTACGAGACCGCAGATGGTGCCTTGGGGCCGTTCGGCGCAGTCGCCACCCTTGCGCCTTCGGGGTCCTCTTCCGAGTCTGACGAGGCGGACGATCACGATTTCATCCTGCGAGGCACGTACGCGGAGGGCCCGCTGACCGTGGCGGCTACCTTGGTACACATCGCCGCTGACGATGATTGGGGCGACGACGACGAGGGCTTCAACGTCTACACCCTCGGGGGCTCTTATGCCATGGACGCCTTTGACGTTGGCGTACTGTATGGCGTCCGTGATCATGAGGAGAGCGATGAAGAGGTTGATGACCAGTTCATCGCCCTGGGTGGCGCACTGCCGGTGACCTACAACGGCACCGTCAAGGCGCAGCTCGTCCACTTTATGGGTGATGCCGACGACTCCGACTCCACCACCTTCGGGGCCGGCTACTACCACAGCCTGAGCGACCGGACCGAGGTATATGGCGTGGCAGCATTCACCGGGAATGATGAGAACACTGACAACAACACCTACGGTTACGGTCATGGCGGTCTGCCGCAGGGAGTGGACGACGTTGGCAACGACGCCGATACCTTCGCGACCAGCGTTGGCCTGAGCCACAACTTCTAAAGCGGTCCTCACCCGCACAACAAGAAGCCCCGGGTACAACCGGGGCCTTGTCTGACTCCAGGGCGCCCTCGGGCGCCCTTTTTTTTGTGCCCGGATTGGGCTAGTCGAAGTGGGTGCCGGGGCGGGCCTCGACCTCAGCGGGCAGGCGGTAGCCGCGCTCCATGGCCGTGCCGCCGAGACCGACGAGCAGCAGCGGCCGCAGGCCCTCGCCGCCGGCGGCGATGCGCGCGCTGACCAGCCACGGGCCCCACTGCCCGCCCAGCTCGAGGAAGGGGTAGCGATTGGAGCTGCGCCCGCCGGGCATGGGGACCGCGCTCTCGTCATCGTCCCAACGGCTGCGCTCCCACGCCTGGTTGGCGGTGAGCCAGCCCACGCCCGTCTCGCCCAGGGGCCGCCACAACCCGGCGCCGATGGTCAGCTGCACGGTGTCCAGATCGACATCAGCACGCTGACCTGCAACGTCCTCGACCCGGTAGCTCACACTGCGCAGGCCGAGACTGCCGCTGGCGGTAACCGGCAGGCGATCGGCGAAGTACTGCCCCTGAACGCCGAAGTGGACGTTGAGTTCGCCGTCGCGCTCCACCCGGGTAAGCCCATCGAAGCCCTCCGGGCGGTCGCTGTAATCGACCCCGCCGTCGCTGCCCGGCAGGCGGTAGCTGTCGTAGGGCTCGCCGCCAAGGCTGCCCACGCTCACGCCCCAGCGCCAGCCGTAGTGGTAGGGGTGGCGGTAGCGCGGCTCCTTGTAACGGCGCTCGATGCGCTGGTCCGGGCGCAGCACCAGCTCATCGACGACGTCCTGGTAGTCGGGGTCATCCCGGGTGACGCGCACCGTGTACGCCCCCGCCTCGGCGGGGCGGCGGATGGCACCGGGCTCCTGGTGGTCGTGGCTGTCCAGGCGGATGACGCTGTGCCGGCCGGCGGCACGCAGGTCCAGGTGGCCGTACTGGCGCTCGGTCAGGCGGGCCGAGAAGTAGGCCGCCGGACTCCGCTCTCCGACTTCCACCGTGGCCGTCTCGCCGCGGTACTCGGCGGTGTCCAGCACCCGGATGCGGTAGCGCTGCCCTGGACGCACCGGCACCCGCGCCGGGGTGACGTAGTCGCGCCCGTCGATGCGCACCACCGCCCCGGCGGGCTGGGTGTGCAGGTAGAGGGTGGCTTGCTCGGCGTCCGCCCACGCCTCCGGCTGCAACGCCACCAGGCAACAGAATTGGGCGGGCAGTCCGGCGGGCTGATCCGGGGCACCGAGGACCTGGACGCGGATCTCGCCACCGAGACCGCGCAGACTGCGCGCCGCTGTCCGGCCGTAGTCGTCGGTGAGCAGGGTCATGCCGCCGATGCGCAGCTTGAGGTTGGGCTGTGGGCGCAGGGAGTGGCGGTCCACGGCCACGAAGCGGACCTCGCCGTCGGTCACCACCGGGATCACCTGCAGTTGCGCGGCGGCCTCCCGGGCGGTCTCCTCGAAGTAGGCGGCGAAGGTGGTCTCGCCCAGGCGGGGGCTGTAGAGTCGCTCATCGCCCACGCCGGTGCGCACCACCGTCTGGTGGCCCCGCGCCGCGCGGGCGAAGCGCTGCCCGGGGCGGTCCTCGGGCACCGCCTCGGTGAGCTCGAACTGCGCCATGGCCGGGGCGTTGCGCCGGGCCTGGGCGCGCAGCCGATCCATGCGCGCATCGGGCAGGCGAACCCGAACGTACCACCCTTCGGCCACCCGCTGCTCGGCCACTACGCTTGCACCCTCCAGGGCGACGTGGCTCACCGAGGCCACGGTGGCGGTAAGTTCCAGCTCGGTGTCCCGCTCCACCTCGTCCCCGGCGACCTCACCCCGGCGTTGCAGGCTGCGGAAGACCTCGCGCTGCTCGCCGCGCACGGCGGTGACCACCTCGCCGGCGATCTCGTAGAGGGCCGACTGGCGTGCCTCCTCGGGGGTCTCGCCGGTGCCGTGCCCGTAGGTGTAACCCGGCTCCGCCGCCGCCCGCCCCTGCTCGCGCAACTCCGCAGCATCGGGGTGGCGATCGCCGAGCCAGGCACACCCGCCGCCGAGCACCATCCCGCCAACCAGCAGCAGGACGGCGGCGAAACGTGGCAGGCGGCCCGGCACGGGAGCCCCCGTCACCGCTGCTGCATGCGGTCGCGATGCTCGTCCCGGGCCCGTTCCAGATCCTGCTCGGCCTGCTCCCGCTCCTCGCGGGTCTCGGCCTCCTCCAGGGCGCGCTCGGCGGCCCGCTCGCTGGCGCTGCGCTCAACCCGCTCGGCACAGCCGCCGAGCAGCAGCGCGCCGAGCAGCGGGATCAACAACGTCCGGCCACGGCGCATGGTGCCCCCTACTGGTTGACCCGCTCGCGCAGCCGGTCCAGGTGGTTCTCGGCGGCGCCGCGCAGATCCGAACGCAGCCCATCGTCGTCCTCGGCGCCGATGGCGCGGAAGTAGGCGTCGAAGTCCTGCTCCAGATCGTACTGCGACATCACCACCCAGCGGCCGTCCTCGGTGACGTCGGTGCGTTTGACCTGCACGCCGACCAGGGTCTGGTCGATCCACTGCTCGGTGCTCTGCTGCAGCTGCTGCCGGGTGCGCGCGCCCTCCTCGTCACGGCCCAGGTCCTGACGGTCGAAGTATTCGCTGTTGAGCGCCTGGATGGTCTGGGTCAGCTGCTCGGCGATCTCGGCGGCGGCGTTGGTGCGCGCCTGGCGGCGCATCTGATCCGGATAGTCCGGCTCGGCCTGGGAGACGCCGAAGCCGTAGACCACCATGGACTCCTCCGGCGTCTCGCGCTGCACGTACCAGCCGGGCAGCCCCAGGCGCTCCTCGGCCTCGGGCTCGGTCTCGGGCGGCTCGTCGGGGGTGGTGCCGCAACCGATCAGGGTCGCGGCCAAGGCGCTGGCCGCCAGCAGGGCGGGGAAACGGTTCAGGGGCATGGATCCTCCGGGGTGAAAGCCGCTTCGTGGATGGTCTCCACCAGTCCCTACTATAGCCCAATCACCCCTGCTGCGCGCCGGGTATCCAGGCTAGAAGATGCGGCCGAAGACCATGTGCACGCCGGCGCTGCCGCCGGTGTCCGCGTGCAGGCCGACGTAGCCGGTGCGATCGACCATCAGATCGAGCTGGGTGTAGGCGCCGGTGAGCCGCTCCTGCTCGAAGCCGTCGCGTACACCATTCACGTACTGATCGCCATCGATGGCACTGAGGTAGCCGCCCACGCTCCAGCGCACCGGGCCGACGCGCACCACCGGCCCGAGCCGCGCCTGCAGCTCGGTCCACTCGCGCTCGACCTCGCGGCCGTTGCTGCTGCCGTCGACGTCGTGCCAGGTGTAGCGGACCTCGCCGAGCAGGCTCACCGGCTCGCGGTGGAACAGGTGCGAGCGCACGCCGGCGCCGATGTAGTAGCCGCTGAGGCGGGTGGAATCGGCCACCTGGCTGCCGGGGGCGGGGCCGGGGTCGTCCACCCGGGAGCGCATCCAGCCGCCGAACAGGCCGGGCTGGATCTGCGGGTTGCCGACCTCGAAGAGCTGGAAGCCGACGCGGCTGGTGCGGTGCTCGACGATGCGATCACCGTAGTCGAGGTCGGTCTGGGCGTGGGCACCGCTGATGCGCAGATCCACGTCGTATCCGCGCTCACCCTGGTAGCCGTGCGCCGACGCCGGGCCGGCCACCGCCATCACCACGGCGGCGATCAGCGGGGCACGGACGCGGCGGCGCGGCAGGGTCATGTGCGCTTCATGGCCTCGAAGAACTCGGTGTTGGTCTTGGTGTCCTTGAGCTTGTCGAGGAGGAACTCGATGGCGGCGACTTCGTCCATGTTGTTCAAGAGCTTGCGCAGGATCCAGGTCTTCTGCAGCTCCTCCGGCGTCATCAGCAGTTCCTCGCGGCGGGTCCCGGAGCGGTTGAGGTGGATGGCCGGGTAGATGCGCTTCTCGGCGATCTTCCGGTCCATGTGCAGCTCCATGTTGCCGGTGCCCTTGAACTCCTCGTAGATCACCTCGTCCATGCGCGAGCCGGTCTCCACCAGCGCGGTGGCGAGGATGGTCAGGCTGCCGCCCTCCTCGACATTGCGCGCCGCGCCGAAGAAACGCTTGGGCCGGTGCAGGGCGTTGGCGTCGACACCGCCGGTGAGCACCTTGCCGGAGGACGGCACTACCGTATTATAGGCGCGCGCCAGGCGGGTGACGGAGTCGAGCAGGATGACCACGTCCTTCTTATGCTCGACCAGGCGCTTGGCCTTCTCGATGACCATCTCGGCGACCTGGACGTGGCGCGAGGCCGGCTCGTCGAAGGTGGAGGAGACGGTCTCGGCGCTGAGCACCGAGCGGGCGAACTCGGTGACCTCCTCGGGCCGCTCGTCGATGAGCAGGACGATGAGGTAGCACTCGGGGTAGTTGTAGGTGATGCTCTGGGCGACGTTCTGGAGCATCATCGTCTTGCCGGCCTTCGGCGGCGAGACGATCAGGCCACGCTGGCCCTTGCCGATGGGGGCGACCAGATCGATGACGCGGGCGGTGAGGTCCTCGGTGGAGCCGTTGCCCCGCTCCATGCGCATGCGGTCGCGGGTAAAGAGCGGCGTCAGGTTCTCGAAGAGGACCTTGTTCTTGGCCGCCTCCGGCGGCTCGAAATTGATCTGGTCAACCTTGAGCAGCGCGAAGTAGCGCTCGCCATCCTTGGGCGGGCGGATCTTGCCGGTGATGGTGTCCCCGGTACGCAGCGCAAAGCGCCGGATCTGGCTGGGCGAGACGTAGATATCGTCGGGCCCGGCCATGTACGAGGCATCGGCGGAGCGCAGGAAGCCGAAGCCGTCCTGGAGGATCTCGAGGACGCCGTCGCCGTAGATGGAGTCGCCGTTCTTGGCATGGGCCTTGAGGATGGCAAAGATGATGTCCTGCTTCCGGGAGCGGGCAGTGCCCTCAATGCCCATGGACTGGGCGATCTCCAGGAGTTCGGTGGCTGGCTTTCTCTTGAGCTCGGTGAGATTCATGGTTCGCTTCGGCGTGGGGAGGGTCACGGGGGCGCCGTCCCGCCGGAGGTCCGCAGGGGCGCGGTAGCGCGGGACTGCATCCGGGGGCGGCGCCGCGGCGGTTTCGCTACAGGTTGCTGTCGATGAACGCGGTCAGCTGGGACTTGGACAGCGCGCCGACCTTGGTGGCCTCGACGTTCCCGCCCTTGAACAGCATCAGCGTGGGGATCCCGCGGATGCCGTACTTCGGCGGCGTTTCCGGGTTCTCGTCGATGTTCAGCTTGACCACCTTGAGGCGGTCGCCGTAATCGGCAGCGATCTCTTCGAGAATGGGGCCGATCATTTTGCACGGGCCACACCACTCGGCCCAGTAATCCACCAGCACCGGCACGCTGGCTTGAAGCACTTCCTGCTCGAAATTCTGGTCGGTGGCGTGCACGATTGCGTCGCTCACGGTAGAAGACCTCCAGGTTCGATTGCGTCGATATGGGCGGAGCCGCTGCGCGGGGCTCGGAAAATTGGAAACCGCTCGCTGATTGGAACCGAGGATCCCGACAAGGGGGCCGAATGCGGGATTGGGCGCTGCGCTGCCAAAAGAGCCGGTGCGCGACGCGCGGTTGTAGTAGGACGGAAAATAGCGGCCCTCGGCCAGCGTGTCAACTGCGCTGGCAGGCGCCGAGCGCTTCGCAGCAGCGCAGACCACGCTCTGCCACCTGTTTGAGGTCGCGCAGGGCGTCGTGGGCGGCGAGGATCCGCTCCTGGGTCTGCTCGCCGGCGCCTTCGTCGGCGATGGCTGCGGCGCGTGCCGAATCCGCCGCCTGCTCGAGTTCGATCACCCGGGCGCGGAAACAGCACAAGCGCTGACACTCGACGCAGTTGAGTGTCGCCTCACTCTTGCGCAGCAGCTCCTCGAACACCGCCCGCAGCACCGGCGAGGCGCCCGGGTCGCTGCAGACCGCCGCCACCGCCTCGGCGACGCAGTGGCTGATACGGGTCAGCTGCGCTTCCACCTCTTCCAGGGGGGCCATGGACTCGGCCAATTCCGGTTACCTCCGCTACGGGACAGGCTATGATCCTCTAATGATGCGGGTGAGACTCCACAATCACAAGTACCCCGCTGGCGGCCTAGCGTCGCGCCTCCCAGGGCAGGCCGTCGGTAATGCGCGCCCAGTCGTAGGCCGGGTCGCCCACGGCGATGAAATCGGGATTGAGCAGCGACGCCCCGGTGTTGTAACGCAGCGGGTCCCCGCCGACGTCCATCAGGCGACCGCCGGCGGCCTCCAGCACGCACTGCGCCGCACCGGTATCCCACTCGCAGGTGGGCCCGAAGCGCGGGTACAGGTCGGCCTCGCCCTCGGCAATGCGGCAGATCTTCAGCGAGCTGCCCACCGAGAGTTCGCGGTAATCGCCCAGCCGGGCGAGGATATCGGACACCGCCGCCTCGCGGTGGGAGCGGCTGACCACGGCGGTCAGCGGCGGCTCGGCCGCCCGGGTGCGGATGCCGCGCCGCTCTCCGCCGGCCTCGCGCCAGGCACCGGCGCCTGCCGCAGCCGCCCACGTCACCCCCAGATCCGGGGCGTGCACCACGCCGAGCACCGGGCGACCGCCATCGACCAGCGCGATGTTCACGGTGAACTCACCGTTGCGCTTGATGAACTCCCGGGTGCCGTCCAGCGGGTCGATCAGCCAGTACTGCCCCCACGCCGCGCGCTCGGCCGGCTCGATGTCCTCGCCCTCCTCCGAGAGCTGCGGCAGATCGGGGGTCAGGCCGCCCAACCCGGCCCGGATGGCGTCGTGGGCCGCCTGGTCGGCCCGGGTCAACGGGCTGTCGTCCGCCTTGGCCTCCACCTCGAAGTCGGCGGTGCGGTACACCGCCATGATGCGCTCACCGGCCTGCTCGGCGATCTCCTGCACCGGCGCCAGCCAGCGCTGCCACTGTTGCTCTGCCATCATCCCTTCCGTGTCGTTCGGGCGCGCATTACGCCGTGCGCGCCGCCAGGTGATCCCGCGCCAGGAACAGCGCGGTAATCGAGCGCGCCTCGGTCAGATCGGCCTGCCCGAGGAGCCGTTCCAGCTCTTCCAGCGGCCAGGGCACCACCTCGATCGGCTCCGGCTCATCACCGGGCAGGGGATGCTCGTAGAGCCCCTCGGCGAGGATGAGCTGCGTGCGGTGACTGAAGTAGGCGGGCGCCAGGGTGACGCTGCGCAGCACGGTGAGCCGCTCGGCGCCGTAGCCGACCTCCTCCATGAGCTCGCGGTTGGCAGCGCGCAGCGGGTCCTCCTCGGGCTCCACGCGGCCTTTGGGCAGCCCCAGCTCGTAGCACTCGGTGCCGGCGGCGTACTCGCGGATGAGCAGCACCTCGCCACGGGTGTTCACCGGGACCACCAGCACCGCCCCGGCTGCGCTGCCCCCCAGTCGCTCGTACTCCACCTCGACGCCGTTACGAAAGCGCAGCCCCACCGACTCGATGCGAAACAGCCGCGAGCGGGCAACGGTGCTGCGGTGGAGCGTCTCCGGGTAGCGATCGCTCATCGGCCCTGCCTTTCTTCGCGTCGGGCCATTGTACATCCCCCGCCCCGGCGGCGGCGAGCGCCGCCTCAGGCGGCCAGGCGGGCGGTGTGGGCGGCGATGACCCGCTCCTCGTCGGTGGGGATAACCCAGGCGCGAAGGGCGCTGCCCGCCGCGGTCAGCCGGGGTCCACCGGCCTCGTTGGCGGCGCCGTCGAGCTCCAGGCCGAGCCAGGCCAGCCCCTCGAGGATGCGCCGGCGCACCGGCGTGGCGTGCTCGCCGATCCCGGCGGTGAAGACCACAGCGTCCAACCCGCCGAGGACCGCAGCCAGGCCACCGATCTCGCGCAGCGTACGGTGGCAGAAGAGATCCACCGCCTCTTCGGCGGCCGGGTCGTCGCTGTCGAGGAGCACGCGCATGTCGGCGGAGAGCCCGGAGACGCCCAGCAGCCCGGACTCGCGGTAGAGCAGGCGCTCGACCTCCGCCGCCGTCATCCCCTCCTGCTGGAGCAGGTGCAGGATCACCCCGGGGTCGATGTTGCCGCAGCGCTGCCCCATGGGCAGACCGTCCAAGGCGGTAAAGCCCATCGTCGTGGCCACGCTGCGCCCGCCGGCCAGGGCGCAGAGGCTGGCGCCGGCGCCCAGGTGGGCGACCACGGTGCGCCCTGCCGCGGCGGCCGGATCGTATTCCGGCAGGCGGGCGGCGATGTACTCGTAGGAGAGGCCGTGGAAGCCGTAGCGGACCACGCCACGCTGCTCGTAGGCACGCGGCAGGGCGAAGCGCTGGGCGACCGCCGGCTGGGTGCGGTGGAAGGCGGTATCGAAGCAGGCCACCTGGGGCAGTTCCGGCGCCACCCGGCGCACCGCTTCGACAGCGGCGAGGTTGTGCGGCTGGTGCAGCGGCGCCAGGGGCTCGAGCTGGTGCAGGGCCTCGAGCACCGCCGCGTCGATGACCACCGGCGCGCTGTGCGCCTGGCCACCGTGGACGATGCGGTGCCCGGCGGCCACCAGATTCAGCTCGCCCAGATGGGCGCGAACCGCGTCGAGCACGGCCGACAGCGCCGCATCGTGGTCGGCACCGGCCCGCAGCTCGCGGGTGGCGACCGCCCCCTGCAGATCATCCACGTGCAGCCGTGCCGCGGCCCCGATCCCCTCCACCTGGCCACGCAGGTGCAGGGTCAGGGCGTCTTCATCCCCGTGCCGGTAGACCGCGTACTTGACGCTGGAAGAGCCGGCGTTGAGGACGAGGATGGCGTCGTCGGGCATCGGGCCGCCTCCGGCTAGAGGTGAGCCAGACCGCGGCGCTGGCGGTCAGCCACCAGCAGCGCAATGGCGCAGGAGGCCAGCCGGGCGATGACGTCATCGGCCCGGGAGGTGAGCACGATGGGCACCCGGGCGCCGAGAACGATCCCCGCCGCCTCGGCATCAGCCAGGTAGTAGAGCTGCTTGGCCATCATGTTGCCGGACTCGAGATCGGGCGCGATGAGGATATCCGGGTTGCCGGCCACCCGCGAGTGGATGCGCTTGGTCCGCGCCGCGCTCTCGGAGATGGCGTTGTCGAAGGCCAGCGGGCCGTCGAGCAGACCGCCGGTGATCTGCCCCCGGTCGGCCATCTTGCACAGCGCCGCGGCGTCGAGGGTCGAGGGGATCTCCGGGTTCACCGACTCGGTGGCCGAGAGGATGGCCACCTTGGGCTCGGCCACGCCGAGGGCGTGGGCCAGCTCGATGGCGTTCTGGCAGATATCCCGCTTGCAGGCCAGGTTGGGGGCGATGTTGATGGCCGCGTCGGAGATCAGCAGCGGGCGCGGATAGGTGGGCACATCCATGGCGTAGACGTGGCTGATGCGCCGCTCGGTGCGCAGCCCCTTCTGCCGGCTGACGACCGCGCCCATCAGCTCGTCGGTGTGCAGCGAGCCCTTCATCAGGCCCTCGACCTCGCCGCGGCGGGCCAGGTCCACGGCCACCTCGGCGGCCTGGTGGGAGTGCTCGACGTCGATGATCGGCGTTGCCCCCAGCTCCAGCCCCGCCTCGTCGGCGGCGGTGCGGATCTTGTGCTCGGGCCCGACCAGGGTGAGCGTCATCAGATCGTGCTCTGCCGCCTGCATGGCGCCTTGTAGAGCCAGGGCGTCCACCGGGTGGACCACGGCGACGCTCATCGCCGTCAGGTCGTCGGCCATGCGCAGCAGGCGGTGGAGTTGCCGACGCCGCCCCTTGCTGGTCCCGGCCAGGCTGCCCGGCTCGCCGTTGATGCGCTCAGTGGGCACGCGCACGGTGATCTGTCCGCTGATCACCGGGTCGCCGGTGTCCTTGACCGCGCGGGCGGCGATCACCGCCTGCCCGGTCTCGGCATCCTTCTCGACCACTTCCAGGGTGATGGTGACCACGTCGCCGATGGCGACACTGCCCTGGTAGATCAGATCCTGGGCCACCGGCTGGGTGCCGGGGCCAGGCAACTCTGTACAAACCGCGTTGACCAGCATCGTCCCCGGCCACAGGCCCTCGCCGAGGGTGCGCACATCCTGGTGATTGAGTCGGCTGGTGGTCTCCACCTGCTGGCCGGGGTGGAGCTCGTCGAAGAGGAAATTCTGCACCGTCATCGAGACACCCCGGCTCACTGCTGCAGCACGTAGGTGCCGGGGGCGTCGGTCAGCGGCTGGTACGAGCCCTCGCTCTGCCCCACGCCGGGCGGCGCCACACGGTTGCCCGAACGCTCGCGCAGCCACTGCTCCCACTCCGGCCACCACGAGCCCTGCTGCTCCGTCGCCTTCTCGAGAAAGACATGGGAAGGCACGTAGGGATCACCGATCCGCCGCGCCAAGCTGCGGTAGATGCGGCGGGGATGCCCCGGCGGCGTGACGATGCCGGCGTTGTGCCCGCCCTGGGTGAGGGCAAAGGTGACATCGGCGCGCGGCAGGAAGCGGTTGATCTTGTAGACCGAGCGCCAGGGCGCGATGTGGTCCTTTTCGGTGCCTACGGCAAAGGTCGGCACCTGGATATCGCCGATGTGGATCGGCTGACCACCGACGTCGTAGCGATCCTCGACGAAGTCGTTGTTCAGGAACAGATCCCGCAAGTACTCGCTGTGCATGCGGTACGGCAGCCGGGTGGTATCGGCGTTCCAGGCCATCAGGTCGATGACCGGGCTGCGCTGGCCCATGAGGTAGTCGTGGATCAGCCGCGAGTAGATCAGGTCCTTGGAGCGCAGCAGCTGGAACGCACCGGCCATCTTGGCGCCGTCCAGGTAGCCCTCCTCCCACATCATGTCCTCGAGGAAGGTAACCTGGCTCTCGTCGATGAATAGGTCCAGCTCGCCCGGCTCGGTGAAGTCGGCCTGGGCGGCGAGCAGGGTCATCGTGGCTAGGCGGTCGTCACCGTCGCGGGCCATGGTGGCCGCGGCCAGCATCAGCAGCGTGCCCCCCAGACAGTAGCCGACGGCGTGGATCTGGCGCTCCGGCACGATGGTCGAGACCGCATCCAGGGCGTCCATGACACCGTCCCGGCGGTAGGTGTCCATGCCCAGGTCGCGATCTTCGCGCCCCGGATTCTTCCAGGAGATGACGAAGACCGTGTGGCCCTTGCCCACCAGGTACTCGATGAGCGACTTGCCCGGACGCAGATCGAGGATGTAGTACTTCATGATCCACGCCGGGCAGATGAGGATCGGCTCCGGGTAGACGGTCTTGGTGGTGGGTTCGTACTGGATCAGCTCCATGATCCGGTTGCGGTAAACCACCTTGCCCGGTGTCACCGCCAGGTTCTCGCCCACCTTCCACTGCTCGGCGCCCACCGGCGCGCGGCCGCTGATCGTGCGCTCGCTGTCCTCGAGCAGGTTGGCGAAGCCCTGTACCAGGTTGGCACCGCCCTGGCTGAGGGTCTCGTCGAGGACCTCGGGGTTGGTGGGCAGGAAGTTGGACGGCGAGTAGAAGTCGAGCACCTGCCGGCCCATGAAGTTGACCACGTCCTCGTGGTGCTGGCTCACCCCACGAATGCCCGTCGTGGCGCTGTGCCACCACTGCTGGGTCAGCAGGAAGCCCTGCTCGAGCACGTCGTAGGGGAAACGGTGCCACTGCTCGGCGCTGAAACGGTCGTCCCCGGACCACGGCTTGGTGCAGGGCTCCGGGCAGGTGCCGGTCAGGCGACTAAAGACGTAGGCGTTGTAGCGCAGGGTGTTGCGCATCGCCTCGTCCATGAGCGCGAACTGCTTGCCCGGGTGGCTGGCCAGATGCACGGCCCAGTCGAAGGTGGCCAGCGACAACGCCGCCGGCGACAGCCCGAGGGTCATCCGGCCCAGGCCGGCGTGGAACAGGCGATCAACGGTCAGCGCTTCGCGCTCACCTTCCTCGAACTCGGGCATCAGGGGGTGGACCATGGTGGGGCTTCCTCGACGTTGCCAACGGGCCGCTCTCGGCGCCCGCGGGCGCCGTGTCGCACTGCACAATCTGGCCCCGGAAGCGCTGCGTGTCAAGGAACCCCCCGCCGCAACACCGGCTCAGAAGGTCACCCCGGCACCAACGCTGAACATCAGTGAGCGCGGGTAGGACTCGTCGTCGTGCTCCACCGAATCCCGGGCGTAGGCCAGGTCCAGGTCGATGACCGAGAACAGCGTCAGGCCGGTGGTGATGTACTCGAGCTCGGAGCCGGTGAGATTCTTGCGGTAGCCGAAGCGCACACCGGGCAGCCAGCCCTGGGGCGGGGCGGCCGAAACACTCACCGTGGCCCACTGGTGGTCGTCGCCAAAGGCGTCCTCCACGCCGTTGGCGTCCAGCGAGCCGGCCACCACCCAGCTCCGGTCCGGGGTGTAGACGGCGCCCTCGAGACCGAGCTGCCGCTCCAGGGTGTAGTCCGGGCGGGCCTCCAGCTCACCGCTGTCGATGAACTGCGCGGCGGCATCACAGCGCGACCGGGCGGTGCTGTCCGTATCGTAGTCATCGCAGTCCGTGCCGATGCGCCGGTAGTCGAGGCTCGGCTCGTTGACGTTGCGCAACGTCGCCCCGGCCTGCCAGCGCTCGGCCACCCACAGCGCGCCAAGGTCGACGCCGAGCCGGGTGCTGGCCTCGGTGTCGTCGCGCAGGGCGTCCTCCAGGACATCGGCGGTGTCGTCGTCCTCCACCTCATCGAAGGGGATGACTGCCTGGGAGAGCTCACCCTGGATCATGTTCAGCCGGGCACCGCCCACCAGTCGCCCCTGCTCGCGGACGACCAGCGGGCGCGCATACCCCAAGCGTAGCTCTCGGATCGTGGCATCCTGGATCTGGAAGGCCACCTCGGCCTCGTCCGGAACGCTATTACTACCTGGCGAAAAGCCCCCATCATCGAAGAGCAGTCCCAGCCGCGCCTGCCCGGAGCCGCGGGCCTCCACGGTTAGGGCGTCGCCGCGCTCCTCGCTCAGCGGCACCACCACCGGCGTCAGCGGGAGCTGGGCGGCGCCGCCGAGCTTGAGGTAACCGTCCTCCACGGCCGCCTCGAAGAAATCGATGAACTCAAGGAACTCGTCCTCCTCGTCAAGATCCGCCGCCAGGGCATCGTCCAGTCGGTCGATGAAACCGTCCACCGGACCCAGCTCCGCCCCGGCGCTCACCGAGCCGAGCCCCACGTGCCGCTGCCCGGGTCGGGCGGCGGCACCGGCGGGGTTGGCGAGCCCCCCTAGGGCGTGGGGGTGACTGGTGGCACCCAGGGTGAACCCCGGGCTCACCGCGGCGCCGGGGGCCGCCGCCAGCGCCGCGGCGGGCGCGGCGGCCACCGCCAGGGCGCCGGCCAGATACAGACTGCGACGGCGGCTCACGATCCATCCTCCTCTGCACCGTGCCCCAGGGGTTCGCGCTGATCCCGGCCCACCAGGATGCGGACATCGGCCCCGCGGGGCAGATCCCCTTCGGTCACCTCCTGAATCCGCTCTAGGGACTCGCCCAGGGCGACGGCCTGCTCACCGTGGCCGGGACGGTAGCGGATGTGCGTGGTCTGCTGGCCATCACGGCCGTGCGCCGAGTCCTGGACGCGCACCACGTAGTGCCCTTCCTCCCGTACGCGATCCGCCATGGCCCGACCCATTCCCACCTCGCCGGAGGCGTTGATGACCTCGACGTCGAGCTGCCCGGCGCGGCGGCGCAGCAGCTCGATCCGCTCGCGCTGCTCGTCGGCCCGGCCGGCCTCCATGGCGGCCCGGGCCCGGGTGCTGGCGTGGGCGGCTTCCAGGTGCTCGACCCGTGCCGCCAGCTCGCGCCGCGACGGCGCCGGCTGCGGGCGGTGGGTAAGCTGGGCCGTCACGGTATTCGTGGGCTCGACCCCGCTGTCCGGCAGATCACGCCCGGCGCTGAGGGCAAGATCGATGGTGGGACCAAGGTGGAGGCGCACCCCGGGGCGCAGGGCGAGCCCGAATTGGTTCTGCACCTCGTCGCCGCTGACCCCGTAGACGGCGGCCGCCTCCAGGGTGAGATCGAGGGACGCGGCCACGCGGTGCTCGGCGCGGGCCCCGTAGCGCAGCCGGTTGACGGCGCGGTAGCCGGGCTGACCGTCGATCTCCGCCACATCGGCCCGCTCCACCGCCACACTGCTGTGCAGCCGCGTGGCGCCCAGGTCGTCGCTCAGGTGCAAGCCGAGACCAAGGTTGTGGCTGCCGCTGCCGATGCCCGAGTCGCCGTCGGCCGGGGCGACGGTGCCGTAGCCGGCCAGGGTGATGTCCGCTGCGCCCGGCTCCCGGCGCAGCGGCGTCGCCGCCTCCAGGGCCAAGTGGCGCAGGCCATTGCCGTCATCGCCCTGCGACCGGTGGTTGGCGGAGAGACCGATCTCGTAGCCGGCGGGCAACCCGTAGCGGACCCGGGGCTCGATGAGCTGCGCATCTTCCCGCTCCGAGCCCGACCAGCTCTGACGGCCAACGGACAGGGCGTGCACGGCAGCCCCATCCTCAAGAACCTCGGCGCCGCGGGCCCCCGCGGGGGGCGGGGGGGGGGGGGGGGGGGGGCCCCCCCCCCCCGGGGGGGCCCCGGGCCCCTGGCCGCGGTGCTCACCGCGGCCAGCAACAGGCCCAGCACTGCTACGAATGTCCGATCCATGGGAAGGCCTTATCGGAAAAACCTATCCCCGGTTAACGGCCGACCAACGCGCGCCTTGAATGCTGTGAAAGGCTACGATTCAGCATCTCCGCCGGCTTCGTCATCGGCCGCTCCCTGGCCCTCGTTCTGCTCCTCAGCCTCGTCCTGCTCCTCGGCCCGGTCCTGTTCCGCGGCAGCCTCTTCGGCCGCTTCCTCTCGCGCCGCCCGCCGGGCCTCGGCGCGCTCCCGGGCCAGCTGCTCGCGCAACTCAGTCACGCGTCCGCCAAGCTCCTCGAGCCGCTCATCATCGGCGAAGACCACCACCGCGCGGGCCTCGGTGCCCCGCACCCAGGGGTGCAGGCCGCCGACGCCGGCCAAGGCGAACCACCCCCAACCGGTAGTGCAGATCGGCTCGGCGGTGGTGGAGCCGTCGTCGAGGTTGGTCCAGCGCACGTTGATCAGAGCATTGCCACCCTTCTCCGCGGCCTGCTCGGCCAGCTCGTCGGCGACCTGATCAACCAGCGCGTCGCAACTGGTCCAGGCAAAGCCGCGGGCCGAGGCCTCCACCGGGCCGATTTCCACGTAGGGCAGGTTGCCGGCGGTTCCGCCGGAGTAGAGGGCACGATCGTCGTAATCGGTGTAACTGGATGTGGTGCTGCACCCCACCGCCACCAGGCCGGCGCCGACGATGGCAATCATCCCTAGGCTTTTCTGCTGCATGGGTCTCCCCCCAAGGCAATACGTCACACATGGGCCGCCGGTGGGCGGCTAGAATCCGAGTTCGAGGCCGACATTGACCAGCGCCGAGCGGGGCACGGAGGAACCGTCGTGCTCCACATCGTCGGTACTCACCGCGGCGTCGATGTTCAGGACGCGGAACAGGGTCAAGCCGCCGGTGATGTACGACAGCTCGCTGCCGGCGTTATTGGTCCGGTAGCCGAGCCGGAACCCCGGCCAGAGATAGCTCTCACTGGCATAGCCCACGCCCACCGCCGTCCACTGGTACTCGTTGTTGTTCTCAGCGCCGTGGGGCCCCTCGACGCTGTTGAGATCGTGACTGAAGCCGAGCATCCAGCGCCGATTGGGCGAGTGGAGCGAAGCCTCCACCGTGCCCTGACGCTCCAGGGTGTAGCTCTTGGTGCGACTGACCCGGTCCTGCACCGAGGCAGGCAAGTCGTCGTAGCCGACGATCTCCGGGTAGTCGAGGCTCGGCTCGTTGAGGTTCTTGCCGGTCAGCCCGACCTGGTAGTTGCGCGCCACCCAGAGCAGGCCCAGATCGACGCCGAAGGCGTCGTCGCTGGAGCGGCTGTCGGAGAAGTCGTCACTCAGGGTATCCAGCGCGTCGTCGTCGATCTCGCTGACCGCCCGGGCCATCTCGGCCTGGTAGTAGTGACCGCGGCCGCCGACGAAGAGCTCACCGTCGCGGCTGCTGTAGGTGCGGGCGGAGTAGCCGAGGGAGAAGCGCCCAATCGCGGCGGCTTCCATGTCGGAGTAGAGAGCCAGATCGTCTTCGCTCACCTCCCCAACCTCGCGGTCAGGGCCTTTTATGGTGACGTCGTCACCGTCGTACTTGATCTCCCAATCTCCGGAGCCGCATGTCGCGTCGTTGGCATTCTTACTACAATCCCACCCACTCAGGGGCATCCCGCCCAGTCCGCTCTCCAGGCGCCCGCCAGCGATACCTAGGCGAGCACTGCCAGTACCCTGAACATCGAGGGTCAGCGCCCCACCCAGGATTGCGTGATTGGCCACCAGCGGCCCCGGTGGTGCATGCACCCCGCCGGTGACCGCGAGGAAACCATCGTCCTGCCCCCGATCCAGCAGGCTCTGGCCTCGGCGCTCAATCGCCTGGATCTCACCCACGGCGTCTAGCAGGGGGCGAAGCGCATCGTCCGCCTGGCCATCCAAGTCACTAACGTCGAACTGTTCCTCCGCCCGCTCGAAGTCTCGGATGACGTCGTCCAGGCGATCGAAGTCGTCGGCCCAATCCTCAAAGTCATCGACAAAGCCGTCGATCTCGCCGAGCTCATAACCGACCCCGAGGGAACCGAGGCCAAAGCGAAAGCCCCGCGGCATGGCGGCGCCGGAGGCGGGGTTGGCGACGCTGCCCATCACCCCCTGGGTGTGGCTGATCTCACCGTAGGCGAGGTTGGCGCCGGACGGATGGTAGGGTGCGGCCAGCAGCGGTGTGCAGGCCAGGGTGGCGGCCATGCCGGTGCCTGCACCGAGGAGTGCTCTTCTCATCGGGATCCCCCTTCCCGTGCGGCAGGCCACGGGGCGCGCCTGCCCATAGGAGTGAAATTACCCGACAACACGAGAGGTCACAAGGATTTTATCGCCGCAGGGCAACCGGCCGCGGGTGCGGCCGGTTGCCCGGGCCCTAGCGGCTCAGGACTCGCCGCCGCGCAGCAGCTCCATGGGGCTGCTGCGCCAGTCCCGGCGGGCCCCCAGCCAGCCCGCGCCGGCCACCGTCACCGCGCCGACGACCGCACCCAGCACCACCACCGATCCGGGGAAGGCGTAGGTCAGATCGAACAGGTACCGGGCCGCCAAGTAGCCGCCCGAGGCGGCGGCGATGCCGGCCAGCAGCCCGGCCAGCGCCCCGGAGGCCGCGAGCTCGGCCACCGCGATGGCCTCCAGCCGTCGCCGCGAGGCGCCCAGGGCACGCAGCAGCGAGGCCTCGAAGCGCCGCTGCGCCGCCGCCGTGCGCAGCGCTGCGAGCAGCACGACCACCCCGGCCACCAGGGTCAGAGCAGCCATCAGCTCCACCACCCGTGCCCCCTGGCCGATGATTCGCCGGGCGGTCTCCAGGATGGCCCCGATATCCAGCGGCGTAGCCCCGGGGAAGCGCTCGTTGAGCTCCGGCAGCACCCGCTCGGCGGCATCCCCCAGGCGGAAGCTGGTGATGTACTCCGGATGGGCATCGATCATCCCCGGGGCGGCGATGACAAAGAAGTTGGGATTGAAGCTGTCCCAGCGCAGCTCGCGCAGCGAGGTCACCGTACCGCTAACCGGCTCGCCGTCGATGACGAAGCTGATCTCGTCGCCCACACCGATGCCCACGCGCTCGGCGTAACCGGCCTCCACCGACCACTCGGCACCGGGGTCGTCGCCCCACCATTCGCCGGCGACCACGCGGTTGTCCTCGGGCAGCGTCTCGGCCCAGGTGAGGTTGAGATCCCGGTCAACCATGCGCTGGGTCCGCGGCGACTCGAAGTCGCCAGGGCGGACGCGGTCCTCGTTGATGGCGTCGAGCCGGCCGCGGGTGATGGCGTAAAGGGTCACCTCGGTGTCCAACTCCTCGGCCAGGAAGGCCTGCAGCGGCTCGACCTCCTCCGGCGCCACGTCGATGAGGAAGGTATCCGGCGCATCGTCGGGGATGCCGGCCTGCCAGGTATCGAGCAGGTCCTCGCGGACCGCCGAGAGCAGCAGCAGCGCCATCAGCCCCAGGCCGACGGCCACCACCTGCACCACGGTGGCGCCGGGACGCCGGCTCGGCCCGGTGAGCCAGAGCAGCCGCGAGCCGCTGCGCGCACGCAGCCAGCCGGCCAGGCGCACGGCGGCATACGCAGCGATGGCCAGGGCGGCCAGGGTGGCGGCCGTGGCCGCCAGGACCACGCCGGCGAGGGTGAGATCGCCGGCGCGCCAGACCATGAGCGCGGCGATCACCGCCGCCGCCACGGCGTAGGCCCCGCCGGTCCGCACCACGCCGGCACCCGCGGTGCGCCGCAGCACCCGCATGGGCGGCACATGGCGCAGCCGAGCCGCCGTGGGCAGGGCGAACCCGGCCGCCGCGGCCACCCCGAGGCCCACCCCGTAGACGGCCGGCAGCGGCCCCGGAGGTGGCAGGTTGGGCGGCAGCACATCGGCCAGCAGGGCGATCATCACCGCGTGCAGGGCGAAGCCGATGGCCGCGCCGAGCACGCCGGCGGCGAGCGCCACCGCGCCGAGGACCGCGGCCTGGATGGCCACCACCCGGCCCTGCCGAGCGCCGAGCACGCGCATGACCGCCACGCGGTCGAGCTGCGCCTCGGCATAGTGCCGGGCGGTGAGCAGCACCGCGGCGGCGGCCACCACCACCGTGATCAGCGCTGCCAGGCCCAGGAAGCGCTCCGCCTGGCCGACGATCTCCTGGATGGCCGGCTGCGCCTCGGTGCCGGTAAGCACCTCGGCCTCCGGGCCATCCGCCCCGCGCAGCCACTCAGCGAAGGCATCCAGCTCGGCATCGGGGCCGGCGAGCAGCAGGGCGTGGCTCACCCGCGCGCCCTCGCCCACCAACCCGGTACCTGCGATGTCCTCCCAGGCCATCAGCACCCGGGGCGCCACGGTGCCGAACATGCCGGCACGATCGGGCTCGGCGGTAACCAGCCGCGTCATGGGCAGCTCGCTCTCGCCGACCTCCAGCGATCCGCCGAGCTCGGCGCCGAGCAGGTCGAGCAGTCGCGGCTCAACCCAGGCCTCACCCGGCTGCGGGCGCTGCTCCGCCACCCGGTCGGCGCTCTCGCGATCCTCTGCGTAGCGCAGCTCACCGCGCAGGGGGTAGCCGGCCTCCACCGCCTTGGCGGAGACCAGGCGCGTGCTGCCGTCAGCGGCCACCACGGTGGGGAACTCCACCGTCCGCGCCGCCTGCAGACCGCGCTCGCGGGCCTCGTCCAGCCACGCCTGCGGAGCGGCGTCGTCGGTGCGTACCAGGCGATCGGCGGCGATCAGCTCCGCCGCGCGCTCGGTGGTGGCCGCCCCCACCCGGTCGCCCAGCCACCCAACGGCGGTCACCGCGGCCACAGCCACAACCAGCGCGGCGGCGAGGATCCCCAGCCGGCCGGCGGCCAGATCGCGTCGCAGGAAGCGCGCGGCTAGCCGCAGCGTGGTGCCAATCGCAGAGTTCGGGGCGCTCATCGGGCCAGCACCCCCTCGCGGAAGCGATAGACGGTCTCGCAGCGCTCGGCCACCGAGGGATCGTGGGTGACCAGGATCAGGGTGGTGCCGTGCTCCCGGTTGAGGTCGAAGAGCAGGTCCACCACCTGGGCACCGATGGTGTCGTCCAGGTTGCCGGTGGGCTCGTCGGCCATTAGTAGCCGCGGCTCCGTCACGAAGGCGCGGGCGATGGCCACCCGCTGCTGCTCGCCGCCGGAGAGCCGCTCGGGGGTATGGTGCAGGCGATGCCCCAGCCCCACCCGCTGCAGCGCCGCAGCCGCCGCCTCACCGTCGCCACCACGGCCGGAGAGTTCCAAGGCCAGGCGCACGTTCTCCAGCGCCGAGAGCCCGCCGAGCAGATGGAAGGCCTGGAAGACAAAACCGATGCGTCCGGCCCGCGCCGCCGCACGCCCGTCCTCGTCCAGCGCGGTCAGCTCCTCGCCGTCGACACAGACCTGCCCGCTGGCGGGCTGCTCCAGGCCGGCCAGCAGCCCGAGCAGGGTCGATTTACCGGAACCCGAGGCCCCCAGGATGGCGACGCTCTCGCCGTGGCGGATGGTAAGATTCAGGTTATCGAACAGGACGACCTCGCCGTCGGGGCCACGAAAGCGCATCCCCAGGCCGCGGGCTTCCAGCGCCGGGTGAGGGGTGCCCGCCGCGGCGGGGGCGTCGGCTTCTTCCTTCAGCATCGGGTGTTCGCTCCTATGGCTGGTACCGGCTGCTTCTTTTTGCCCCTGCGCCGGGCGTTGTTCGCCGCGGCACTGGCGCTGCTCCTGGCGCCGGCGGCGGCCGCCGCCGAGCGTCCGACCATCCTGGTCTTCGGCGATTCACTCTCCACCGCCTACGGCTTCGACCGCGACGAGGCGTGGCCCGTTCTACTCGAGACACGCCTGGACGAGGCCGACCTGCCCCACCGGGTGACCAACGTCAGCCGCAGTGGCGAGACCACCAGCGGCGGGACCCGGCGCCTGCCCGACGCCCTCCAGGAACACGAGCCGGAGATCGTCCTGCTCCAGCTCGGGGGCAACGACGGCCTGCGCGGCCAACCCCCGGAGCGGATCCGCAGCAACCTGGCGCGGATGATCGAGCAGGCCCACGAGGCGGACAGCCAGGTATTGCTGATCGGCATCCGCATCCCACCGAGCTACGGGCGAACCTACACCGAGCAGTTCGCGGCCATCTACCCCGAACTGGCCGAAGAGCACGACCTGCCGGTGATCCCCTTCCTCCTCGATGGGGTCTGGGATCGGGACGGGATGATGCAGAACGACGGGGTCCACCCCACCGCCGAGGCGCAGCCGAAGATCGCCGAGCGGGTGTGGGAGACCCTGCGCGAGCTACTCGACGCCCCCTCCTGACGGCTGACTGACGCCCCCGACCGGCGAGGGCGGGGTGAGGCCGGGGTCGGCCAGGGGCCTCGCTCGCCAGGGACGGCGAGCGTGGAGCCCCCAAAGGTGGGCGGGTAGCGTCCCCAGGTCGGCACCGGCGCCAGCACGCCCCCGCCGGCGGTGATCGTCGGTCGCCCCTGGGGGCAGGTATCAGGAGGTGGCTTTCTCGCCGCCGAACCACTCCATCATGCGCGGGATCAGGGTGCGCAGCTCAAGGGTCATCAGCGAGAAGTCGGCATCGAGCTGCTCGGCCTGGCTCTCCGGGTCGCGGTCGCCGGCCTGCTCGCGGATGACGTCGTGGAATTTCAGGCGGCGCAGGCTCAAGTCGGTGTCGAGCACCGCGCTGAGCCGCTCGCTGTAGGTCACCGCCAGCCGGCGAACGCGCTTGCCGGCATCGATGTGGGCACGCATCTCGTCGGAGGTCAGGTCCTGGCGCTTGACGCGGACCTCGCAACCCTCGGCGTTGGGGTCCTCGAGCACCGCCTCTTCGCCTAGCTCCAGGTCACCGGGCAACTGCTGCTGCGCCAGCCAGCGGGTCATGATGGTCCCCGGCCCCATCTCGGTCTCCGGCGGACTGAGGGTGAGATCCCCCCACGCCTCGCGCAGCTGCTCGACGAAGTGCTCGGCCTGTTTCTCGGAGCCGGCGTCCACCACCAGGTAGCCGGCCTCAGTATCCAGGTAGCCCCAGGTCCGCTTGTGGCGGCTGAATGCCCGCGGCATCAGGTCGGTGACCACCTCGTCGCGGATGCGGTCGCGCTCGCGCTTGCGCACCTTGCGATGCTCGGCCGCCTCCACGGCGCTGATGCGCTCGTCCATAGCCTCGCGAATCACCGCCGCGGGCAGCAGCTTCGTCTCCTCCTGCAGACAGAAGAGCAGGCTGCCGGCGGCGGCGTGCACCAGCGGCGCCCCGGGGCCGAGCGGCGGTACGAACCCACTGCGGCTCGGCTCCAGTGCCCCGCAGGGCGTGAAGGCGAGCGCACCCAGGCGCTGGTCGGCGGTCTCGGGGTCGTAAGCGACGTCATCGCGCAGGCGGTAGGGGATCAGGTTACGAAACCACATGGGGGGCCAGTCGGTTGCGCAGCTTCAGGGCTCGGTCGGCGGCCTCCTGCCGGTCGTCGCCGAGCACGGTGATGTGGCCCATCTTGCGGCCGGGGCTCGGCGCGCCCTTGCCGTAGAGGTGGAGGGTGGCCGCCGGGTCGGCGAAGACCTCGTCCCAGGGCGGGGTGCCGGCATCCCAGACATCGCCGAGCAGGTTGACCATGGCCGCCGGGGTCAACCGCCGGGTGCTACCCAGGGGCAAGCCGCAGATGGCACGCAACTGCTGGTCGAACTGTGAGGTGACCGCCCCCTCGATGGTCAGGTGGCCGGAGTTGTGCGGCCGCGGGGCGATCTCGTTGACCATCAGCTGTCCGCCGGCGTCGATGAAGAACTCGACGCAGTAGGTGCCGACGGCGTCGAGCCCCTCTCCCACCACCCGGGCGATCTCCACGGCCTGCTGACACAACGCCGGGTCGAGGTCGGCATCGCTGACCGACAGATCGAGGATGTGGTCCCGGTGGCGATTCTCGGTCACCCCGTAGTGGACAAAACGGCCATCCACGCCGCGGGCGGCCACCACCGAGACCTCCATGGCCAGATCGATACGCGCCTCGACCACCGCCTCCTCGGCACCGATGGCCGGCCATGCAGCGGCCACGGCCTCGACGCTATCCACCCCCGCCTGGCCCTTGCCGTCGTAACCCAGCCCGGCGCTCTTGATCACCGCCGGGGCACCGAGACGTTCCACGGCAGCGGCCGCCTCCGCGGCCCCGTGGACGGACTCGAAGGGGACCGTGGGCAGGCCGTGCTGGCGCAGGAAGGTCTTCTCCAGGGCGCGGTTCTGCGTCGTCGCGAGGGCGTGGGGGGACGGCCGCACCGGTAGGCACTCCGCGGCGGCCTCGACGGCCCCCCGGGGCAGATTCTCGAACTCGTAGGTCAGCACGCTCAGCTCGCCAGCCAGGCTGCGCAGCAGCTCCGCCGTGGGCTCGGCGTCGTGCACCACATCGGCCACTTGCCCGGCCGGGGCCTGCCCGGCGCCGGGGGCGATGACGTGGACCCGGTAGCCGGAACGCCGCGCGGCCACGGCGAGCATGCGGCCGAGCTGGCCGGCACCGAGGATGCCGATGGCCGCTCCCGGCAAGATCGGCGCGGCGACGGTCATGAGAGCTCCTCCCCATAGACGCGCTCGGCCTGCTGGGTGCGGAAGGCCTTGAGCGCGTCGGCGTAGCGCGGATCCTCGCGGGCGAGCATGGCCACCGCAAAGAGCGCCGCATTGCGCGCGCCGGCGGTGCCGATGGCGAAGGTGGCGGTGGGCACGCCGGCCGGCATCTGGACGATGGACAGCAGCGAGTCGAGGCCGTTAAGGGCCTTCGACTGCACCGGCACCCCGAGCACCGGGACGATGGTCTGCGCGGCGAGCATGCCGGGCAGATGGGCGGCACCGCCGGCGCCGGCTATGATCGCCCGCAGGCCGCGCTCTTCGGCCTCGGCGGCGTAGTCGGCCATCAGTTGCGGGGTTCGGTGGGCAGAGACCACTCGGGCCTCATGGGGCACCTCGAAGTCACGAAGCACCTCGGCGGCGCCGGAGAGGGTGTCCCAATCGGAACTGCTGCCCATCACGACGCCCACTAACGGCTGCGCGTCGGTCATAACGGATCCACTCGCAAAAGCGAAAATTGTAGCACGGGCGGGAGGTCAGGAGCGGATATTGAGCAGCGTGCCGGTCATCTCGTCGACGGCCCGCACGACGCGGACGCCGGCGTGTCCCTGCTGCTCGTAGCTCAGCGACTGGATGACCGCCGTGTGCATCTCCTCGGAGCGAGGATCGGACTGCGCTGTAACCCGGGCCACCTGGGCGGCGGTCCGGGTCAGGCCCTCGTCCGCGCGGTGGATGGCCTGCATCCCCGCCGGATTGAAAGCGGTCACGTCCATGGCAACGCGCTGCCCGCAAGTTTGCATCAGTGAATAAGTGTAATCCGGGCCGGCCGTCGACACCAGCCCGCCCGACCCGGAAGATGGCTTCAGTCGCCGTAGAGCACGCCGTGGCGGACGTAGGAGCCCGGTGCCGGCTCGATCGGGGCGTGCTTTTTCGACCCGACCTTCCGTGCAGCAACGCTCTCGCCGCCGTGGCCGGCCAGCCACTGCCCCCAGTCGTTCCACCATGAGCCCTCGTGGGCCTCGGCCCCGGCCAGCCACTCATCCTGATCCACCGTCTTGGCGGTGTTGGTCCAGTAGCCGTACTTGTTCTTGTGGGGCGGATTGATGACGCCGGCGATGTGGCCGGATCCGCCAAGCACGTAGCGGGTAGGACCGGAGAGCAGCCGCGGGCCACGGATGGTGCTCTTCCAGGGGGCGATGTGGTCTTCCTTGGCCGACATGAAGTAGGCCGGGATGTCGACCCGGCCCAGGTCGATGGCCTCCCCCGCCAGCTCCAGGGCACCCGGCTCCTTGAGCAGGTTGCGCTGATACATGTTGCGCAGGTAGAAGCTATGCATCTTGGCGGGCATGTTGGTGGAATCGGAGTTCCAGTAGAGCAGATCGAAGGGGAACGGCTCATCGCCCTTGAGGTAGTTGTTCACGAAGAACGACCAGATCAGGTCGTTGGCGCGGAGCATGTTGAAGGTCGTGGACATGTACCGACCCTCCAGATAGCCCTTCCGGCTCATGCGCCGCTCCAGCGTGGCGATCTGCTCCTCGTCGAGGAAGACCTCCAGCTCACCGGGGTACTCGAAGTCGAGCATGCAGGTCAGGAAGGTCGCGGCCTGAATGCGCCGGTCCCCGCGGGCCGCCAGCCAGGCCAGGGTGCAAGCCGACAGGGTCCCGCCGAGGCAGTAGCCAACCAGGTTCATCTCGTCGCTGCCGGTGATCTCCTGGACGACATCCATGGCCGTCACCGGCCCCTCGAGCATGTAATCCTCGAAGCGCTTCTCGGCCAGGCTCTCGTCGGGGTTGCGCCAGCTGATGATGAATACGCTATGGCCCTGATCCACCAGCCACTTCACCATGGACTTCTCGCTGTTGAGATCCATGATGTAGTACTTGTTGATCCACGCCGGCACCAGCAGCAGGGGCCGCTTGTGGACCTCGGCGGTGGTGGGCTCATACTGGATGAGCTGCATGAGTTCGTTCTGGTAGACCACCTGCCCCGGGGTGGTGGCGAGGTTGGTGCCGACCTCGAAGGCGTCGTAGTCGGTCATCTTGATGTCGAGCCGGCCACGACCCCGCTTGAGGTCGTCGAGCAGATTGCTCAGCCCCTGCAGCAGGTTCTGGCCGCCGGTCTCGACGGTCTTCTCGAGCACCTCGGGGTTGGTGGCCACGAAGTTCGACGGGGCCATGGCGTCGATGAACGCCCGGGTGTAGAAATCCACCTTCTTCTTGGTCTGATCATCGAGCCCTTCCACGTCCCGGACCACCGCGTGGGTGTGATCCGCCGCCAGGAGGTAGGACTGCTTAACGAAATCGAAGAAGGGGTGATCCTCCCAGTGCTGGTGCTGGAAGCGCCGATCCCCCTTGGCCGGCTGCGCCACCGGCTCGGACTCCAGCCCCCAGAAGCGCAGGGCCACGTTCTGCATCAGGCTCATGTAGTCCTGCCAGAAGGACATCTGCACCTGCATCAGGCGGGCCGGATCGGCCATCACCCGCGCGCTCAGCTGCTGGAACAGCTGCGCCATCTGCGCGGCATCCTCCATGGCCACGTGGTGCGTCGACTGCTCCTGCTGCAGGAACTCCTGCACCAGCTCCTGACTCTTGGCGGTAATCTCGGTCAGCGACCGGGAGAGCGCCTCGTAATCGATGTCCTGGTTCCGGGTGCCGTTCTCTTGTGCCATACCGCTCCTCGCGATCGGGGCCACGTGCCCCGCGGGTGTCTTGTCTCCGGAGGAACATACTAATGCACGCAGGATTGCGTTGCGATGCGTCAACCGATGCCGGGCTGCGCGGCGTGCTCGGCGATGACGAAACGGCCGCTGCCTGGGCCGAGCGGCTGGCCGTGCCGCTGCTCGACGCCCTCCCCGACGCCGGCCCCGGGGTGGTGCTGCGCGCCGGCGACCCGCCGGCGCTGCAGATGCTCGGCCGGCGCGCCCCCGGACCGGTGGCGGTGGACTTCGCGGACCGGCAGCTGCAGCGCCGGGTGGCCGGCTCCACGCCCCGCCGCGACCCGTTGGCGCGCGCCGTGGGGCTACATAGACGACCGCAGACGGCAGTGGTCGATGCCACCGCCGGACTCGGCCAGGACGGCTGGGTGCTCGCCGCTCTGGGCGCCTCGGTGACCTGGATCGAGTGCAGCCCGGTCCTCTCCGCCCTGCTCGCCGCCGCCCTCGAGCGGGCTGCCGCCGAGCCGCAGCTGGCCGCCACGGCCGAGCGCATCCGCCTGCAACCGGGGGATCTGCGCGACGTGCTGGGGCGGCTCCCCACCGCCTCGTGCGAGGTGGTCTACGTTGATCCGATGTACCCCGACGGCGCCACCCGCGGCGCCGTCGGCCGCCCAGCGCAGGTCCTGCGGGCCCTGCACGCGAGCGCACCGCCCCCGGCCGAAGCCGACCTGCTGGCCGCGGCGCTGGCCCACGCCACCCGCCGGGTGGTGGTCAAGCGTCCGCAGCGCGCGGCCCCGGTGTCCGGCCCACCGCCAAGCCGGGCGGTATCCGGCCGGGCGGTGCGTTTCGACATCTACGAGCGGGGCTAGGATATACGGCGGCGTCGAGAGGAAGGGAGGCCGGACGAAAGCGCCAGCGGCACCCGAGGGTGTCCGCTGGCGCGGGGCATAGGCCGTATAGATGGCTGGGGGAGGTGGATTCGAACCACCGCTGACGGAGTCAGAGTCCGTAGTCCTACCGCTAGACGATCCCCCAGCAGGAACTGCTGCTTTCGCCGCGTTAACGCTTGGAGAACTGCGTCGCGCGACGGGCCTTGTGCAGGCCGATCTTCTTCCGCTCGACCATGCGCGCATCGCGGGTGATGAAACCAGCACGCCGCAGCGGCGCCTTGAACTCGGCGTCGTAGTTCGCCAGCGCCCGGGCAATACCGTGGCGCACCGCACCGGCCTGCCCGCTGGACCCGCCGCCCGAGACGGTCGCCTTGATGTCGAACTTGTCCGCGGCGTCCACCTGATCCAGCGCCTGGCGCACGATCATGCGCCCGGTCTCGCGCCCGAAGTACTCGTCGAGCGGGCGACCGTTAACGGTGATATTGCCGTTACCCGGGGTCATGAACACCCGCGCGGCAGAGGTCTTGCGGCGTCCGGTTCCGTAATACTGCTGATTCGCCATGGTCTTGATCGTTCCCGATTGTAGCCTCAGAGCTCCAGCGGCTGCGGCTGCTGAGCGTGATGACGGTGCTCGTTCCCGGCGTAGACCTTGAGCTTCTTGAGCATGGCCCGGCCCAGCCGGTTCTTCGGCATCATCCCGCGCACCGCGCTCTCGATCAGGCGCTCCGGATGACGTTCACGCACTTCGGCCACGGACCGGCTCTTGATGCCGCCCGGGAAACCGGTGTGCCAGAAATACTGCTTGTCCCGCTCTTTCCGCCCGGTCAGGCGAACCTTGTCGGCGTTGATCACGACAATATAGTCGCCCGCGTCGACGTGCGGAGTAAAGACCGGCTTGTGCTTGCCGCGCAGGCGATGCGCGACCTCGCTGGCCAGCCGCCCGAGCGTCTTGTCGGTGGCGTCGACCAGGTACCAGTCGCGTTGAACCTCTGCGGGCTTGGCGCTATACGTCTTCATCGCTTCGCTCTCTCCGTCGAAGACCGCGCATAATAACGGAAGGCGGCGGTACTGGCAACCGCCACTGCCCCCGCCGTCCGCGGCGGCTCAGACTTCTTGGTTGGCCGGCAGGTTGCGCCCGGCGAAGATCTCCATCATCTCCCGGCGCAGATGCCTGCGGATCGTGTTCGCCTCTTCCTCGTCAAGGTCGGCACTCGACTCGCCGAAGAGGTAATTATCCAGGTCGAACTCGCGCAGGATCATCTTCGTGTGGAAGATGTTCTCCTGGTAGACGTTCACGTCCAGGGTCTGGTAGCGCTCCTTGGTGTCCTCGGAGAGGTAGTTCTGGATCGAGTTGATCTCGTGATCGATGAAGTGCTTGTGCCCCTCCACGTCGCGGGTGAAGCCGCGCACGCGGTAGTCCATCGTCACGATGTCCGAGTCGAACGAGTGGATCAGGTAGTTGAGCGCCGTCAACGGCGAGATCACGCCGCAAGTGGAGACATCGATGTCCGCCCGGAAAGTGCTCACACCCTTGTCCGGATGCATCTCCGGGTAGGTGTGCACGGTGATGTGCGACTTGTCCAGGTGGGCAACGACATCGTCGGGCAGCGGCCCGGGCCGCGCCTCGGCGCTCTCCTCGGCCTCCTCGGGCGACACCGGACCCTCGGAGATGAGGATGGTCACGCTGGCCCCCTGGGGGTCATAGTCCTGGCGCGCGACGTTGAGCACATTGGCGCCGATGATCTCGGCGACGTTGGTCAGGATCTCGGTCAGCCGTTCGGCGTTGTACTCTTCGTCGATATATTCGATATACGCCCGCCGCTGCGCCTCGGTCTTGGCGTAGCAAACGTCGTAGATGTTGAAGCTCAACGACTTGGTCAGATTGTTGAAGCCGTGGAGCCGGATGCGGGTGTAATCGACCAACGCCTGGGCCCTCCCGTCGCCGGTGGGAAGTGTGCGCTCAAGGAAGCAGGGAATTATGCACAAATCTGGCGATAACGCCACCGTTGTGATGGACAGTAGCTCCTCGGCCGACGTTCCGTGGAACACCCGCCGCGCGGCCCACGGCCACCCCGCCGGTCACGCCCCAGCGGGGCCGCCGAAGAGCTCGGCGAGCCGTTCCCCCGGGCTCTCCGCGGACATGAACGCCTCGCCGACCAGGAAGGCGTGGATGCCGGCCGCGCGCATACGGGCCACATCCCCGGCGGTGTGGATGCCGCTCTCGGTCACTGCCAGGGCACCGGAGGGCATCGCCCCGGCCAGCGCCTCGCTGGTTGCCAGATCGGTATGGAAGGTCCGCAGGTCCCGGTTGTTCACGCCGACCAGCGCCGGCCCCAGCGGTGCGACCCGGGCCAGCTCCTCGGCGTCGTGGACCTCGATGAGCACATCCATGCCCAGTTCCACCGCCAGGGCGTGCAGCTCTGCCAGCTGCGCATCACCCAGCGCCGCGGCGATAAGCAGGATGCAGTCCGCCCCGAGGACACGCGCCTCGTAGACCTGATAGGCATCGACGGTGAAGTCCTTGCGGAGCACCGGCACGGTGACGGCCTCGCGGGCCTCCTGCAGATGGGCGTCATCGCCCTGGAAGAAGTCGCGGTCGGTCAGCACCGACAGGCAGGCGGCACCGTGACGCTGGTAGTCGGCGGCGATGGCCGCCGGCCGGAAGTCGTCGCGGATCACGCCACGGCTGGGCGAGGCGCGCTTGATCTCGGCGATGACCCCGGCGCCGCCGGCCTCAACCCGCTGCAGCAGCGCATCGCAGAACCCGCGGGTCGGCGCCAGGTCGGCAGCGGCGGCCGACAACTCGCGCAGCGATCGGGCCTCGGCGCGCTCGACCACCTCCTCGGCCTTGCGGCGCAGGATGCGGCGCAGGATATCCGGCGTCTCGGTGGCGCTCATTGGGCGAGCTCCCGGGTCGTCTCCACGAAGCGCTCCAGGGTCTGGGCGGCGGCCCCGGAGGTCATGAGTTCCCGAGCCCGCTCCACACCACGACGCAGATCGGGCGCCTCACCGCCGACATAGAGCGCGGCACCGGCGTTGGCGGCGATCAGCTCCATGGCGGCAATGCGCTCGCCGGCGAAGGCGGCACGGATCATCGCCAGGCTGTCCTTGGTGCCGGAAATGGTGACCTCATTGAGCGGCGCGCTGCGCAAGCCCAAATCCTCCGGCATGACGGTGTACTCCTCGATCTGCCCGTTGCGCAGCTCGGCGATCCGCGTCGGGGCGGCGATGCTGATCTCGTCCAGCCCGTCCTCGGCGTGGACCACCAGCACATGATCGCTGCCCAGGGTCTGGAGCACCTCGGCCACCGGGCGCACCCACTCCTGGCCGAACACCCCGAGCAGCTGGCGCCGCGCCCCGGCCGGGTTGGACAGGGGGCCGACCAGGTTGAACAGGGTGCGCACACCGAGTTCCTTGCGCGGCCCCACGGCGTGCTTCATGGCGCTGTGGTGCAGCGGGGCAAAGAGGAAACCGACGTTGACCCGGCGGATGCACTCGGCCACCGCCTCGCTGCTGAGCTCCAGGGTGGCGCCACAGGCCTCAAGCAGATCGGCGCTGCCGCTACGCCCGGAGACCGAGCGGTTACCGTGCTTGGCCACCGGGATGCCCCCGGCGGCGGTGACGAAGGCGGCGGCGGTGGAGACGTTCAGGGTGCCGCTGGCATCCCCGCCGGTGCCACAGGTATCCACCAGACGATGGAAATCGTCACCGACATCGACCCGCTCGGCGAGCTCGCGCATGACCGAGGCGGCAGCGGCCATCTCCGCGACGGTCTCCCCCTTCAGGCGCATGCCGATGAGAAAGCCACCGATCTGCGCCGGGGTGGCCCCACCGGTCATGATGGTGCGGAAGACCGCCGTCATCTCATCGGGGCTGAGATCCTGGTTTTCCGTGATTCGACGAAGGGCGGCTGTCAGGTCCATGGGGTGCCTCGGTTTTTCAGGGTTCAGGGTTTCAGCGTGCACGGGCCGCGCCCAGGGCGCCGGGTTCAGGCGACGGCACGGGGCTGCTCGAGGAAGTTGCGCAGCAGGTCGTGACCGGACGAGGTCAGGATCGACTCCGGGTGGAACTGCACCCCCTCGACCGGCAGCCGGCGGTGGCGCAGCCCCATGATCTCGTCGATGGTGCCGTGCGGCCCTTCCGTCCAGGCGGTGATCTCCAGCTCCTCGGGCAGGCTCTCGCGCTCGACGATCAGTGAGTGGTAGCGAGTCGCCTCCAGGGGCTCGGGCAGGCCCGCAAACACCCCCTGGCCGCGATGGCGGATCGGCGAGGTCTTGCCGTGCATGACCTCGCGGGCCCGGACCACGCGGCCACCGAACACCTGCCCGATGGTCTGATGCCCGAGACAGACGCCGAGGATGGGCACCTCGCCGGCCAGGCAGCGGACCACCTCAAGCGACACGCCGGCCTCGTTGGGCGTGCAGGGCCCTGGCGAGATCACAATGCGCTCCGGACGCAAGCGGCGCACCTCATCGGCACTGATCTCGTCGTTGCGCACCACCTCGACCCGGGCACCCAGCTCACCCAGGTACTGGACCAGGTTCCAGGTGAACGAGTCGTAGTTGTCGATCATCAGGATCATAAGCCAGCCTCGGCCATCTCGACGGCGCGCAGCAACGCCCGGCCCTTGTTCAGGGTCTCTTTCCACTCCAGCTCGGGGACCGAGTCGGCGACCACTCCGGCGCCCGCCTGGACATGGACCTGGCCATCGTGGACCACCGCCGTGCGGATGGCGATGGCGGTATCCATATTGCCCGACCAGGACAGATAGCCGACGGCCCCGGCGTAAACGCCCCGCTTGACCGGCTCGACCTCGTCGATGATCTCCATGGCGCGGATCTTCGGCGCGCCGGAGACTGTCCCGGCGGGGAACGTGGCCCGCAGCACGTCCATGGGGCCGAGCCCGGGACGCAGCCGGCCAACCACGTTAGAGACGATGTGCATGACCTGGGAGTAGCGCTCCACCACCATGCGCTCGGTCAGGCGCACGGTGCCGGTTTCGGCCACCCGGCCGACGTCGTTGCGCCCGAGGTCGATGAGCATCACGTGCTCGGCGATCTCCTTAGGGTCCGAGACCAGTTCCTGCTCCAGCTCCCGGTCGCGGGCTTCGGTGGCCCCGCGCTTGCGGGTCCCGGCGATGGGACGCACGGCCACCTCGCCATCCTCGAGGCGAACCAGGATCTCCGGCGAGGATCCGACCACCTGGCACGCACCCAGATCGAGGAAATACATGTAAGGCGACGGATTGGTGCAACGCAACGCCCGGTAGAGATCGAGCGGCTCGGCGCTGAACGGCATGCTCATGCGCTGCGAGGGAACCACCTGCATCACGTCGCCTGCAGCGATATACTCGCGGATCCGCTCCACCGCGTCCTCGAAGCCGGCCTGGGTGAAGTTGTAGCGGGGCTCGCCGGCCGCCACACCACGCCCCCGGGACGGGGGCCGCTGCACGGGCTCGGCCAGCCGCGCGGCCAGCTCGTCGAGCCGGGCTAGCCCGGCCTCATAGGCGCCGGGCTCGCGCGGGTCGCAGTGGACCACCAGGTAGAGCCGGCCAGCGAGGTTGTCGAAGACCACCACCTCCTCGGCCTCCACCAGGCAGATATCCGGCAGCCCCAGGGCGTCTTCCGGGGCCCCCTCAGCCAGGCGCGGCTCGACGTAACGCACGGTATCGTAGCCGAAATACCCCACCAGCCCGCCGAGAAAACGCGGCATCTGCGGGAATCCGGAGGGCGTTGCGGCGCGGTGGCGGTGCTGGTAGGCCTCGATCCAGGCGAGCGGATCGCGAACCTGCTCCTCGTCGACCAGCGCGCCGTCGCGGCGAACCTCGACCCGGTCGCCGTAGACGGCGATCTCGGTCCGGGCCGGCAGGCCGATGATGGAGTAGCGCCCCCACTTCTCGCCACCTTCCACCGACTCAAAGAGGAAGGAGCGCGGCCCGCGGGCGAGCTTGAGATAGGTGGACAGCGGCGTGTCGAGATCGGCCAGCACCTCCCGGATAAGGGGGATACGGGTGTAGCCGGCCTCGGCGAGGCTGTGGAATTCGTGCTCTTTCATCGCCTCAGGCCGCCCCGCGAAGCAGCGTGACCACGCCGCTGAGGTCATCGACGATGGCGTCGGCCCCCAGATCCTCCGGCGCGACGCCGCGGCGATAGCCGTAGGGCACGCAGACTACCGGGATGCCGGCGTTGTGCGCCGCTTCGACATCGGTGCTCGAGTCGCCGACCATCAGCACCGTCCGCGACGCCGCGCCCAGGCGCTCCATGGCCAGGCGCAGCGGCTCGGGATCGGGCTTGCGCGCCTCGGTGCACTCGCCGCCGACGACCACATCGATGGCGTCGGCCACGCCCATGCCCTCGAGGATCGGCTCGGCGAAGCGCCGCGGCTTGTTGGTGACCACGGCCAGACGCATGCCGGCCCGGGCCAGCGCCTGCACGGTCTCCACAACCCCGGGGAAGGGGCGACTGTGGACGTAAACGGCCTCGCCGTAGCACTCGAAGAAGCGCTCCAGGGCGGTGTCCAGTTCCTCGTCGGGCGGGGTACCGTCGTCCTCGCCGGTGAGGGCACGCGCCACCAGCCGTCGGGCGCCGTTGCCCACCCAGCCACGGACCTGCTCCTCGGTTACCGGGGACCAGTCCCGCTCGGTGAGAACCTGGTTGATGGCAGCGGTCAGATCCGGGGCGCTATCCACCAGCGTCCCGTCCAGATCGAAGAGAATCGCGCGAGTCAGCGAGAGATCCATAGCCAGCTTTCAGGCAGAAAGCTACACCCTACCGGCTGGCCGGCCCGGACCGCAAGCTGCTGCGGCGCTCAGGCCACCACCGGCTGATCGTAGGCAATGGGCAGTTCGTCGAGCTCCTCGAAGGTCACCTCCTCCCAGGCGTGCTCGTGCTCGAGGAGCTTGCGCAGGAGGCGGTTGTTGAGGGCGTGCCCGGACTTGTGCCCGTGGAAAGAGCCGATCAGGCTGCTGCCCAGCAGGTAGAGGTCGCCGATGGCGTCGAGGATCTTGTGCTTGACGAATTCGTCCCGGTAGCGCAGCCCGTCCTCGTTCAGCACCCGGTAGTCGTCGACCACGATGGCGTTGTCCAGGCTGCCCCCCAGGGCCAGACGGGAAGCCCGCAGCGCCTCGATCTCCTTCATGAACCCGAAGGTCCGCGCCCGGCTGACCTCCTTGATGAACGAGGTCGAGGAGAAATCCACCTCGGCCCGGGCGTGCTGATCGAGGAAGACCGGATGGTCGAAGTCGATAGTGAAGCTGACCTTGAAGCCCTCGAAGGGCTCGAAGGCCACCCACTTGTCACCGTCGACGACCTGGACCGGCTCCAGGATGCGCACAAAGCGCTTCGGCGCCTCCTGCTCCTTGATCCCGGCAGAGCGGACCAGGAACACAAAAGGCGCCGCACTGCCGTCCATAATCGGTACCTCGGCGGCGGAGAGATCGACGTAGCAGTTGTCGATCCCGAGTCCGGCCAGCGCCGAGAGCAGGTGCTCGACGGTGGACACGCGCACCCCGTCCTCGACCAGGCAGGTCGAGAGACGGGTGTCGCCCACCGCAGCGGCCGTTGCCTTGATCTCGCGATCGAGATCCGTCCGCCGGAATATGATGCCCGCATTGGCCGGAGCCGGGCGGAGGGTCAGGTAGACCTTCTCGCCGGTGTGCAGGCCCACGCCGGTCGCGCGGATGCTGTTCTTCAAGGTGCGTTGACGGATCATGGCTCGACTCGGCTCCACTGCTCATGCGGCTACATGTGTGCTCAGCCGCAACCAGCGCGACCGGACACACCGCCTTCACCGTTTATAGCGGCGAGACGTCGCGAAATATTAGTGTAACAAATCCAAAAAGTATATTGCAGCGCACAAAACGCGCCGCGCCTCAGTCGGCCTGGCGACGCAGGAACGCCGGGATATCCAGGTACTCCATGTCGCCGTCGGTATCCGCCTCCTTGCGCTCGTTGGCGGCGTTCTGCCGGATCACCGTGGGCCGGTCGAGCTGCGCGTAGTCGACCTCGCCGGTGTGCTTGCGCGGACCGGGCTGCGCCTGCTGGGCGACGCGAGCCACATCCTCAGCGGACTGAACCGCCGGCCCCAGACCGGTGGCCACCACCGTCACGCGCAGCTCGTCCTCCAGTTCGGGGTCGATCACGGCACCGACCACCACGGTCGCCTCGTCGGAGGCGTACTCGCGCACGGCGTTGCCGACCTCGTCGAACTCGCCGATGGAGAGGTTGTAGCCACCGGTGACGTTGACCAGAACACCGTTGGCGCCGGCCAGGTTGAAGTCCTCGAGCAGCGGGCAGGCGATGGCCCGGTCGGCCGCCTCGCGGGCACGCCCCTCGCCCGAGGCCACGCCGTTGCCCATCACCGCCATGCCCATCTCGGACATCACGGTGCGCACGTCGGCAAAGTCGACGTTGATCAGGCCCGGACGGGTGATCAGCTCAGCAATACCGCGCACCGCGCCATGGAGCACGTCGTTGGCCGACTTGAAGGCGTCGATCAGGGTCAGGTTCTTGCCGAGCACCGGCAGAAGCCGCTCATTGGGGATGGTGATCAGCGAATCGACGCTGTTCTCCAGCTCCTTGATGCCCTCCTGGGCCACGCCCATGCGCTTGTTGCCCTCGAACGGGAACGGCTTGGTCACCACCGCCACGGCGAGGATGCCCATCTCGCGGGCGACCTCGGCCACCACCGGGGCCGCCCCCGTGCCCGTGCCACCGCCCATGCCGGCGGTGATGAAGACCATGTCCGCCCCGTCGAGCACTTCCTGAAGGCGGTCACGGGACTCCTCGGCCGCCTGCCGGCCGGTGGTCGGATCGGCCCCGGCCCCCAGGCCCTTGGTGATGCCGGAACCGAGCTGCACCGTCACCCCGGCGCGGGTATTGGCCAGGGCCTGGGCGTCGGTGTTGGCGTAGATGAACTCCACGCCCTCGATCTCGCTCTCAACCATGTGCTGGACGGCGTTGCCACCGCCGCCGCCGACTCCGATCACCTTGATGACCGCGTTCTGATTGGCGGTATCCATCAGATCAAACATGATGCTGCCCTCCTCAAGCGTCGCGGACGCTAGCGATTACTGAAATGACTAGAAATTGCCCTTGAACCAGTTCTTCATCCGCCCCCACAAGGCGGTTATCCCGGCGTCCTGCGCCAGCGCCGGCGACATGCCGCTTTCGCGGTTGCGCGCGCCGAAAGCGAGCAGGCCGACGCCGGTGGAATACATCGGGTTGCGGACCACATCCGACAGCCCGGTGACGAACTTCGGCACGCCGATGCGCACCGGCAGATGGAAGATCTCCTCGGCCAGGTCGGTGACGCCCTCCATCTTCGAGCTGCCGCCGGTGAGCACGATGCCGGCGGGAATCAGGTCCTCGAACCCGCTCTTGCGCAGCTCCGACTGCACCAGCGAAAGCAGTTCCTCGTAGCGCGGCTCGACCACCGAGGCCAGCGACTGACGGGAGAGACGCCGCGGCGGCCGATCACCCACCGAGGGCACCTCGATGCTCTCCTCGGGGTTGGCCAGCTGCGACAGCGCGCAGGCGTAGCGCACCTTGATGTCCTCGGCGTGGTGGGTCGGGGTGCGCAGGGCCACGGCGATGTCGTTGGTCACCTGGTGCCCGGCGATGGGGATCACCGCCGTGTGACGGATGGCGCCGCCGGTGAACACCGCGATATCCGTGGTCCCGCCCCCGATATCCACCAGACAGACGCCGAGCTCCTTCTCGTCGTCGCCGAGCACGGCGTGGCTCGCCGCCAGTTGCTGGAGCACGATGTCGTCGACGTCCAGCTGGCAGCGGCGGACGCACTTGGTGATGTTGTCCGCCGCCGAGACCGCGCCGGTGACCATGTGCACCCGCGCCTCCAGACGCACGCCGGCCATGCCCAGCGGATCGCGGATCCCCTCCTGGCTGTCGATGACGAACTCCTGCGGGATCACGTGCAGGATCTGTTGATCCGCCGGGATCGCCACCGCCTTGGCCCCGTCGAGGACGCGCTCCAGATCGGCCTGGCGGACCTCCTTGTCACGGATGGCCACCATGCCGTGGGAGTTGAGGCTGCGGATGTGGCTGCCCGAGATCCCGACATAGGCCGAGTGGATCTCGCAGCCGGCCATCAGCTCGGCCTCCTCGATGGCGCGCTGGATCGACTGCACCGTGGAGTCGATATTCACCACCACGCCCTTCTTGAGACCGTGGGACGGGTGGCTGCCCACACCGATCACCTCCAGCTCGCCCTCCTCCTTGGCCTCGCCGACGATGGCGACCACCTTCGAGGTACCGATATCGAGGCCCACCAACAGGCTGTCTTCGCTCTTTCGCACCATGCTCTGCTCCGCCTTCAGTCCGCTTCGTCTGCCGCACCCCAAGCCACGGCAAAGCCGTTGGGGTAGCGCAGATCGACCCGCTCCATCGGGGCCTCTTGTCGTTCTTCCAAGGCCGGCAGCACGGCGGCGAAGCGCTCCACGCGCTCGCCCGGGTGCTGCCGGCCCAGGGCCATCTCAATGCCGCCCTCCAGCCGCGCGCTCCAGGACCCCCGGGGCGAAAGACCGAGCGCCACCAGGTTGACACCGCGCTCAGCGAGTCGTTGCTGCACCTCCCTGAACAAGCCGGCCATCTCACCCTCGCTGCCGTCCGGACCGCGCAGCACCGGGAGCCCCTCCGGGATGCTCGCCGGCCGCGGCTCGAACCGCTCGCCGTCGCGGTCGACCAGCGCCTGCTCTCCCCAGCGCGCCAGCGGCTCGCGCTCACGCAAGGTCACTTGGATCCGCCCCGGCCAGGCCCGGCGCACCTCGGCACCCGCCACCCAGGGCAGCGCCTCCAGGGCGTCCCGGGCGCCGCGCACATCCACCCCCAGCACACTCCTGTGCAAGTGCGGTGCCAGCGCCTGGCGCAAGTCATCGTCCGCCACGCGCTCCGGCGCGGCGCTCAGTTCCACCCGCTCCAGGGGCAGAATCCGCCCCTCCTGAAGCGCCACGGTGGCCATACCGGCAGCGCCGGTGGCCAACAGCGCCACCGCTCCACCCCAGAGCCAGCCCCGCAGCCCCGGGGCGCCGACCCGCTTGCGGCGCGTAGGCTGCCGGCCCAGCAGGTCTCTCCAGTCTTCGCGGCTCACGGCAACGCCTCCCCGAGAATGCGAGCCACCAGCTCATCGAAACCGATACCGGCCTGCGCCGCAGCGATCGGGACCAGCGAGTGATCCGTCATGCCCGGGATGGTGTTCACCTCCAACAGCCACCAGCGTCCGTCGGCATCCCGCATGACATCCACCCGCCCCCAACCGTTGCCGCCGCTGGCGGAAAAGGCCTCGCGACACAGCGCGCCGAGCTCCGCCTCCTCGTCCGCACCCAGACCGCTCGGGCAGTGGTGCCCGGTATCGTCGGCCTGGTACTTGGCGGCGTAGTCGAAGAAGGCGTGGGATGTCTCCAGCCGGATCGACGGCAACGCCCGATCGCCGAGCAGCGCCACGGTGTACTCCTCGCCCTCGACCCACTGCTCCGCGAGGACTGTATCGTCGTAGGCCGCCGCTGCCCGGTAGGCCTCGGCCAGCTGCGCCGGCCCGTCAACCCGGGTCATGCCCAGACTCGACCCTTCCCGGACCGGCTTGACGATCACCGGATACGCCAGCCCCTCGGCCAGCACCGGAGACTCGCTGGTGAGCAGCTGACCCGCCGGCGTGGGCAGTCCACTACCCTGCCAGAGCCGTTTGCAGCGCCACTTGTCCATGCCCAGCGCCGAGCCGAGGACACCGCTGCCGGTGTACGGCACCCCGAGCAGCTCCAGCAGCCCCTGTACCGTACCGTCCTCACCCCCCCGCCCATGCAGGGCGATGAAGACCACGTCGTAGCCCCGCAGCCCCTCCAGGGCGCGGTCACGGGGGTCGTAGGCCTCGGCGTCGTAGCCGCGGCGCTGCAGCGCGGCGAGCACCGCCCCGCCACTGCGCAGGGAGATGTCCCGCTCGGCGGAAGTGCCCCCCATGAGCACCGCCACGCGACCGACCCGCTGCGGATCCGGGATACCAGTCATGGCCGCACCTCCCCGATCACATGAACCTCGGGTTCCAGCCATACACCGTGCACCACAGCAACCCGCTCCCGGACCTGCGCCATGAGCCCCTCGATATCCGCCGCACTGCCACCCTCGTTGATGATGAAATTGGCGTGGCGCTCGGAGACCCGGGCACCGCCGCGCCGCGCCCCCTTCAAACCGGCCTCCTCAATCAGCCGCCCGGCCGCATCCCCCGTGGGATTGCGGAAGACCGAACCGCAAGTGGGCTGCCCCACTGGCTGCACGGCGTTGCGATGCTGCAGCAGCGCCCGCACCCGCTCGCGGAGCACCTGCGCATCGGCGGGGGGCAGTTCCCAGGTCGCGGCTAGGAACCACTCGCCGGCGGGGCCGGCCACACTGCGATAGCCGATCCGGAAATCGGCCGGAGCCCGCCGCCGGATGTGCCCCTGGCGATCGATGGTCTCGACCTCGACCACGCGCTCCCAAGTCTCGCCGCCCCAGGCGCCGGCATTGAGGGCCAGGGCCCCTCCCACGGTGCCCGGGATACCGGCCAGGAACTCGAGCCCGGCCAGCCCCTCCCGGACTGCCGCCCGAGCCAGGCGACCGCACGCCACGCCGGCTTCCGCGTGGACCCGGCCATGCGCCCCCACCACCAGCTCGTCCAACCCGCCCTGGGTCAGGACGACCGTCCCTGCCACGCCACCATCGCGGACCAGCAGGTTGCTGCCCAGACCACACCAGAGCAGCGGCTCGTCAGCTGGCAGGCGCGCCAGGCAGTCGACCAGCCCGTCGCGGCCGGCCGGACAGCAGAGCCGACGCGCCGGCCCACCAACCCGCCAGGTGGTGTAGCCGGCCAGCGGCTCCTGCTCGCGCCACTCGCCGGGCCGGATCCGCCGCCGCTCGACCGCCGCGCTCACGCCGCACCTCCCGCCGCCGGGCCGGCGCCCAGGCGCGCCGGGAGCCCACCGATGCTGCCGGCACCCAGGGTCAGCACCACGTCGTTATCGCGCAGCAGCCCGGCCAGCAGCCCCGGCACCTCGTCCAGGCTGTCTGCGAAGATCGGCTGCGCACCGCCGCGATCGCGCACCGCCGAGGCCAGCGCCCGGCCGTCGGCGCCGGGCAAACGCGCCTCGCCGGCGGCATAGACCTCGGTGAGCACCAGCGCGTCGGTGCCACTGAGCACCCGCGCGAAATCGTCGAAAAGCTCCCGCGTGCGGGTGTAGCGGTGCGGCTGGAAGACCACCACCAGGCGCCGCTCCGGCCAGGCGGCGCGGGCCGCCTCCAGGGTCGCCTCCAGCTCCCGGGGATGATGGGCGTAGTCATCGACCAGCGCCGCCGCCCCCCCGGCGAGCGGGATGTCGGGATAAACCTGGAAGCGCCGGCCGATACCCTGGAAGCCGGACAGCGCCCGCTGGATTGCCGCCACATCCACCCCCAGCTCTCGGGCCAGGGCGATGGCAGCGGTGGCATTGAGCACGTTGTGCCGTCCGGGCAGGCTCAGCTCCACGGCGAAGGCGGCGTCATCGCCCTCCTCGACCCGGAACCGGGTGCGATGGCCGTCGGCCTCCAGGGCACTGACCCGCACGTCGGCATCCGCGGAGAAGCCGTAAGTCAGAACCGGCCGGCCGATCTCTTCGCGCAGCCGGCGCACCTCCGGGTCGTCGATGCAGAGCACCGCCAGGCCGTAGAACGGCAGATGGTGCAGGAACTCGATGAAGGTCCGGCGCAGGGCGTCGAAATCACCGCCATAGGTGCCCAGGTGGTCGGCATCCACGTTGGTCACCGCCGCCATCATCGGCTTGAGATGAAGGAACGAGGCGTCGCTCTCGTCGGCCTCGGCCACCAGGTAGGGCCCGGCACCCAGGCGCGCGTGCGCCCCGGCACTGATCAACCGCCCGCCGATGACGAAGGTCGGATCCAACCCGCCCTCGGCCAAGCAGCTGGCCAGCAGGGAGGTCGTCGTCGTCTTGCCGTGGGTGCCGGCCACCGCCACACCGTGACGGAAGCGCATCAGCTCGGCGAGCATCTCGGCCCGCGGCACCACCGGGATGCGCTGCTGGCGCGCCGCCTGCACCTCGGGGTTCTCCTCGGTGACAGCAGTGGAGACCACGACCGCGTCCACGCCCTCGACATGGCCCGGATCGTGGCCGATCCGCACCGCCACCCCGAGACCGAGCAGGCGCTCCACCACGGCGCCCGACTTGACGTCGGATCCGGTGATGGTGAAGCCGAGGTTGTGCAACACCTCGGCGATGCCACCCATCCCGGCCCCGCCGATGCCCACGAAGTGGATGCGGCGCACCCGGCCGAAGGCGCCACGGCCATCGGCCGGCGCGGCGAAACGCGGCTCGCGTGCAGGGACTGCATCAGCCATGGGCCACCTCCTCACAGATCGTCGCCACGCGGTCGGCGGCATCCGGGCGCGCCACGTCGCGAGCCGCCTCCCCCATCCCCGCCAGGCGTTCGCGGTCGGCGAGCAGGTCGGCAAGCACCGCACCCAGCGCCCCCTGCTCCACGTCGCCCTCAGGCAGACACCGGGCTGCGCCGGCGGCGCACAGCAGCTCGGCGTTGGCCGTCTGGTGGTCGTCCACCGCCCAGGGGAGCGGCACCAGCACGGCCGGCACCCCGGCCGCGGCCAGCTCGGCCACGGTCAGGGCACCGGCGCGGGCCACCACCAGATCCGCCCAGGCATAGGCGCCGGCCATGTCCTCGATGAACGGCACCACCTCCGCGTCCAGGCCCAGCTGCCGATACCCGGTGCGCGCCTCCTCCAGGGTGAGCTCGCCGGCCTGATGCAGCACCTGCGGCCGCGGCCCGTCGAGGCCGGCCAGCGCTTTCGGGACGAAACGGTTCAGGGTCCGCGCCCCCTGGCTGCCGCCGAGCACCAGAACCCGCGGCGCCTCCGGGCGCCCGGCGTAACGGGATCGCGGCGCCTCCAGCCGGTGGATGCTTGTGCGGATGGGATTGCCCACCCACTCGCCCCGCGCCCCCAGGGTATCGGGGAACCCGGTCAGCACGCGGCGCCCGAGGCGAGCCAGGAAGCGATTGGTCAGCCCGGCCCGGGCGTTCTGCTCGTGGATCACCAGCGGCCGCCCGGTGAGCCGGGCGGCCAACCCGACCGGCCCGGCCACGTAGCCGCCCATGCCGAGGACCACATCCGGACGCCGGCGACGCAACGCGGCCCCGGCAACCGCCACCGCGCGCCCCAGCCGCCAGGGCAGCCGGAGCTGCGCGGCCAGCCCCTTGCCGCGCAGCCCCTGGATCTCCAGCCACTCGGCCTCGACCCCGGCGGCGGGCACGACGCGGCCCTCCAGGCCGCTGCGCGTCCCGAGCCAGATCACCCGGTGGCCACGCTCGCGCAGCAGCTCGGCCACCGCCAGGCCGGGGTAGACGTGCCCGCCGGTGCCACCGGCGGCGATGGCCACGGTCAGCGCGGTCATGACGGCTCCTCCTCGGGACGGCGCCCCTCGGCCCGCGCCTCGGCCAACTCGTAGCCACAGCGCAGCAGCAGCCCAATCATGGCGCCCGTCGCCAGGGCGCTGCTGCCGCCGTAGCTGAACAGCGGCAAGGTCAGGCCCTTGGTCGGCAGCAGCCCGGTGGCCACCCCCATATTGATGAACGCCTGCAGGCCGATGGCCAGCCCCACCGCCCAGGCCAGGTAACCGGCGAAGGGCAGTCGGTGGCGGTGGCACAGCCAGCCCATGGCCATGGCCCGCCAGACGATGTAGGCGAAGAGCAGGACCACCACGACCACGCCGATCCAGCCCAGCTCCTCGGCCAGCACCGAGAAGACGAAATCGGTGTGCGCCTCGGGCAGGTAGAAGAGCTTCTGCACGCTGCCGCCGAGCCCCACACCCAGCCAGTCTCCGCGGCCGATGGCGATCAGCGACTGGGTGAGCTGGAATCCGGTATTGAACGGATCGGACCAGGGATCCATGAAGGCGGTCACCCGCTGCCAGCGGTAGGGCGAGTAGACCACCAGGGCGGCGGCCGCCGCCGCCAGCACCCCCACCAGGGTGACGAACCGCCACAACGGCGCGCCCGCCAGGTAGAGCAGACCCACCGCCAGCGCCATGAGCATCAGCGCGGTGCCGAAATCGGGCTGCCGCAGCAGCAGGAAGGCACACGCCGCCGAAACCAGCACCGGGACCAGGAAGGCAGCCATGGAGGTGCGCAGCTGCTGCTGTCGGCGCACCAGGAAACCGGCGAGATAGAGGGCCAGCAGCACCTTGACCACCTCGGCGACCTGCAGGTTGAACACGCCCAGCGGGATCCAGCGCACGGCACCATTGACCTCGCGCCCCACACCGGGGATCAGCACCAGCACGAGCAACCCCAGCGCGACGAGCAGGAGCCCCGGGCCGGCCCGCTCCCAGGTGGCCAGCGGGACCTGCAGGAGGGCCAGGACCATGCCCAGGCCGAGCAGGGCGAAGAAGACCTGGCGCTTGAAGAAGTAGAACGGATCCCCGGTGGCCTGCTCGGCCATGGAAATCGAGGCCGAAGCGACCATGACCAGGCCGAGCAGCGCCGTAGCCGCCACCACCCAGACCAGCCGCTGGTCCAGGCTTGGCCACAGCGGCAGCCGCGTACCGCGTTCGGCAACGCCTGCGGTCATCTCAGCCATGGGCCACCTCCCCGCGAACGGCGTCGCGGAACGCCTCACCGCGTGCCTCGAAGCCGCTGTAGGCATCAAAGCTGGCGCACGCCGGCGCCAGCAGAACGGCGTCACCCGGCTCGGCCCAGCGGGCGGCGGCCGCCACGGCAGCGGTCATGCCGCCGACCCGCTCAGTGGGCACGCGGCCGGCGATGGCCGCCTCGATAGCCGGCGCGTCCTCGCCCACGAGGATGACGGCCCGCGCCGATTCGGCACAGACCCGGCCCAGCGGCCGGAAATCCGCACCCTTGCCCTGCCCGCCGGCGATCAGCACCACCGGCCGCTGCAGGCCGCTGATGGCAGCCACGGCAGCACCGACATTGGTCGCCTTGGAGTCGTTGATCCAGCGCACCCCGCACCACTCGCCCACCGGCTCCATGCGGTGCGGCAGTCCGGCAAAGGCCTTCAAGGCCTTGCACTGCGCGGCTTCCGGGATCCCCAAGGCGTCGGCCAGGGCCATAGCGGCCAGCGCATTGGCGCAGTGGGCGCGACCGGGCACGGGAAGCGCATCGGCGGCCACCCGCGGCCGACCGGCGACGGCGAGCCAGGTACCGCCGTCCCGCTCGAGCAGGTGGTAGTCGGCCGGCCGGTCGATCGCGAAGCGGCGCACCGTGCCGGCCTCGCGTCCCAGCTCGGCCAGATGTGGATCCTCGGCGTTGAGCACCGCTGTCCCGACCCCCTCGAGCAGCCGCGCCTTGACCGCCGCGTAGTCAGCAAGGCGGTCATAGCGGTCCATGTGATCGGCGCTGACATTGAGCACCGCCGCCACGTCGGCCTGAAACCCGGGGCACGCTTCCAGCTGGAAGCTCGACACCTCCAGCACATAGCCATCGGCCGGCGCCCGGGTCAGCAGCTCCAGCGCCGGCGTCCCCAAATTGCCACCCACGGCGACGTCGAGCCCGGCGGCCCGGGCCATTTCGCCGAGCAGGCTGACCACGGTGCTCTTGCCGTTGGACCCAGTCACCGCGCAGACCGGCGCATTCACCGCCTCGGCGAACAGGGTCAGCTCGCCCACCACCGGCCGCCCGGCGGCGCGCAACTCGGCCCAAACCCCGTGACGCAGATCGAGCCCCGGACTGGCCACCACCCGAACCGCGCCGAGCAGGGTTTCCCGATCCAGCCCCCCGGTCACCACTTGGACCTCGGGGTGCTCGGCCTGCAGCTGCCTCAGGCGGGGCGGCTCGCTGCGGCTATCCACCACCACGACCGCCTCGCCACGGGCGCGCAGATGGCGCACGCAGGCCATCCCCGTGGCACCGAGGCCGGCGACGGCGGTATATCCGTGATGGCGGTCGCCTGCTGCCATTAGCGCACCTTCAACATCGCCAGACCGATCAGGACCAGGACCACGGTGATGATCCAGAAGCGGACGATCACCCGCGGCTCGGGCCAGCCCTTGAGTTCGTAGTGGTGGTGCAGCGGCGCCATGCGGAACACGCGCCGCCCGGTCAGCTTGTAGGAGAGGACTTGGATCATCACGGAGACCGTCTCCATGACGAAGATGCCACCCATGATGAACAGAACGATCTCCTGGCGGACGGCCACGGCCACCACGCCCAGGGCGGCGCCGAGGGCCAGGGCGCCCACGTCGCCCATGAACACCTGGGCCGGGTAGGTGTTGTACCAGAGGAACCCGAGTCCGGCGCCGACGATGGCGCCACAGAAGATCACCAGCTCCCCTACCCCGGGCACTGACGGGATCCCGAGGTACTCGGCGAAGATGTGGTGCCCGCTGGCGTAGGCGAAGACCGCCAGGCCGGTGGCCACCAGCACCGTAGGCATGATGGCCAGGCCATCGAGCCCGTCGGTGAGGTTGACGGCGTTGGAGCTGCCCACGATCACCAGCGTTGCCAGCGCGATGAACCCGATACCTAGCGGGAAGACCCACTCCTTGACCAGCGGCAGCACCAGGCTGGTCTCCACCGGGTCGGCGGCGGTGGCGAACAGGAACGTGCTTGCCGCCAGGGCCGCGAGCATCTGCAGCGAGAACTTGGTCCGGGCGCGCAGCCCCTGGCTGTCCTGCCGGGCCAGCTTGAGGGCGTCGTCGACCCCGCCGATCACGCCGAAGGCGAGGGTCACCAGCAGGACCACCCAGACGTAGCGATTGGTCAGATCCGCCCAGAGCAGGGTAGACACCGCGATGGCGACGAGGATCAGCGCGCCGCCCATGGTGGGGGTGCCCGCCTTCTCCAGGTGCGTCTGCGGGCCATCGTCCCGGACCTGCTGTCCGACCTGGTGGAGCACCAGGCGCTGGATCACCGCAGGGCCGATCATCAGCGCGATCCCCAGGGCCGTGAGCACCCCGAGGATGGTCCGGAACGTAATGTACTGGAAGACGTTGAATCCCGAGTAGAACGTCTCCAGCACCATGGCCAAGTGGTAGAGCACCTAGCGATCCCCCCCTTCCGTTGTCGATTCTTCCGCGGCCAGGCCTGCCGCCACGTGCTCCATGGCGGCGGAGCGCGACCCCTTCACCAGCACCACTGCATCGGCGGGCATCTCGGCCCGGCACGCCTCGATCAGCGCCGAGGCGTCGTCAAAACAGCGCCCGCCAACCCCGAAGCCCTCGGCAGCCGGGGCAGCGGCCCCGCCCAGGGTCCAAAGCCGCTGGATCCCGGCAGCCCGCGCCCGTTGCCCGGCGCGGCGATGCCAGTCCGCCGCCTCCCGGCCGAGCTCGCCCATGGCCCCGAGGAGCAGCCAGGTCGCACCGCCGAACTCCGTGACCGTATCGATGGCGGCCTGCAGGCTTGCCGGGTTGGCGTTGTAGGTATCATCCACCAGCCACCCCCCGTGACACCCCCAGCGCAGCTGCAGCCGCCCCGGCACGGCCGCGGCGGCCGCCACCCGCTCCAGGATGGTCCGGGCCGGCACCTCGAGCGCGGCGGCGCAGGCCGCGGCGGCGGCGATGTTCTGGGCGTTGTGGCGACCGAGCAGCGGCGTCGGCGCTGCCGTCCAGCCGCCTCCGAGATCCAGCTCGAGCCGGCTGCCCCGCCCCCGGTAGCGGATCTGACCGGTCTCGGCGCCGAAGGTCAGGCAGCGCCGCGCGCCGGCCAGCTCCCGCCACAGGCCGCTGTAGTCGTCGTCGGCATGGATCACGGCAACGCCGTGGCCGGGCAGCCCCTCAAAGAGTTCGCCCTTGGCGCGGGCGACTCCGTTGAGCGAGCCGAAGCCCTCCAGGTGTGCTGGCCCGGCGTTGGTCACCACACCCACGTCCGGCTGCGCCCACGCGGTGAGCTGTGCAATCTCACCGGGTGCGTTGGCACCCATCTCGATGACGGCGTAGCGGTGCCCACCATCAAGCCGGCAGAGCATCTCCGGGACGCCCAGCAGGTTGTTCCGGTTGCCCTCGGTGGCCAGCGTCGGACCGGTTTCGGCAAGCATCGCCGCCAGCAGTTCCTTGACCGTGGTCTTGCCGTTGCTGCCGGTGACGGCCACCACGCGCGCCCCGCTGCGACGCCGACACTCCGCGCCCAGAAGCGCGAGGGCCGCGGCCGGGTCCTCGACCACCAGCGTGGGCAGCGCCGCCACCGGCCGAGCCCCGAGGACCGCCACGGCGCCCCGCGCCGCGGCGTCGGCAGCAAAGTCGTGGCCATCGCTGCGGGCCCCGGCCAGGGCCACGAAGAGCGTCCCCGGCGCGGACCGGCGGCTATCCAGCGCAACACCGTTCACCGTCGCACCGCCGTCACGACCGACGAGTTCGGCACCGGTCAGCGCAGCCACCTGATGCAGGCTCAGCGGGTCCATGCACCCTCCTCGGCAGCGCCGAGCAGCCGCGCCACCTCCTCACGGTCAGAGAAAGGCAGCCGGTGCCCGTCCACTTCCTGGTCCGTCTCATGGCCCTTGCCGGCGACCAGGACCACATCTCCGGCGCCCCCCCAGGCGACAGCCTCGCGGATGGCCGCGCCCCGATCCGCCACCAGTTCGGCCGCCTCGCCGGCCCCGTCGGCCACGGACGCCCGGATGGCGGCGGCATCCTCGCCCCGGGGGTTGTCATCGGTGATCACCACCCGGTCGGCCAGGCGCGCTGCGACCTCGCCCATCAGCGGGCGCTTGCCAGTGTCGCGCTCGCCCCCGCAGCCGAATACGACGCACAGCCGCCCGTCGGTATGCGCGCGCAGGGCGCTCAGCGCCTGCTCCAGGGCCCCCGGTGTATGGGCGTAGTCCACCACCACCAGCGGTGCCCCGACGGCCTGGAACTGCTCCATCCGCCCCGGCACCGGACGCAGCGTCGCCAGCCGATCGAGAACGGCGTCCATGGGCCGCCCTAAAGCCAGGGCCGCCGCCACTGCCGCCAGCACGTTGGCCACGTTGAAGCGCCCGAACAGGGGCAGTCGCACCGAGCGTCGGATCGCGCCCAGACAGAGTGTGAGCTGAACGCCGTCGGCCACCGGGGTTACCGCCTCGGCGGAGAGGTCCGCAGCGGCGCCGGCAGCGCTGTAGGTGAAGACCGCACCGGCGGCCCGGTCGTGCAGGCGCCGGCCGAGTTCGTCGTCCAGGTTGAGCACCTGGGCCCGCAAACTGGGGAACTCGAACAGCCGGCTCTTGGCGTCGGCATACGCCTCGACCGAGCCGTGGTAATCCAGGTGGTCGCGCCCCAAGTGGGTGAGTACGGCCAGATCCACCGCTGTGGCGGACAATCGCCCCTGCTCCAGGGCGTGGGAGGAAGCCTCCATGGCCACGCCGCGGGCGCCCGCCTGGCGACAATCGGCCAAGGCCTCCTGCAGGGCTACAGCGTCCGGTGTGGTCAGCACACCCGGGCGCAGCCGGTCCACCAGGCCGTGGCCAAGGGTTCCGACCACGCCCCAGGGCGCCTCGGCGGTGCTGAGCAGCTGGGCAATAAAATGGGTGACCGAGGTCTTGCCGTCGGTGCCGGTAACCGCGATGACATCCAGATCCCGGGATGGCTCCCGGTAAAGGCGCGCAGCAACAGCACCAAGGTATCGGCGCAGGCCCGGCACACCGACCATCGGCACGCCGGCCGCCTCGGCAGCGGCACGCGCCGGCGCGGCATCAGCGTCGTCGTCCGTATCCCACGCCACAGCAGCAGCCCCGGCAGCTACCGCTGCGGGCACGTAGGCAAGTCCGTGCTCGCGGCTGCCGGACAGCGCCAGGAACACGGCGCCGGGCTCAAGACGCCGGGTATCGAGGGCCAGCCCGCGGACCGAAACCGCCGGGAGTTCGCCACCGACCCACGGTTCGAACAGCCAGCGCAGGGTGACCCCGGATGCGGACACAGCGCTCATCACCCCTCCCCCTCGGCGACGACGGGCACCTCGAGCTCCGGGAGATCGTCCGGCGGCACGTTGAGCATCCGCAGCGCACTGCCCATCACCCGGGAGAACACCGGCGCCGCCACCTGGCCGCCGTAGTAGAGATCGCCGCGGGGCTGATCGATGGTTACCGCCATGACCAGCCGCGGGTCCGACGCCGGGGCGAAACCGACGAAGGAGGCGAGGTAATCCTCCTCGGCATAGCCGCTGGGGCCGCTCTTGAGCACCGTGCCGGTCTTGCCGGCCACCCGGTAACCGGAGATGGCCGCACGGGTGCCGGTCCCGCCGGGCTCGACCACGGCCTCGAGCATGGCGCGCAGCTCGGCAGCCAGATCCGGGTCGAGCACCTGCCGGCCCTGCGGGGGATCATCCAGGGCGCGAATAGAGACCGGGCGCATCACCCCGTCGCGGGCCACCGCGGCGTAGGCGCGCGCCAGCTGCACGGGCGTGGCGGTCACGCCGTAACCGTAGGAAAGCGTAGCGCGCTGCACGTCGCCCCGCGGCGGCGCCGGCAGGAAGTGCCCGGCGACCTCGTCGCGCAGGCCGCTGCGGGTACGCTCGCCGAAGCCCACATCCTCCAGGGTGCTCCAGAGGGCCCGCGGCTCGGTCTCCAGGGCCATCTTGACCGTGCCCACGTTGCTGGATTTCTGCAGCACGCCGGCAATGTCGAGCTCGCCGTAGTCGAGGAAATCGCGGACCGTGTGCCGCCCCACGCGCATGGTCCCCGGCGCGGTATCGAACTCCTGCCCGCTGCGCACGGCCCCGCTGGACAGGGCGGCGGCGATGGTGAACGGCTTGATCACCGACCCCGGCTCCTGGGCCCAGCTCACCGCCCGATTGCGGCGCTGCTCGGCCTCGACGCCGGAGCGGCGATGGGGATTGAACGAGGGCTGGCTGACCATTGCCAGCACCTCACCGGTGGTTGCATCCAGCACCACGGCCGCACCGCCCTCGGCATCGTGGCCATGGACGGCGCGCTTGAGTTCGCGGTACGCCACATACTGGATGCGCCGGTCCAGCGAGAGGCGGATGTCCTCGCCGGGGCGCGGCTCGCGCAGCAGCTCGACATCCTCGATGGTGCGCCCGAAGGGATCACGGACCACACGCTTGGCGCCGCTACGCCCGCTCAGGGCATCGTTAAAGGCGCGCTCGACGCCGCCCAGCCCACGACCATCGATGTCCGTGAAGCCGACCAGCTGCGCGGCCACCTCGCCGGCCGGATAGAACCGGCGGAACTCCTGCTGCAGCTGAACACCCGGCGCATCCAGTTCCTGGATGCGCGCCGCCACCCGTGGGGACAGGTGGCGCCTCAGGTAGACGAACTGCCGCCCCTCCCGGGCCTGCAGGAAGTCGCGCAGCTCGGCCGGAGCACGCTCGAGGGTCTGGGCCACGGCGGCGACGGCCCCCCGGTCCTCCAGCAGCTCCGCCGGGTTGGCCCAGGCCGACTCTACCGGTGAACTGATCGCCAGCGGCTCGCCGTTGCGATCGGTGATCACCCCGCGGTGCGCCGGCATGCTCACCGTACGCAGGTGGCGGGCGTCGGCCTCGTCGCGCAGGAACTCGCTGTTGATCACCTGCAGATCCAGGGCGCGCAGGATCACGGCACCGGCGGCCAGGGCCAGCACCACCACGACGCTGTAGAGCCGCCAGCGTGGCGGCCCCTGAAGCGGGGGTTGTCGGCGCGTGTTCCTGCTCACTCTCGCCACCTCAAGGGCGCCTCAGGATGATGATCTCGTCACGCTCGGGCAGCGCCATGCCCAGCTCCTCGCCGGCGACGCGCTCCAGACGGCTGTGCCCGGCCCACGCCCCCTGCTCAAGCTGCAGCATGCTCCACTCCTCGCGCAGCCGATCGCTGCGCTCGAGTTCGTCCTGCAGGGTCACGAAGACCCCGCGGTACTCGTGCTGGACGGCCACCACGCCGATGGCACTGGCGACCACCGCCGGGACCAGCACGGTCATGCCCCAGACCGCACGGCTCATGACAGCCGCTCCGCTACGCGCAGCACCGCACTGCGTGCGCGCGGGTTGCCGGCCACCTCGTCGTCGCCCGCGCGCAAATCGCGTCCCAGCGGCCGCAGACGGGGCTGACAGCCTTCCGGCGGCACCGGCACCGACGGCGGCAGATCGCCGACGCTCGAGGCCCGGCGGATGAACCGCTTCACGCGCCGGTCTTCCAGGGAGTGGAAAGCGATGACGGCCAGTCGCCCGCCGGGGGCGAGCAGGTCGATGACCCCATCGAGGAAGCGGTCCAGCTGTCCGAGTTCGTCATTGACCGCAATGCGCAGGGCCTGGAAGGTCCGCGTCGCCGGATGGCGCCCGGGCTCGCGGCGTGGCACCGCCTGCTCGACCAGCCGGGCCAGCGCCAGGGTGGTGCGCGGCGGCTCACCGGCCTCGCGGGCAGCGACGACGGCACGGGCGATACGCCCGGCGTGGCGCTCCTCCCCCAGCTGGCGCAGGATCCCGGCGATCTCGCGCACGCTCAAACGCTCGAGCAACGCCGCGGCCGACTCGCCGGAACTCGGGTCCATGCGCATGTCCAGCGGGCCGTCCCGCTGAAACGAGAAACCGCGGTCGGGGTTGTCAACCTGCGGCGACGAGATACCGAGATCCGCCAGCAGGCCGTCGATACCGGCGGTCAGACCATACCCGGACAACATTCGGGGCAGATCGGCCAGCTCGGCACCGAGCACGGTACAGCGGGGGTCATCCGATAGGGTCTCGCGGGCGTGGGCCAGCGCCTCGGGGTCGCGATCCGCGACCCACAGCTGGCCGCGGGGCCCCAGCCGCTCGAGGATGCCGCGGGCGTGGCCGCCACGACCGTAGGTGGCGTCCACATAGCAGCCGTCCGGGCGCACGGCGAGCGCCTCCAGCGCGGCCTCGTAGAGGACCGGCCGGTGTGTCGTCGCCGTTGGCTTCTGCTCCGCCACTGCGCGCATCTCCGCTGCGGACATGACGCCCCCTGACCTGATCTACAGGGCGAGGCTCTCCAGCTCCCCGGGGAGCTCGGCATCCGACGCGGCCGCCTCCTGCAGCCAATCCGCCCGCCGCTGCTCCCAGAGGGACTCATCCCAAAGCTCAAACTTGTTGCCCTGCCCGATCAGCACCACCCGCTTTTCCAGGCCGGCGTATTCACGCAACGGCGGGGGGACCAGGGCGCGTCCGTTGCCGTCAACCTGGAGTTCCTGGGCGTGACCGATCAGAAGGCGTTTGAGTCGCTTGGCGCTCGGCTGGAGGTCCGGCAGGGCGATCAGTTTGCGCTCGATCTCTTCCCACTCGGGCAGCGGGTAGAAGACCAGGCAACGATCGCGATAGTCGATCGTTGCCACTACCTCGCCGCTGCAGTGACTCAGGAGGCGGTCGCGGTGCCGGGACGGGAAGGCTAGCCGCCCCTTGGCATCCAGGTTGAGTTGGTTGACTCCGCGAAACACCGCGCCCCCCGCTGCTCCATGCCGTGCCCTTTTATCCCACTTTTAACCACGTTGCGACACTATAGGAGGGGGCCCACACCCCGTCAACCAGCCGTACCGCCGCACTGCCCGACGCCAAACATGAAGTTACGCACGGGATTTCAAGTCGAAGGGCGGCCGATGCGACAACCAAATAACTGGCTTTACGGGATGTTACCCGCATGTGCTAATAACGCACATCGGCTCTATTGGGTATCTACCTGTCATTGAAGGGTTGACGTGCTCGCGCGCGTTCGTAATATGGGGGTGGAGTCGGCCGGATGGCCGCTGTGCCGCACCGCGGCACGGAGGAAAGTCCGGGCTCCACAGGGCAGGGTGCCAGGTAACGCCTGGGGGGCGTGAGCCCACGGAAAGTGCCACAGAAAACAGACCGCCGATGGCCGCCGCGGGGCGGCGGCACAGGTAAGGGTGAAAAGGTGCGGTAAGAGCGCACCGCGCGACCGGTAACGGTTCGCGGCACGGTAAACCCCACCCGGAGCAAGGCCAAATAGGGGAGCCATGGCGTGGCCCGCGCCGCTCCCGGGTAGGCCGCTAGAGGCGTGCGGTGACGCACGCCCCAGAGGAATGGCCATCCTCGACAGAACCCGGCTTACAGGCCGACTCACCTCTTTTTTCCGCCACGCGACCTGTGACTCAGCCCCGGGCGAGTTCCAGGGCGCGCTGGTATAGGGCGTTGCGCCGCCCCCCGGTCAGGCGCGCAGCCACGCGAGCCGCCTGCTTCACCGGAACCCCTTCGCCGAGCAGCGCGCGCAGCGTGTCATCGGCGTCGGCGCCTGCCTCCCGCGCCGGCGCCCCCTCAAGGACCACGACGATCTCTCCCCGCTGCTGATTGCTGTCCGCCTCGACCTGCCCCAGGACCGCCTCCAGCGCACCGCGCAGCAGCGTCTCGTGCACCTTGGTCAACTCCCGCGCCACCACGACCCGGCGCTGTCCACCGCAGATCGCGACCAGATCGCGAAGGCAGGCGGCGATGCGGTGCGGCGCCTCGAAGAAAACCGCGGTCCGCGGCTCGGCCGCCAGCTCCTGCAGCCGGCTGCGCCGGGCGGCATCGCGCGAAGGCAAGAAGCCGTCGAAGACGAACCGGTCCGCCCCGAATCCGGCCACCGAGAGCGCGGCCGTGACGCTGCAGGCCCCCGGCACCGGCGACACCGGCACCCCCTCGGCGGCGGCAGCGGCCACCAGCCGGGCGCCCGGGTCGCTGAGCAGCGGCGTACCCGCATCACTGACTAGGGCCACATCCCGGCCGGCCGCCAGGATCCGGAGCAGGCGGGGCAGGCGCGAGGCCTCGTTATGCTCGTGCAGGCTCAGCAGGCGCGCCCGCAGGCCGTACTGCTCCAGCAGACGCCCCGTGCGCCGCGTATCTTCGGCGGCCACCCACTCGACACCGCCCAGGATCTCGGCCGCCCGGCGGCTCAGATCGGCCAGATTCCCGATCGGCGTCGCCACCACCCACAGCGTCCCGCCGCCGTTTGACACGGGTGCGACGGGCGCCGGATACTCCGAAGGCTTATCCACAGGCTTCTCCGACGGTTCCCATGACCTGCCCCTCGCGCGTTCTCCAGTTCCTGATCGCGGCCGCGCTGCTGGCGGCACTCTACAGCTGTGCCCCGGCACCGGTCACGCCGGCCGACGCCCCGGAGCAGACCGAGGCGCAGGCGGATGAGGC
>NZ_JAJNRE010000109.1:0-497 GCF_022228025.1 Halorhodospira sp. 9622 | reverse complement strand
TGTTAGCGGCCCCGTAAACTGACCCACGGCTGGCCAAGAAAATTGACCCACCCTCGGGTGGCCCCTGGCCACGAATGACCATACCGTCGGCTGCCGAACTGAGCGGTGGAGACGGGAGCTGTGAAGGAGTGGGTCGTGATTCACAAGATCAAAGCGCTTTACGACGAAGGCCGCGGACTATCGATCCGCGCTATCGCCCGAGAGCTGGGGGTGTCCCGGAACACGGTGCGCAAGTACCTCGCACAGTCGCCGGCGGACATCGTCTTCGAGCGAGCTCAGCCGCGGCGTCACCGGCTCGACGAGCATCGGCCGTTCATTGAATACCTGCTTCGCCGTTACCCCAAGCTCAGCGCCGTGAAGGTCGCACGCAAGCTGCGTGAGAAGCTCGGCGAGATCGACGTCTCCGATCGCACCCTGCGCCGTTACCTGCAGCAGGTGCGTGCGAGCATCCCGGTGGCGCAGCCGCGCTACTACGAGCCGGTGCTCGACCTGGTGCC
>NZ_JAJNRE010000108.1:0-497 GCF_022228025.1 Halorhodospira sp. 9622 | reverse complement strand
GCCGGTGCAATAGCAGGCCACCCCCACATGCGCATCAAGAGGAGGAGTTATGCCCACGTACGACTACCGCTGCCCGAGCAACGGGGTCACGCTGGAGGTGCGCCACGGCATGGACGAGTGCGTGCGCACCTGGGGAGAGCTTTGCCGCCTCGCCGGCCATGACCCCGGCGAGACGCCCGAGGACGCGCCGGTGGAGCGCCTGATCTCAGGGGCCGGCTACATCAGCAGCGCGAGCCGCTCCGAGCCGGAGCCGGCCGGCGGCTGCTGCGGCGGGGTGTGCGGGCTCTAGCCGTTCCCGCCGGAGCGAGCGCCGCCCGTACTTCCCCCCGCAGGTGCCGGTCGCACCACGAGGAGGATCAGACATGAGCGATCTAGCAAGGACCTGGCTCCAGGACACCTATCCGGTGCGCAGCCTGGAGCTGCCCAAGGGCGGCCGGGGGCCGAGCAGCGCCGATGACATCGTCGCCGGCCTGCGCAGCCGCATCGACCGTGATGAG
>NZ_JAJNRE010000107.1:0-539 GCF_022228025.1 Halorhodospira sp. 9622 | reverse complement strand
TGCGCTTCATGGTTGGGTTGGCGCGATTCTGGAGGCGTGGTTTGCTTTCGCATGGAGAGGACCTCATCGCTGGCCGCGTCTACGCACTCAGCAAGTGCTGCGTCCGGTTCAGGCTGCATGCACCGGAACCGGCCTCGTCAACCCCCTGGGCGGTGAGCACATTCTCGCCAACCGCCGCTCCACGAGACTCCATCGCGTCCCGCGCGGGGTCTCCACAGGCTTTTCCACAAGTTCTGTGGAAACAGCATCCGGGTTCGGAAGCCGTAGGCCTGGCACTTGAGGGTCTTGATCCGGTTTAAGCCCTTGATTGGTGAGCTGGGGTTACGCCGAGCTAGCTATCCGCCTACGCCGCGCTGCGCAGCGGATCCCGCATGCGCGCGCTGACCAGCGAGGCCCCTCCGGCCACCGCAGCCGGCAGCCGGACGCCCTCCAGAGGGGCTACTAGTGCCGTACCAGCCACATCTGCCTGACCCCCTTCCTTGTCCCCGTCAGACACCGAACCTCCATCCAGCCCACGATGCGGTTTGTCGAGCCAATGG
>NZ_JAJNRE010000106.1:0-551 GCF_022228025.1 Halorhodospira sp. 9622 | reverse complement strand
GCGTTCTGCCGCGATCTGCTCGACTTTGCGCAGCAGGCGAATGAGCTGATGAACGCCTTCAGCGGGCACCTTGAGCGCGATGAGCGCGCGTGTCGGGATGCGCGGCAGACGGCGTATGTCGCCGAGCACCTGCAGCGGCGTGTGCAGGCAACCCAGGTCTCGATCTCTCTCGACCCGGATGGCGAGCACGACGAGGCGCTGCGGGATCTGACGCGCACGCTCTACGCCGATCAATTTCTCGCCCGGGAGCTTCGCTACGGGATCAGTCGGCATGCGGCGGGGATCTCCGGGCCGGAGCGGCGTGAGCAGTTTGTGGCCATGAGCCGGATCCTCAGCGCACGCAGTCAGCTCTATCAGAGCGTGGAGGTGCTGCGGCTGATGCTCTTTGAGCACGAGATGGACGTGCACGCCTACGAGGATGAGCACGCCTTATGCCTCGGTGCCTCGCAGGCGCTGCTGCGCAGTCTGGGCTGGTCGGGGCAGAACGAATAGTCACAGGAGAAGGGGATGCTGATTCTTCAGCGTAGGGTTGGCGAGTCGGTTTGCATCGG
>NZ_JAJNRE010000105.1:0-579 GCF_022228025.1 Halorhodospira sp. 9622 | reverse complement strand
AGATCGTCGGCCAGGAGGTCTTCGAAGCGGAGAACGCCGCCAATAGCGCGAGGCTCATCGAACGCGCCACGCTGCAGGAGGGGTGCCGGCACGAGGATCTGATCATCCATGCGGATAACGGCGGCCCGTTCAAGGGCTCTCAGCTGCACGCCACGCTCGAGCGGCTTGGCGTGGGCAGCTCCTACAGCCGCCCGGCGGTCTCTAACGATAATGCGTTCTCGGAGTCACTGTTCGGTACGGCCAAGACCCGGCCGGACTACCCGAGGAACGGGTTCAACGACTTGGCCGAGGCGCGTGCCTGGGCCCTGCGCTTCACCAAGTGGTACAACGCCGAACACCGGCACCGGGAGATCAACGGCGTCACGCCCAATCAACGCCACGCCGGCGAGGACCACGCCATCCTGGCGCGGCGCAAGGCGCTCTACGAGCAGGCGAAGGCCAACAATCCAGGGCGCTGGAGTGGCCCGACGCGCAACTGCGAGCCGGCGGGGCCCACCTGGCTGAATCCGCCCGCCAACAAGGAGCGGACTTTAACAAGAGCCGCGTAGGTGGAGGTGCCAACTACCTTGACAGCCGTCG
>NZ_JAJNRE010000104.1:0-580 GCF_022228025.1 Halorhodospira sp. 9622 | reverse complement strand
ATGAGCAGCAGGTCGAAGCGCGTCAGCTGGGCGATCTTCTTCTTGAGCTCGCCCTTCATCTCGGCGATCTCCAGCTCCTCGACCAGCTCCAGGGCGTTGCGAAAGAGCACCTTGTAACCGGCATCAAGGGCCTTGTCGGCGATGCCCACGGCCAGGTGCGTCTTGCCGACGCCGGGCGGGCCGATGAACACCAGGTTCTGCCGGTTGTCGATGAAGCCGAAGTCCAGCAGCGCATTGACTTGGCGCTTGGTGATCGTCGTCTGGTGGCGGTAGTCGAACGCTTCCAGGCGCTTGCCCGCGGGTAGGCGGGCACGGCGGCGGTTCCCGTCGAGGCGCTTGTGCTCGCGGACCTGCTGCTCGCGCTCGGCAAGCTGCTCGGCGAAGTCGAGGTAGGAGGCTGCGTTGGCCTCGGCCTGGGCGAGCAGCTGCGGGAGCTCGTCGGCGATCGCCGTGCAGCGCAGATTGCGGTAGCGGCCCACGGTCTGCTCAAGACGGCTCATGGGTCACCTCCGTTTGGCCACCCGGGTGGCCAAGGTGCGCGTAGGCGGCCAGGGAGACCGGCGATGCCGGGGCCTCGGAC
>NZ_JAJNRE010000103.1:0-596 GCF_022228025.1 Halorhodospira sp. 9622 | reverse complement strand
GCTTCGATCTCCGCCATCGCGGCAAGGTAAAGATTCGGCACCCCGGCACGGACCGTGATCTCCCGAACGAGGCGCTGCAGGCCGTCATACGCCGCCTGCCGATCGATGGCATCGCCATCGACCTGGCCGAGGATCAGCGCAGGCACGAACCGGCGCAGGTAGGTGAGCACCTCCGCCTCCAGAGCCACCGGGGCTTCCCAGACCAGTCGGCTGCGGGATTGCCCCGAGAGGATCTCGCAGCTGGCCAGGTATCGGAGGAAGAGGTCCGTAACCCGCGCATAGCGGATGGGGGCATCCACAGGCTCCCCAAGGCTACTCATCACCTGGGCCAACTGGCCACGGATCGATGCGTGGACATCCTCGATCTCGGCACCCGCCTCGATCTCCTGGATCACGCGCTTGCCACCATCCTCATCCAAAACCCAGCGCCAGAAGAGCGTATTGGCATCGCGCCGGTGCGCACAGATCGCCTGCAGCTGGCGATACGCCAGGCCATAAGGCGGCTCATGCGCGACGAGGGCCTCCAGGTGCGCCCGTGCCCGGCCACGGCGGACCGTGAGCTCGGCGATCGCCTCAGCGTCGAGGAGGAAGTTCAT
>NZ_JAJNRE010000102.1:0-625 GCF_022228025.1 Halorhodospira sp. 9622 | reverse complement strand
GCGGCGGTCAGATCCGCGTCAACACTCGGGTTCGCCTGACCGGTGTCGGCCAGCACCAGCGTGTTGATGTTGGCGATCGAAGCGAACTCGCTGGTCTCGTCACCACCCTGATAGATGCTCCGGGCCACCTCGAGGGTGTTACCGAAGTCACTGTCCTCGTCGTACGCGCCGCCGTCGACGTTGACGTTCTCGAACGACATGTTGTTGTTCACGAGATTGAACCGGTCGTTCTGCTCGTCCGTCAGGTCATCATCGACCGCATCGTACGCCCAGAGGTTGAAGGTGGCGTACTCATCCTCCGAAAACGCCTGCTCGATATCCAGCGTCAGCACGGAGTCACCACCCTCGGCCAGGGTGTAGTCGAAGTTCGGCTGCAGGCCGAAATCATCGTTGTCCCAGGCCTGCTCACGCTCGGCCTCGGTGGCCTCCTGGTCCATATCGATGTTTTCGTCCGCCCAATGCGGCGCCTCGGCGTTCTCGACCCAATCCCGGAAGGCGGTCTCGAGATAACGCTCACGCCCATCGGCGGTCAGCGCGGCGCTGACGTTGAGCAGCGCATCCGTGCCACGCTCGTAGTCGAGCTCAAGGCCGGAGGCGTCGAACTCGCGAACGTCCTGCAGACCCG
>NZ_JAJNRE010000101.1:0-627 GCF_022228025.1 Halorhodospira sp. 9622 | reverse complement strand
CCTGACCGCGTTATCTGGCTGAACGTGGCCGGTTCCGCCAGCAGGCTGGGGTATGAGCGAACCCATTGCTCTGCATGTACACCCCTTTGAAGGCCCTCGGAAGCCCCTTGGGAGCCCCTCGGAAGGCCCTTTGAAGCCCCTTCGAAGGCCCTCGGAAGCCTCTTGAAAGCCCCTTCTAAGCCTCTTGCAAACTGCGTGCGCTTTAGTTCCCCGGCCGATAGATCTCATCCCTGGGTGTCTGCGAGCGCCCCAGGGCACTTCACCACGGCAGAACACAGAATCTGTCCCTTTATTAACCGGCCCACCCCGCGGTCTAGATCGGGCAATCCGTTGGCTCGTTGTGCGCTCGTTTACTATATCATCCTGATTATTCGTTGAATTCTCGATCTGCTGGTAGATGCCGTGTCCGTCAAGATCCAAGTTATGGGGTGGGCTGCTGGGGTTAGAAGACATCTAAAGAGTGGTGCAACCTTCTGAATGCACGGGGTTGGTTTCGGAAAAAGGGACAAATTCTTGGTCAGGCGCCGCCGGCGCGCGGCTGCTGACTCGTTGCCATGGTGGGCGAGCTGCGAGCCGGGGGAGTCGGCATCTGCACTGCAGTCGTACTCTAGGTACGGTGCCGGAGTG
>NZ_JAJNRE010000100.1:0-645 GCF_022228025.1 Halorhodospira sp. 9622 | reverse complement strand
AATTGATCCTCCGTCTTCGCCACCGTAATGCCCACCAACCGACCCCGCTCATCAAGAACGGGGCCACCGCTCGAGCCTCGGGCAATATCCGCGGTGTAAACCAGTAGAAAATTCCCCGGACTCCACCCCCCGCTATCACGCGCAAAACCCACCACCTCGCCCGCGCTAAAGACGCTATCCTCCACCCCTATCGATCCAATCAGATAAATCCGCTGCCCCGGAAGAAGATCGTACGCGCTCGCAAACTCGATCGGCTCCAGCGCCGAGCGCTCCGAGACCAGCTCAAGCAGACAAAGATCCGCCACAGACTCGATGACCTCGCCCTCACGCCGGTCGTTAAGCACCACAAACGGCGAGAGACCATCGATCACATGGCAGGCCGTGGCCACGATGCCCTCATCGACGACCACCCCACGCCCGAGCTGCTTCTCCTCTGGCTCGCCCTCTTCCTCTTGCTCCGGCACACCAAAAACCGTCGCCGTCGTGCCCTGCGCACCGAAGTAGATCGCCGTCGAGGTCCTCGGCCCGTCGCCCGCGCAGCCGAATACCGAAAACGTCACACCCCCAAGCAGCAGCGCCCACAGCGCCAGGCGACCGATACCCAGGCGCAGGTCCACTCAGCGCCCCTCTTGCTCCCACTCCTTC
>NZ_JAJNRE010000010.1:0-100257 GCF_022228025.1 Halorhodospira sp. 9622 | reverse complement strand
CAGCAGTCCCACCATCGATGTTGCAGACCAACCCAAGGACCGCTGGTTCAACCCCTATCGCGTTGCCCGAAGCGAACGCGCTAAGGCTCTCATGTCCGAGATCGCGGCCGAGTGCGAAAACCACGAGAGGCGCACCGGACTAAGAACCCGTAAACGGCGCCCTCGTGACCAAGAGATTTTCCAACAAGTGATCACCGCACTCGTCGCAAACCTCGTTTACCATCACCTAATCGCCAACGACGGCGAGGGGGTGGCTATCTCTCGCTCACGGCAGGTACTGGGGCGCAAGAGTCGTTATCGACCCAAAGCGAGCAGCAGCGTCCTTCCCCAGATAATGGACCGACTAGCCGCACCGGAGCTTGGGATCATGCGAATAGAGCTGGGCCACCAAGAGGTGTTTTCCAAGGCTCGCCGCACCCGCATCTGGCCTGAGCGCGAACTGATCAAGCGGATCGACCGATATGACCTCCACTTCGAAGATCTCGGGATGGAAGACCATGAGACCGTCTACTTGAAATCCAAGACCGACGGGACCGGTGATCCCGCCGACCTGGTCGAGTACGAGGACACAGAGCTAACGAACCAGCTACGCTCACGCATGCTCAAAATCAACCAATGGCTGAACCATGCGGATATCTTGGTTGACGACCTGCGGCTGAGCAGCGCCCAGCGCATTGACCCCAGCGACCGCCATTTACGCCGTTACTTTACCAGGGGAAGTTTTCAATCTGGGGGGCGCCTATTCGGGGGCTTCTGGCAGCCCATGAGCAAAGCAGACCGATTGGACTGCATCGCCATTGATGATGAGCCCGTCGTATCCCTCGACTATTCTCAGATGGCTCCGAGGATCCTCTACGCCAAGACTGGACTACTGCCTACCTTTGACGATGCTTACACCATACCCGGGCTCATTGGTCACCGGGGGGTTGTTAAGAAAATCTTCAACGCCTTGCTCTTTGTGGAGCAGCCAATGGTTCGACTGCCAAGGGACACTCGAGGGGACCTACCTTGGACGATACGCGGCCCAGAGCTGATCGACCAAGTAAAGGCTTTCCACGCTCCAATCGCTCATCACTTTGAAACGGGAATAGGCCACTCTGTTCAATACACCGAAAGCGAGATACTCGTTGGGGTCCTCGAAGAGCTGCGGGAAAGACACGTGGTTGCTCTACCAATCCATGATGCCGTCTTGGTGAAAGAATCTGCCAGGAACGTCACGAAGACGATCATGGAGGAGGTCTTCTACCGACACACCGGCCTAACTGGCCTGGTCACCGAGGAGACCTGAGTCTTCCCTTTTGATTACTCTCGATGTTCTGCATGTTGGGTCTGCCCCCATGAAAAACCTTGGTGTTCCCCGTAGGCCACTGGGGTACCCCATGTAGATAACCAGATGAGACACAGTGGCTTCTCCACAGGAGACCTCAGGTATTCCTTAGGGTACCTAAGGGTTGTCCTGAGGATACCCTGTGGAGGTACTTAGGTATTTATTATTAGTATTGGTAGTAGGTTCTTTATCCTAGAGGGTTCCTGTAGAGACCAAAGGGAGCACTAAGGAGTACCTAAGGTATCCCCTAGAGAGATAATCTGGGGCTCCCCTTAGGGGGGATCGTAACTTCTCGAGACCACCCAGTGCCGACACAAATCTTCCTCTAGTCCTCTATCAACCCCGAGGTCCTACCCGAGAGGCTTCCAGAACGGATACCCCCGAAGCTCACCTTGGAGAAGGTGACCGGAGCTAACATCGATGGTCCCGCGCACCCTCACACAACCGTGGGTTGTAGCCACGATATCTTTTTCCATGTCTAGCCCATCAGCTGGGATTCTGATAACAACTGGCTGCCGGTGTCTACCGTCCCGGCGACCGCGACTTTGCAGATGCGCTGTGTATGCCCACCACGCAGCACCTCTCCATGTCTCCGAGAAGTACACCGCCTCATCACTGTGGGCCCTCTCCGTTTCAGTTTTCCAAACCGGCTTCTCTCCAGGCTTCAAGCCTGATCTTCTAATCTGACCGATACGGCCAAGTATTGTTCCGTGGTATAGGTATTGTTCCGCACCGTGCGAGACTGCGAGGGCACGAAGCCTTTCTACCAGATTTTCAGAACTACCCGCCTCGAAAGAAAGAGGGTCCTCGAAGAAAGCTGGATATGGGTTCCTCATCTGACTCTCAAACTCCTCTCGTACCTGCTCGAGGAGGTTGATCTCGGCTGGCAGCAACCAGGGACGGCCAAGGTAGCCCCGAAGTATCGCAAGGTGCTGACCTCTTTCCTCTGGGTCCCAGTTGGGTGCAGATACCGCATCTAAGCACTCGACAAGAAAATCAGCAAAAGAGCACCGGGCAGAAGGGTAGAAACTACCAGCATGTGAGCCTGAGGTTGATTCTTCTAAGGAATCCAACGAACTAGTCCTCGCCTCTAGAGTCTAAAGGTCACCTAAGAGAAGGGCGGGCACCACGTTGTTTGACTTTATCGTAATGCTGCTCGTAATGCGACCGCGATCGTGGTGGGGCCAGACCTCGCGGAGTTTTTTTAAGCATGTGAACGACATAGAAGGACTTTTTCGGTCAGGAAGCTCTTGCGTCGATGTTCAGGCTGGGAAGCGGCTAGACACCAGAGCGACGCGTTAGGTCTTGCGGTCTTGAGAGGCGCCTTCCAGTCACGCTGTCCACTCCATGTCAGCCCCCTGAGGGCGACCACGAAGAAATGCGGTTAGCTTGATCAACAGCTGACTGCTTTCCAGCGTCAACTGGCACAGCCCATCGGCTTCGGTATATCAACGAGGTAGAGCCTATTGTTTGAGTCGAGCCGCAGGTGTCAAGGGACGAATCACGACACGAGAGGGTATTGACAGGCAGGGGCTACCTTGGTGTGCTCCCCTTACTAATCTCTTGTTGGATGTATGGTCGTTTCCCCGCTCACTGTGCCCTCTTATTCCGCCTGGACCGGCGAGACATCTTCCTATATAGCTGTGTCCTGGCCTGAGGGAATTTCTAACGTGCATTCTTTATTACCCCGTGCACGACCCATGTTTCGCTCCTCGATCACGGTGAAAAAATGGAATTAATAATCGGTTTGATCATCTGTTTTGTTGCCCTTCTCGTCATCGTTCATAACCACGGAAAAGAAGTGGCCAAGAAGATTGGCGCCAACCCCCAGGATCACTCCATAAAAGAGGGTTTGCGCATGGCGCGGGAGCGCCAGGATGAAATCTGGAAAAAACAAAAGAGACAAAACAAATACTACGTCGAGGAAGACTCTGAAGATAACTATGCGATCCCAATTTTTGCAAACCAGATTATCGAAATCACGCACCGCCCAATAGAGCAAACATTAAGGTATTACGGATTCGACGATGACCCACCAGTAGAGTTCTATCTTTTCTTTTACGGTGTTTTCTCTGGCTTTGCGGATTTTTTGGTAAGGAAAACGAAAATGGATGTAGGCGGCCCCTTTGAAAGGCGGCTACTTACGGAAATAGGGGAAAGATTTGGCGGCGAAGACCATGGACATTTGTTTCAGGCCATGGTTTTATCCGGCAAGCAAATAGATAACCCTCCACCTAGCTTCACTGCTGGCTTCTCGGTTGGGGTTAGTGCAGCGATAAAATATTACGAGGAGAAGGACACAGAGGCCACACCGAAAATAATTCGGACGGGGGCTCATGCGCAATTCGGTCATTTACGCGATACACACCGGTGACCCCCCCCCCTGATCGCTCTGAGGTGTGGACATTAACCGCTACACGGAACCTCGCCTAGGGTTTGTCCTTATGCTTGAGCCAAAACACCAATGGTGCCGTACCGTGGATTCCTAAACGTGATCTCCAAGATTGAGTCAGTTCTCTCGCGTAAGGGCGCAGGCAGGTCTGGCATACGCTCCTTAGCGCTGACTTTCGCTTAGAGAGCGGTAATAACGCAGGCTTCTCCGCGTCGATTGAGTCGCGCATGCCTGACATCGGAAGGAGTCAGCGCTCTTGGCGAACCGTCTCATCGCAGGGGAGCGCTACTGGGACTGGTCACCCCGGGGAAGCGGTTCGTAAGTAAGGAAGTGAGGGTCGACAGCCCCAGCTCGTGTCCAGACAAGCCGTTAGGGTGCGCCAAAAGACCGCACGTGATTCCGTAACCGAGCCCTCCCCGAAGCCTCCCTGGTTAGCCCGCTTATGACCAGCGCAGCGCCGGGTACAACAACCTTCGTGCTAGTGGCAATCCCGGCATCTGAAGCAGTCAAGGCAGGCACCGCAGAGGCATACGCAAGGAGGCAAATCGACGCTGAGACGCTGAATGTGCTCGCTCAACAGGACCCACAACCGCACACGGCAGGCTGCGCGGAGCAAAGCGGGGCATAGCGTGGCGAAGAACACCAATCCATGTCGAACACGGCGCTGGAGCCCAGCAGCCTGTGCCTCGCCCGACTCCGCTATCCTTAGCAGCGAGCACCCAGCGACGATGGGTGGCTAGCGTGGGTGGTAAACGTGGGTGGTAGCGCGTGGGACGCCACGGGGCATTCCGTGGAATAACAGCAGGTTACGTGCGAAAAAGGAAAATGGCGTCCCCAACGGGATTCGAACCCGTGTCGCCACCTTGAAAGGGTGGTGTCCTAGGCCAGCTAGACGATGGGGACGCTGTGCCGTAAAGCGAGCGCAATGGTAAGGGCGGCTGACGGGGGTGTCAACACTTCCGGCCATGACGATCGCACCGGCTCTGTTAAACTGGCGGCACACTGACCGAAGAGCACCCTCCAGGTCCTGCATGGCTCCGCAAACCGGCACGACGTTACACCTCCCGGAGGCGGCCCTGTACCGACTGGGGCTGACCGCACAGCCCTTCGTCGGTATTCCCGACCCTCCCTTCGAGGACAGCGCCCGAATCACGCAGATCAACGTCACGCTCAGTCTCCTGCAAAGCGGCGAACGCATCGTGCTCATTAGCGGCGACGCGGGCCTGGGCAAGACGACACTCCTGCGCCGCCTGGCCGAATCTCAGCCCCCCGGGCTGAGCATGCAGCGGGTCCAGGGCGACGGTGCCGACATCGATACCCTGTGGGGCGCTCTGGTCGCCGCCGCAGAGGCCGAGGAAGGCACCCTGGCTCCTCGATCCCGCGAACAGGCCTTGAACTACGTGCGGAGTGCCCGCCGTGGCGGCGTTCGCCCCGCCCTGCTTATCGATGATGCCCACGCCCTGCCCGCACGGGAGATCGACGAGCTGCTTGGACTGTGGACAGAACTCGCCGAGGACGACGAGGCCTTCAGCCTCGCCATGGCCCTCGAGCCCGCCGGCCTGCAGAGCCTCCCGGAGACGCCGCCCGCGGAGCGGTTTCACACCACGACCCTGTACCCGCTGAGCCAGGAGCAGACCGGCGCCTACCTGGACCACCGAACCCGAAGCGCCGGTGCCGAGCACACCCTGTTCGACCCGCACGAGATCGAGGACATATTCTGGCAATCCGGCGGACACCCGGAGCGGATCAACGAGGCGGCCTATCGACGCCTGACCGCCCGGCTGGCCAGTTCCGACCAGCCGGCGCCCAAGCCGGGGCCGCGCCCGGCGAAATCGCCCGGGCTCCGCGGCACCGGCTTACGGTGGGCCCTGGCCGGTGTCACCGGGATCACGGCCGCGTCGGCGGGCACCTACTGGCTGCTCACGCACCAGCTATCCACCGGCCCGGCGACGGAGGAACTCGCCATCGAGGATTTCGAGGAACCCGAGGAGGAGACAGTCGCGGCCGAAAGCGAAGAGATCGAGCCGGCAAGCGACACACCCTTTGGCCTGGATCTACCCGGGCGCTACAGCTTCCGGGACAGCCCTGACGAACAGGAGCCACCCTCCCCCACGGGACAGTCGACGACCAACCTGCAGCTCCTCGACACCCCGGATGCTGCGCAAGGGCCAACTGACAGCGGTCCGACCGAGGGCGAGCCGGGCACCGAAACCGCGGAGGAGGACCTGGCCGATAGCGCGGACTGGATCCGCGGCGAGGACGGGGAGCGCTACACCATCCAGCTGCTGGCCGCCTCTGAGCCAGCTCCGCTGCAGGAATACGCGGGGCAACAGCCACTGGATGAGCCGACCCACGTGGTCGCTACGGAGCGCGACGACGGCGATCTGTGGTTCCTGCTATTACACGGCTCCCACGAAGACCGAGAGGCCGCTCACGCAGCCCTTGACGCCCTCCCAGAAGCGGTCGCGGAGCGCGGTGCGTGGGTGCGCTCCTTCGAGTCCGTAGCCGAGAGCCTGGCGGCCGAGGACTAGTCCGGCGTCACCAGGGCGACACCTGTAGCAGAGCGACATTTTTTTGACGCACCAAGGGTGTCAATTGCTTGACATGTCAGCACAACGTCCCACGGTGTGGATCCGCTTCCCAGAGGCCAGCGGCCGGCCGGATCTGCCGTTGCGCCTGGGGGACACCCTGGAGGCGCGGGCCCGGCTCACCGGGGCCGGGCTGATCCTGATCCTCGGCGCCCACCGCCTCCCCGCACGGGCCGATGTACCGGTGGCCGACGGCGATCGCCTGCGACTGCGTGTGGCCAGCGTGGGCCACCCCCTGGTGCTACAGGTCACCGACCACCTTGGCCCCCGCCCGGCGCTGCAGTGGACCCTGCGCCAGGCCCTGCCCCGCCAGGCCACTGCGGAATCGCTGGTAGGCGACCTGCGCAGCGCACTCCGGCGCCCTCTTACCAACCTTGATTTGCACACAGCGTGCCAAGAGTTCCAGGATGCCGTGCCGTCGGCACGCTCACTGAGCTCCGCCGCCGGTATCCGCGAGACCTTGGCCCACGCCGGCCTCTACTTGGAGGCTCGACTGGCCCGCGGTGCCGACACGGGCGCGGATCTCAAGGGGCGGTTGAGCGCCTGGCTCGCTGCATTGCGCCCACGCCACCCGGAGGGGGGCGACCGCAAGAGGCCCACGCCGGAGTTCCCGCCGGCCGAGCGCGCCCTGCTCGACCAACTGGAGGCCTTCTTCTGGCGCATCCAGGCACTTCAGGCCCACCGTGCCCTCCACACCCGCGGGACACGCGACTGGACGCTCGACATCCCGGTACGCCAGGGCGACGCCCTGCACGCCCTGCGACTGCGCATCCGCCCCGCCACCGGGGCAGACGGCGGCGCAGCGTGGACCATCGAGGCCCGTCTGGCACTCGAGCGACTGGGCCCGGTGGCAGTCTCGCTGCACCTGGCCGGCGGGCGCGCCGATCTGGCCTGGTGGGCCCAGCAGCGTGTCAGCGCCGAGCGCCTGGCCAACGCGCTCCCGAAGCTTGAACAACGCCTCCGCGCCGCCGGCCTCGAACCCGGCGCGATTACCTGCTACCACGGGTGGCCGGCTCACGACGGTACCGCCCCTTCATCCACCGCAACCCAGGGGATCATCGATGAGCAGATCTGATCCGGAGCCGGACGAGTTCGGGCGGACCCTCCTGGAGCGAGCCGCAACCCGGGGCTTCGCGCTACCCGACGACCCCGACCTGGCCGCGGCACTGGCCCGCCTTGAGGACGACGCGGAACCACCCCCCGAGGTTGCGGAGGCCATCGCTGCCCTACTGGCGTTCACCTGGACCGTGGAGCAGGATGTCGGGCCCGCCGGCGCCGGCCCGTCACTCGATCACCCGGAGGCGCCGCCCTCTCCGCGCCCCGGACCGTGAAGCAGAACCACCAGGTCCGCCTCCACCTGACTGATCTCGCAGGTATCGGCGATCTCCCGGGCCTCGGCCCCCTTGCGCGCCATGCGGATCGCCTGATTGAAGCGGCTGCCATCCGTGCCGCCGGCTGCGGCCACCTGATCCAGACGCCGCCGCAGCCGGGCCAGGTTCTGCTCCAGCCGGGCCAGGTGCTCCCCCTGGCCGACCGCCCCCGCGGAGAGCCCCCGGAAGTGCTCGAGGATCTGCCGGGTCGTGGTCTCGACGCTCTCCATGCGTTGCTCAGCCTGCTGGACCCGCTCCAGGGTGCGCTGCACGCGGTAAACGGCATAGGCCGACGCCACCAGGGCACCGGCTAGAACGGCGAGCACCACCCCGATCAGCCACGCCATGCGGCCCTCCTCGTTAGCGGGTTCGCCGCCACTTGGTCCCCTCCGGCGTGTCCTCCAGCTCAATCCCCCGCGCCTGGAGTTCGTCCCGGATCCGATCGGCCTCGGCGAAATCCTTCGCCTTGCGCGCCGCTGCCCGCTGCGCCACGAGCGCCTCGATCTCGTCGACCTCGGCATCCGCAACATCGCCGCGCAGGTAGCTCTCCGGGTCCTGCTGCAACAGCCCGAGGACCGCGCCGAGCTCACGCAGCTCGGCGGCTGCCGCAGCAGCTCCTGCCTCGTCACCGCCCTCGCGCAGCCGGTTGATCTCACGGGCACTCTCGAAGAGCACCGCGAGGGCTTCGCGGGTATTGAAGTCGTCGTCCATCGCCTCACGGAAGCGCTCCCGCGCCCGGCTGCACGCCGGTTCTGCCTCCGGCAGTCCGCGCAGGGCGTTGTAGAGCCGCTCCAGCCCCCCGCGGGCCTCGCCCAGTGCATCCCCCGTGTAATTGAGCGGGCTGCGGTAGTGACTCGAGAGCAGGAAAAGACGGACGGCCTCGGCCGGATGCTCGGCCAGGACGTCGCGCACCGTAAAGAAGTTGCCCAGCGACTTGGCCATCTTCTCGTCATCGATGCGCACGTGGCCGTTGTGCATCCAGTAGTTGACGAAACGGTGACCGCTGGCGCACTCGCTCTGGGCGATTTCGTTCTCATGGTGCGGGAACTGCAGATCGACCCCGCCCCCATGGATATCGAAGTGGCTGCCGAGTAGGTCACGGGACATGGCCGAGCATTCGATGTGCCAGCCGGGCCGACCATCTCCCCACGGCGAGGGCCAGGCCGGCTCACCGCTCTTGGCCGCTTTCCAGAGGACGAAATCCACCGGATCACGCTTGGCTTCGTCCGGCTCGATGCGCGAGCCCGAGCGCAGTTCCTCCACCCGACGCCCGGACAGCTTGCCGTACGCCGGGAAGCTGGCCACCGAGAAGTAGACGTCGCCGTTCTCGCCAACGTAGGCGTGGCCGCCGGCGATCAGCTCCTCGATCAGCGCGATCATCGACTCAAGGCGCTCGGTGGCACGCGGCTCATGGTCGGGGCGCTCGACGCCCAGCGCCGCGCAGTCCTCGTGCATGGCCTGGATGAAGCGATCGGTCAGGGCGCTCATCGGCTCGCCGTTCTCCGCCGCGCGGCGGATGATCTTGTCGTCGATGTCGGTGATGTTGCGCACGTAGGTCACCTCGTAACCCTGCCAGCGCAGATACCGGACCACCGCATCGAAGACCACCAGGGCACGGGCGTGGCCCAGATGGCAGAGGTCGTAGACCGTCATGCCGCAGACGTAGATCCGCACCCGCCCCGGCTCAATGGGCCGGAACGGCTCCTTGGCTCCGGTCAGACTGTTGTGGATCTTCAGCATCACTCCCCCTGCGCGCCTTGCTCCGCGGCGAAGGTGGCGGCGCGCCTGAGCCGCTCAACCACCCGCTCACCGCCCATCAGGTCGACCACCGGCTGCAGCTCCGGACCGCTACATCGACCGGTAAGCGCCGCGCGCAGCGGCATGAAGAGTCGCTTGCCCTTGACCCCGGTACGTTCCTTGACCGCCTCGGTCAGCCCCTTGAACCGGGTGTAGCCCTCCTCAGCGGCACCCACGGCAGCCTCGAAGAACTCCGGCCCCGCCGAGACGATGGCCGCCTCGGCGTCGGCATCGAGCCCCGGCGGCCCGGCGAAGACCCGTTTGGCCCAGTCCCGCGCATCCGCCGGGAAACGCACGTTATCGCGCACGGCGTTGACCAGGTCGTCGGCGTACCCCGGGGGCACCAGGGCATCGATCCCCATCCACGGCCGCAGGCGCCGCGCCGGGCTGCGGTGCACTGCCTCGTCCTGCCAGTGCCGCAGATGGTCCGGGTCAAAACGCGACGGCGCCGTGCTGATACGCGCCGGATCGAAGACCTCGGCCAAGCCGGCGAGATCGAGCAGCGCTTCGGACGCGCAGGTGTGCCCGACCCGAGCCAGGTAATTGAGCATGGCCTCGGGTAGATACCCCTCTCGAGCCAACTCACCGACGGAGCGACTGCCGTTGCGCTTGGACAGCGGCGCGCCATCGGCCCCGGTGATCAGCCCCATGTGGCCGTAACGCGGCGCCGACAGCCCCAAGGCCTTCAGGATGAGCAACTGCCGCGGGGTGTTCGTAAGGTGATCATCCCCCCGCAGGACATCGGTGATCCCCATCAGCGCGTCATCGACAGCGTTGGTGAACAGATACGCGGCGGTGCCGTCGGCGCGGCGGATGATGAAGTCGCCGATGTCATCCGTCCGGAAGCTCTGCTCACCGTGGATGCGATCATCGAAGCGCACCTGCTCACCGCTCGGCACCCGGAACCGCAGAGCCGGCTGCACCCCCTCGGCGCGCTTGCGCGCCACCTCATCGGCGCTGAGGCGTGCGCAGGTGCCGGGATAGCGCGGCGGCTGCCCGGCCGAGCGCTGGGCACGCCGGGCCATCTCCAGCTCGCGCTCGCTGCAGAAGCAGGGGTAAGCCCACCCCTCGGCCTCGAGCTGTCGGTAGTAGGCGTCGTAGAGAAATCCCCGGTCAAACTGGTGGTACGGCGGCGCCGGACCGCCCACCTCCGGGCCTTCCTGCCAGTCCAGTCCCAGCCAGCGCAGATCGCCCATCAGCGAGCGGGTCGCCTCCGGGCTGTAGCGCTCACGATCGGTATCCTCGATCCGCAACACGAACCGCCCGCCGTTGCCGTAGGCCAGCAGGGCATTGAACAGGGCCGTGCGCAGGTTGCCGAGGTGCAGGGCCCCGGTCGGGCTCGGTGCAAAGCGCGTCTTGACGGTCATCTCGTTCATGGCGGGGCATTTTAACAGCGTCGCCCTATTCCGGGGGCATCCCACGGCCTTGCCCGCGCTCCGCCCTCGAGGGACACTGGCGCTCCGTTAATGACACCGGACTCGGACCGACGCCATGCCCCAACCCGTTCTGGTCATCGCCGACCTGCACCTGGACCGCAGCCGCCCGGCTGCGACGGACACCTTCCTGCGCTTCCTCGAGAAGGAGGCGCCGGGCGCCGAAGCCGTCTACATCCTGGGCGACCTGTTCGAGGCGTGGATCGGCGACGACGCGGTCTCCGCCGACGACCCCGTCCTGCAGGCCCTCCGTGCAGCCGCGGCGAGCACGGATATCTACGTCATGCACGGGAATCGGGATTTCCTGCTCGGTGCCGATTTCGCCGCAGCCAGCGGCACCCACCTGCTCCCCGATCCCAGCGTGGTGACCATCCACGGCGAACACGCGCTGATGATGCACGGCGACAGCCTGTGCACCGATGACGCCGAGTACATGGAGTTCCGCGCCATGGTGCGCGATCCCGCATGGCAGCAGCACTTCCTGGCGCTGCCGGTGGCGGAGCGACTCGAGCAGGCGCGCCAGGCGCGCGGCGCCAGCACCGAGCGGAACCAGCAGCTGGACGAGGCCATCATGGATGTCACCCCGGTGGCGGTGGATGCGGCACTCAGGGAGCACCAGGTGCGCTGGCTCATCCACGGCCACACGCATCGTCCGGCCATTCACGACTTGGACACACCCTTCGGTTGGGGCAAACGCTTCGTGGTGGGTGACTGGTTCGATCAGGGCAGCCTGCTGCGCTGTCAACCAGAGGGCTGGAGGCTGGAGACCCTGCCCCACGACGCCTAGCGGGCAGCAGGCGCCGCCGTCATGCAGCCTCCCCATGGGCGACGCACTTCAGCGCGCGCTCGATCACGTCGGGGCCGGCCCCCGGCTGCTGACTGCCCTCGGTCAGGGTCCGACGCCAGGCGCGGGCACCGGGCAATCCATTGAACAGCCCCATGAGCACCTTGACCAGCTGGCTCATGGGCACCCCTTCGCGCCGGCGCGCCTCGACATAAGGCAGATACGCGGTCACCACAGCACGACGCCCGGGCAACTCGCCTCCGAACAGCATGCAATCCCACTGTGCCAGCACGTAGGGATTGGAGAAGGCCTCGCGGCCGATCATCGCCCCATCGACCCACTGCAGCTGCTCCCGCAGCGTCGCCGCATCCGCAATACCGCCGTTGATCGCCACCTCCAGATCCGGCCGCCGCGCCTTGAGCCGATGCACACGGAGGTAATCCAGGGGCGGGATCTCGCGATTCTCCTTGGGGCTGAGCCCCGAAAGCCATGCCTTGCGGGCATGCACAATAAAGCTCCGGCACCCCGCTGCGGCCACGGCCTCCACGAAAGCGTCCAGGAAGGCCTCGCTGTCGTGATCGTCGACCCCGATGCGGGTTTTGACCGTCACCGGCAAGCGGGTGGCCGCCTGCATCGCGGCGACGCAGTCGGCCACCCGGGCCGGCTCGAGCATCAGGCAGGCCCCGAAACGCCCCGACTGCACACGGTCACTGGGGCACCCGACGTTGAGATTGACCTCGTCGTAACCCCACTGCTCGGCGAGGCGCGCCGCGTGGGCCAGCTCCTGCGGGTCGCTACCCCCGAACTGCACCGCCACCGGGTGCTCCGCCGGGTGAAACGGCAGAAAACGTTCCGCCGCCCCGTGCCAGAGCGCCACGGCCGGCACCATCTCCGTGTAGAGACGCACGTTGGGCGCCAGCAGGCGCAGGAAGTAGCGTGCCGGCGGCGTGGTCCACTCCATCATCGGGGCCACGCTCAAACGCCCGTGTATGCACGGCGGCTCGGTCATCAGTCCCTCTCTGCAGTCACTCAGCGATGGTTTGCCGGGGCCGGCCGGCTGGGTATTATACGCCAAGGTACGGTTGCCAGCGGCACACACGCCACCCATGACCCAATCCGTGACGCTCTACGGGACCAGCGGCTGCCACCTCTGCGACGAGGCGCGCGACCTCATCCGCCGTTATGCGGCCTACACCCCGCTGCAGCTGCACGAGGCCGACGTCCTCGACCACTTCCCGGACGACCCGGCGCTCCAGGAGCGCATCCCCTTCCTGGAGGGCGAGCACCCCGGCGGGCGCCTGTTCTGGCCGTTCGATGCCGGGGACCTGCACCAGTGGCTGCAGACCGGAGGCCGACCGTGAGCCGGATGGCGCGGCTGCTCCTTTGCCTGGCAATGCTTGCGCCGGGGCTGCTCGCGGCGCAGCAGGAGCCGCCGAACGACCTGCCGTTCAAGCCGGAGGACGATGAACGATGGGTTCTGGTGGACACCGATACCTACCGGATAACCGTGTTTGAAGGGGACCGCCCCTTCGCGCATTTTGAAAACCTCGCCGTGGGCCGCTACGGCACGGCGGAAACCCGCCGTCGCGGCGACCGGACCACTCCGCTGGGAAAATTCCGCATCAACCGGATCAATGAAGAGAGCCAGTACCATCTTTTTCTCGGGCTGAATTACCCAAGTCTGGAGAATGCGCGCAAGGCCCGGGATGACGGGACCATCGACCAAGAGGAGTATCTTGATTTTCTGGATGACTTTGCCCGCCTGGGTCGTCCGCCCCAGCGGACGGCTCTGGGCGGGCATATCGGCATCCACGGGGTGGGCGATGGTGATGTCCGGTTCCACCGGCATGTCAACTGGACAGATGGCTGCGTGGCGCTGGAAGACGATCAGGTCGAGGCGCTGGCCAGCCTTGTGGGCATTGGCACACGCGTGTATATCCGCTAGCATTCAAACACGAATAGGCGCAAAAAAACCTTCCCAGCACAAGGAGATACTCGATGCCTCAACGTTTCGCATCCGTTGCCAAGCTCGCGGCTGTCGGCGCCGCCTTCGGCCTGGTCGCCGCCTGCGCCACCGTGGATGAGGATCAGATTGGCGCCGCGGTGGACCGTGAGCTTGAGGACCTCTACGCCGAGATGGACGAAACCCGCGCCATCGCTGAAGACGCCCGCGACACCGCCGAGGGCGCTGACGAGCGGGCGGCCGAGGCACACAGCATCGCCGAGGAGGCGCTGCGCAAGGCTGAGGACAACGAGGAGAAGATCGACCGCATGTTCGAGCGGACGATGCAGAAGTAACCAACCGTCGGAACCCCGGGCGTTAACGCGACGCCCGGCATCCCCGGAAGCCCGGCCCCGCGTCGGGCTTTTTTTTCGCTACGGGCATGGCAGCAAGGGTCGTCGACCCCACGGCGGCGCAGCACCCCGCCGATAGCCGCTATGCGGCTTGGGGGGGTGCTCACTCCCCGGACGGACGATGCGGGGTGGCGTTACTCCGGGACACACGGCGGATCCGCCCGTCCTGCTCATCGGCAGCCGCGCGGACCCGCGCGCCGTCCACCCGATGGGCCGTATCGCCGAGGGCGTGGGCGACACTCTCGACGGCCATCTCGACGCGCTCCGCCCGCGACGGATCGTCTTCCTCGAAGAACGGAAACGCCTGGAGGTGGAGCACCCCGTCGGCAGACCAACCTGCCTGGAACGGCTGATTGACGATCTTCACCGGCGTGCCCACTGACAACTGATCGTAGAGGTACTCGATATCCCGCGGATGCAGCCGGATGCACCCGTGGGTGGCCCGCATCCCGATGCCCCAGGGGCGGTTGGTGCCGTGAAGCAGATAGCCACTGATGTCGAGCAGGATGGCGTGCCGACCCAGCGGGTTGTCGGGTCCCGGGGGCACTTCGCGTGGCATCGTTTCGCCTCGCTCCTCGGCCTGCTTGCGGATCGACTCCGGCGGGTACCAGGCCGGGTCCTCGATCTTCCCGGTGACCTCGGTACGCCCGAGCGGGGTTGACCAGTCCATGCGTCCGATACTGACCGGGAAGATCTCCACCACTTGCTCGTCTTCCGGGTAGTGGTAGAGGCGCATCTCGGCCAGGTTGATGACCACGCCTTCACGCGGCGCATCGGGGAGGATGTAGCGTGACGGGATGCGAACCTCCGCGCCCTCCCCCGGCAGCCAGGTATCGACGCCCGGGTTGGCCATGCGGATCTGCTCGTAGCCGACCGCATGGCGCTTGGCGACATCCAGCAGGGTATCCTCGGCATTCGCCCGGGCGGTCTGCTCCTCACCAACGACGTCGACGCCGTCCTGCAGCTCGAAGCGGTGAAGGGTCCGATCCCAGTCGTGCTCCTCGAAGGCGTCCTCGTCGACCACCTCGCCCTCGCCCGCCTGCTCGGGCGGAGGGGCTTCGTCAGCCACGACCGGCATCGCCAGCAACAGCAACCAGATCCCCGACCCGAGCAACCCTGCACCTCGCGCAGCGTCCATCCGACACCGCACCCTGCCCGCCATACGTCCCGCCATTTAGCCTATGCCCTGTAATGCTTCTCGGAGTTGCCAGAGCATACCTGCTGTCGCCCCCCAGATCAGCTGCTCCTGATGAATCAGCGCCGGGAAGCGCTCGATCCGTCCGAAGGGGCCGGGCACCCGGACCTCGCCGTCGACACGCCCCTCGAGCAGCCGTTCCAGGGGCAGCTCGAAGACCGACTCGACCTCGCCCGGATCCGGCCGCCAGATGACCGGGCTGCGAATGACGGCAACCACCGGCTGGATCACGAACCCGGTACCCGTATGGTAGCGGCCGAGCCGCCCGAGGACTCGCACCGCGTCGGGCTCAAGCCCAACCTCCTCGTGCGCCTCGCGCAGGGCGGTCGCCTCGGCGCTGGCATCGGCCGGATCGACGCGCCCCCCCGGGAAGCTCACCTGCCCCGGGTGATCACGCAGGCCGCCGGCGCGCCGCGTCAGCAGGATTCGCGGCTGATGCTGCGGCTCAAGCAGGGCGATCAGCACCGATGCCGGCACTGGGTGCCCCGGGGATCGGCGCCACCCGCGCTCAGGCCAGGCCTGCCCGGTCAGACGGGCCCGCAGGGCCTCCGGGCAACACGCCGGTCCGGACAGGGCGACGGGCATGGCACCGTCAACCAGCGTCCGGGCCGGGGGCTGGCAAGCCGACGTTGTTGCCCTCGAGCACGCGGTCCGCCCGGTAGCTCGAACGCACCAGCGGACCCGCGACGACCTCACGGAACCCCAGCCTCAGCCCCTCCTGGCGAAGGGCCTCGAACTCGTCCGGGCTCACGAACCGCTCCACCGGAAGGTGGTTGCGGGTCGGCTGCAGATACTGCCCCAGGGTGACGATGTCCACCTCCGCCCGGCGCAAATCCTCGAAGGCCTCATGGAGCTCGGCATCCGTCTCGCCGAGCCCCACCATCAGGCTCGACTTGGTCACCACGTCGGGGCGCAACCGCTTGGCCGCCCGCAGCACGTCCAGGCTCTGCTCATAGTCGGCACGCGGGTCGCGCACCTGCGGTGAGAGGCGCCGGACCACCTCGACGTTGTGAGCGAAGACTTCCAACCCGGACTCGACCACCGTCCGCACGGCCTCTTCATCGCCACGGAAATCCGGCGTGAGGGCCTCGACCGCGGTTTCCGGATTCTCCGCCTTGATCGCCCGAACGCACTGGGCGTAATGCTCCGCTCCGCCATCGCGCAGGTCATCACGGTCGACGGAGGTCAGAACGACGTAGCGCAATCCCATCAGGCGCACCGACTCGGCGCAGTGCTGCGGCTCCCGGTCATCCAGACGCCCTTTGGGGTTGCCGGTATCCACGGAGCAGAACCGACACGTGCGCGTGCACACCGATCCGAGAACCATAAAGGTGGCCGTGCCGTGGCTCCAGCACTCGCCCAGATTGGGACAATGGGACTCCTCGCAGACCGTGCTCAGGTGGTGGTCGTGGACGATACCGCGCACCCGACGATAGCCCTCGCCGCCGGGAGCACGCGCCTTGAGCCACTGCGGCTTGCGTGCGCGCGGCGCCTGCTGCCCATCGCCGCGGCGCTTCACGCCGTCCTTGATAGTGCGCACCCCGTCGCGTTCAAAGACACTACCGCTGCTCACCGGAATCCCCTTGAAATCGGTCATACCCTACCCCTGGCCGCCATCGAAACCGCACCGGATGTACCATCCGGTAGGATCCCATTGTACGCGCAGCAGCGCTGCCCTGCCGAACCACCCAGCCGGGGACGAAGCCCGGCAGCGGTCGCCAACCCAGGCCAGGAGCCCTAAGATGGGGCCGAGGCCACAGGAAGGATCGCCCCATGTCCACGCCCCTGCTGCGCAGCACCACCCTGCTCGCCGGCCTTTTGTTTGCCGGCAGCGCCATCACCAGCCCCTGTGCCGAACCGGGGCAATGGTACGATCCGGGTCACCAACGCACCCTCGGCACCCATGAGGTGCTCGATGCCCTCGAGGGCGTCGATTTCATCCTGCTCGGCGAGCGCCACGACGATGCCGCCCACCACCGCTGGCAGCTCCATACCCTGGCCGCTTTGCACGGGCGAGGGGAGCTTGGGGCCATTGGCTTCGAGATGTTCCCACGCAGCAAACAGAAACCGCTAGAAGACTGGCGCACGGGCAACCTGACGCGCGAGGCGTTCCTCGAGGAGACCGAATGGCAGCGCGTCTGGGGCTACGACGCCGAACTCTACATGCCACTGTTCGAATTCGTCCGCGCGCACCGCGTGCCGGCCGAAGCCCTCAACGTTGAGCGAGACACCGTGCGCGCCGTGCGGGAACGCGGTTTCGACGATCTGGATGAGGACGAGCGTGAATCCGTCGGCCAGCCGGCAGCGGCCAGCGAGGCGTACCGGGACCGCCTGCAGGGTATCTTCCGTCATCACCCCGGCGCCGGCGAGAACGATGCCGACCTGGATCGGTTCATCGAGGCGCAGACGTTCTGGGACCGGGCGATGGCCGAGTCGATGGTCTCCGCCCTAGAGGCCTACGGCGGCCCGGTCGTCGGCATCGTCGGCAGGGGTCACGCCGAGTACGGTGACGGCATCGCCCACCAGCTCCGGGATCTCGGCCACGACTCGATCCGCATCCTGCTGCCGCTCGACGCCGCCGCCGCGTGCCCGGACGCCGATCGGGCGGACTTCGTCTTCGCGCTCGAGCCCGAGCGCGCCACCCCCGATCCGCCGCGTCTGGGCATCGCCATGGAGGAGGACGATTCGAAGGTGACCATCCTCGAAGTCTTCCCCGATACACCCGCCGATCAGGCCGGGCTGGCCGCCGGCGACCGCATCGTGAAGGCAGCGGAGACCGAGATCCGGCATCCTCGCGACCTGCAGCACATCGTGTCCCGTCAGGCGCCGGGCACCTGGCTGCCGCTGGTCATCGAGCGGAATGGGGAGACCTTGGAGAAGGTGGCGCGGTTCCCCGCCGAGTAGCCGTGAGCGTTGGGCTGGGCTTCGCGCGGGGTTCCGCTTTGGCGGCCGGGCCCTGGCGACCCGGCCGCCCCGCAGGATCAAAGGGTCGAGAGCATGTACTCGATGGCCTTGACCAGATCCTCGCGGTCGGCACGCCCGTCGTAGGCCGGCATGGCGCCCTTGCCCGCGAGCGTGCTCTCGACCAGCTCGTCCACCGAGGAGGGCCGGTCGGCCCAGTCTTCGGGCGCGTTGAGCTCCGGTGCGCCGGCCACCCCGCGGTCATGGCACGAGGAACAGGTCGGTGCCGTGCCGTTGATGTAGATGGATTCGCCGTCGGCAAGGGCCGCCCCCATGCCGCCGAAGATCAGCGCGGTCGCGGTACCCGCCGCCAGAACAATGCGTTTCATGATCGGCTACTCCTCGGTCTTTTAGTCTCTATGCTTGATGCGCCCGGTAGCAGGGCCGCTCAATAGCCCGTCGAGCATCCCCTGGACGGGTGCCGGTGCGCCAGCCGACGTTCTCAGTGGCGCCCCTCGGGTTGGACTATCTCGATCAGTCTAGCCTAACGAGGCGCAAAGCGGTACCACGAATTCCCTGCTTTGTTGCCGGAAAACCTTCAGGACCGACCCGCCCCCGTCCGGACCAGATCGGCCAGCGCCCGTTCCAGGCAGTCCGCGCCGCGGCGCCAACTGGGCTCAAGCATGGTGGCGTGGCCGGCGCCGGGGATCCAGCGTGGCTCCACGCCATAGAGCCACGCCGTCGTGCGCACCATCCACTGCGGGATGATGACATCCTCCTCGGCCCCGATCACCGCCACCGGCACGGACACGCCGCCCCATCGCGGCCAGCGCGGGAAACCCATCTCAAACAGGGCCAGCTGCGACTCCGGCTGCATGCGGCTGGTGTAATCGAGCAGCACCTCCGGATCCATCTCTTCCGCAAACAGGGCCCGATGGGCCTCATCCACATCGACCCAGGCCGGTCCGAACCCCTGAAGAATGCCCATCTGCCAGAGCAGCCGCGGCTCGGTCAGCATCATCTGCATGCCGGAGGGGGCGAGCCCGGTCGGGGGCACCGAGGCCAACAGCACAGCGCCGGCGGCCGGTACGCCCTGGCGCAGGGCGATATCCACCACCAAACCGCCCATGGAGTGACCGATGAGCACCGGCGGATGTGGCAGCGACTCGACGGCTTCGGCCACGTCCTCGACGTAGTGGCTCAGGGAGGCCGAGTTGAGCGTCTCCCGGCCTGCGCTCGCCCCGTGGCCGCGGAGGCTCAGCGCGTGAGCCTCGTAGCCCAGGCCGGCGAAGTGCGGCAGGTAGTGGACCTCCCAGCACCAGGCACCGGCGAAGGCGCCGTGGATGAACAGCAGCGGCGGGAACACGGCATCCGATGCCCCGTCGCTGCCCGCGTACCGGATCAGCTCCAGCCCCGTCTCCGGGCCGCCGCCCCCGATCCCCCCGAAACTTGCGTACATTCAGCCTCCCGCGTTGGGTCACCCGTGTGCCCGGAGTGCCCTGATCAGGTAAGCTGCTTATTCCACACCGATCACCTCGCTATATTCAACACGAGCGTCCCCATGAGTGCACCCCGACCGCAGACCATCCGCCTGCGCGACTATCGTCCGCCCGCCTTTCTGGTCGACCGGATCCACCTCCGCGTGGACCTCCATGCTGGCATGGCCCGCGTGGAGGCGGCGCTGGAGCTGCGCCGCAACCCTGCGGCCACCGACGATGAGGCGCCGCTGCGCCTGGACGCAGAGTTCCTGGAGCTGGAAGCGCTGACCGTCGACGGGGTCGAACTGGAGCCCAGCGCGCACCAGGATGAGCAGGGGGCGGTGATCCTCTATGATGCCCCCGAGCGCTGCCGCGTGGAGACCGTCAGCCGGTTCGATCCCGCGGCGAACACCGCCCTCTCCGGCCTTTACCGCTCCGGCAGCATGTTCTGCACTCAGTGTGAGGCGGAGGGGTTCCGGCGCATCACGCCCTACCCGGATCGCCCCGACGTCCTGGCGCCGTTCACCACCACCGTGGTCGCCGACCGCGCCACCTGCCCGGTGCTGCTGTCCAACGGCGACTGCATCGAACGGGGAGAACTTGACGACGGGCGCCACTACGCCATCTGGCACGACCCCTTCCCCAAGCCGTCCTACCTGTTCGCGTTGGTTGCCGGCGACTTGGCCTGTCAGGAAGCGTCCTTCGTAACCGCCTCGGGCCGCGAGGTAGCCCTCCATTTCTATGTGGAGCCAGAGAACACGGGGCGTACCGATCACGCTCTAGCTGCGCTGCAGCGAGCCATGCGCTGGGACGAGGAACACTACGGCCTAGAGTACGACCTGGATACCTACATGGTCGTCGCCGTGGGGGACTTCAACATGGGCGCGATGGAGAACAAGGGGTTGAACATCTTCAACACCCAGTTCGTCCTGGCCAGCCCCGACACCGCCACCGACAGCGACTACGAGAACATCGAGGCGGTCATCGGCCACGAGTACTTCCACAACTGGACGGGCAACCGCGTCACCTGTCGCGACTGGTTCCAGCTCTCGCTCAAGGAGGGGCTGACCGTCTTCCGCGAGCACCAGTTTGCCGAGACCACCGGCTCCGAGGCGGTCCAGCGCATTGGTCAGGTGCGCCTGCTTCGTACCGCCCAGTTCCCGGAGGACGCCGGGCCCATGAGCCACCCGGTCCGCCCGGATGCCTACGTGGAGATCAACAACTTTTACACGGCCACCGTCTACGCCAAGGGTGCCGAGGTCATCCGCATGTACCACACGCTGCTCGGCGACGACGCCTTCCGGCGCGGCGTGCGGCGCTACCTGGAACGCCACGACGGTGAGGCCGCCACCATCGAGGATTTCCTCGCCGCCATGGAGGAAACCGCCGGGGTCGATCTCCAGCAGTTCGCCCTGTGGTATACCCAGGCCGGCACCCCTGAGATCGAGATCGAGGACGACTACGACCCGGAGCGGAACGAGTACACCCTGATCTGCCGTCAATCCCTGCCCGGCAACTCGACCCAGCCGCACCGGGATCCCATGCACATCCCGCTGGCCGTGGGGCTAATCGGCCAGGACGGTTCGCCGCTAGCGGTCCGCGAGGCCCGGGACTCCACCGCACACAGTCGCACCCGCGTACTCGAACTGCGCGAGTCCGAACAGCGCTTCGTTTTCGAGGACTGCCCAGAGCGCCCCGTGCCCTCGCTGCTGCGCGGCTTCTCAGCGCCGGTCAAGCTGCACTACCCGTACAGCGACGACGACCTCGGCTTCCTGCTCGCCCATGACACCGACCCATTCGCGCGCTGGGAAGCGGGGCAACAGCTGGCCATGCGCGTTCTCCTCGACGAGGCGCGGGGCACTCCGCGGCCCGACGGGGTGGAGCGGCTCGAGCAGGCATTCCGCACCTCCCTCGAGGCGCCCGAAGCCGACCCCGCGCTGGTTGCCGAGGCACTCACCCTGCCCGCCGAGAACTACCTCGCCGAGCAGGTGGAGGTGGTCGACCCGCAGGCCATCCACGACGCCCGCCAGCGCGTCCGTGCCCGCCTGGGCGAGGCGCTGGAGGGGCACTGGCTGATCCTGCACAGCCAGGCGACAGGCCCCTGGCGCTACAACCCGGACGAAGCCGCCCGGCGCCGACTGCGCAACCTGGCCTTGAGCTATCTCCACGCCGGCTCGGAGCGCCACCTGAGCCGGGCGCTGGAACAGCTCGAGCGCAGCGACAACCTCACGGACCGGCTGGCTGCCCTGGCTGTACTGGCGGACAGCTCGCGCCCGGAGGCCGAGCAGGCGGTGGACGCTTTCTACGAGCGCTGGTCCGGGGAACCGTTGGTGGTCGACAAGTGGTTCCGGACGCAGGCCCTGGCCGATCGACCGGAGACCGTCCACCGGGTGCGCCAGCTCACCGAGCACCCGGACTTCACCCTGGAAAACCCCAATCGAGCCCGGGCCCTACTCGGTGCGTTCGCCCAGGGCAACCCGGCCCACTTTCACAGCTCGGACGGCAGCGGATACCGGCTGCTCAGCGATCACGTGCTGCGCCTGGACCGGAGCAATCCGCAGCTCGCCGCCCGGCTGCTGGCACCGCTGACACAGTGGCGCCGCTACGACCCCGGCCGGCGTCGCTCGATGCGCCAGCAACTCGAACGGATCCTTGAGCGCGATACGCTGTCGAAAGACGTATACGAGGTCGCTTCCAAAAGCCTGGGGGCGATGAGCTAAAGTGAGGTAACAAGCCTCGCGGCAACCGAATACTTGGATTGGAGGCGTATTTTGGCCCGAAGTCACCTGTTGTTGACCCCTGTGCTGGCACTCGGCCTGGCCCTGTTCTCCACGGCTCCGCTGCCGGGATCACCGGGTATACCGACGGCAGCTGCCGGCGAGAACGGCGTGGTGCCCGGCCAGACCGAGTTCGAAAAGGCACGCGTGGTTGCCGATCTGCTCCAGCGCTACCACTACGGCGGTCCCGAGTCCGACGAGAAGCTCATGGAGCAGGCCACCGAGACCTACCTGAAGCAGCTCGACCACGGCCGCTTCTTCCTCCTCGAGGAGGACGTCGAGGCGTTCCGCGAGCGCATGGGCGAACTCGGCCCCGGTCAGGGGGACGCGATCCTCGAGGCGGCCTACGATTTGCACGCCCGCTACCGTGAGCGCGTCGCGGAGCAGACCCAATTCGCCCTCGGGCTTCTCGAGGAGGGGTTCGACTTCGACGGCGACGGCCGCTTCGAGCAGGACCGCAGCGAGGCCGACTGGGCGGCCGATCGCGACGCCCTCGACGACCTCTGGCGCCAGCGGGTCACGCATGATGCCCTGACCCTGGAGCTGGCCGAGCGCAGAACCGAGGAGATCCGCGAGAACCTCGAGCGGCGCTACAACACCCTTCGTGACCGTGCCGTGGATGCCGACAACGAAGACATCATGGACCAGTTCCTGAGCGCCTGGGCAGGCGCCTACGACCCCCACAGCACATTCCTCTCGCCCCAGCGCTCGGAGGAATTCGACATGCAGATGTCGCTGCAGCTCGAGGGGATCGGCGCCAAGCTGACCATGGACCAGGACTTCACCGAGATCGTCGAACTCATCCCCGGCGGTCCGGCCGAGCAGTCCGGTGAGCTGCGCGAGGGCGAGCGCATCATCGGCGTCGCTGACGGCGACGACGGCGAGATGAAGGACGTGGTCGGCTGGCGGCTCGATGAGATCGTGGACATGATCCGCGGCCCCAAGGAGTCAGTGGTCCGGCTCAACGTCCTGCCGCCAGCCGGGGCCAGTGAGAGTTCACCGCGCGAGGTGCGGCTGGTCCGCAACAAGGTCGATCTGGAAGACCAGGCCGCCCGCAAGGAGGTCATCGAGAAGACCGACGCTCAGGGCGAGGAGCAGCGGGTCGGCGTGATCACCATCCCGAAGTTCTACCGGGACTTCGAGGCCGCGCACTCCGGGCAGGACGATTTCCGCAGCACCACGCGTGACGTCCAGCGCCTGCTTGGGGAGTTGCTCGAGGAGGGGATCGACGGCCTGCTGATCGACCTGCGCGGAAACTCCGGGGGGGCCCTGCGCGAGGCCACCGCCCTCACCGCCATGTTCACCGGCGGCGGACCGGCAGTGCAGGTTCGCGACGCCCGCGGCCACCCCGAGCAGGTTGGCGAATCCAGGGGCGAGCCGGCCTACGATGGGCCCCTGGGGGTGCTGGTCGATCGACGCAGCGCATCGGCTTCCGAGATCTTCGCCGCGGCCATTAAAGACTACGGACGGGGCATCGTCCTCGGCGACCAGACCTTCGGCAAGGGCACGGTGCAGCAGATGATCGGCCTGGACAATTACGCCATCCCCGGCGAGGAGCGTTCCGGGCAGCTCAAGCTGACTCTGGCCCAGTTTTACCGGGTCACCGGCGAGAGCACGCAGCTCGAGGGCGTCAAACCGGATATCCACCTGCCCTCGGAGTTCAGCCACGAGGAGTTCGGCGAGCGCGCCACCCGGAACCCGCTGCCGGCAACGGAGATCACCGGGCTCGATGTCACGGTGCATTTCGAACTCGAGACAATCATCGACGAACTGGCCCGTCGCCACCAGACACGGATGGATCAGACCGAGACCTTCCGCGCCCTGGAGCGGGAGCTTGAGGCCAAGCGCGAGATACGGGAGGACACCTCGGTCGCCCTGAACAAGGCCACCCGGCAGGAGGAGCAGAAGGTACGCGAGGAGCGGTTGCTGGAGCTTCACAATGAGCGCCGCAAGGCCCACGGCAAGGAGCCGGTGGAGCGTTACGCGGATGTTGACGCGGATGAGCTGCCGGACGCCCTGCTCAATGCCAGCGCAGCGATCATCGCCGATTTTGCGCAGCTCCTGCGCGAAGCGGGCGACGAGGTCCTCACCGCGGAGGCCCGGGAAGAAGACTGAGACCGGAGCCGGGAGGCGGCCGGACGGCCCGCCTCCCGGTCAACCTGAGGTGGTTAGGTACTCGATGCGCAGCTGCAGGGTGACACTGCCACGAAACCGGTTGACCTCCGGGCGGTAGATCGCGCGAACCGGACCCTCCAGTTGGTTCCAACCCCGTTCGACCCCACCGAAGGCGATGGCCGGGACAGTGGGCCCATTGCCATGGTCAGCATCCAGCTCCAGCCGCAGGTGGCCACCGCGCAGTTCCCGGCTCTGACGGATCCGGAAAACGCCGTCAAAGCACGGCTCGGGGAACCCCTGGCCCCAGGGACCGCCGTAGCGCAGGGCCCAGGCCGTCTCCAGGTTGAGCTCCTCCGGTTGCAACTCGCCGTCGGTCTCCACACGCAGCTCGGGCAACTCACCACCCAGCGCCTCATCCAGCGCACCGGCGAACTCGCGGCGGAACGCATCCAGCTGCCCGGATTCGATGGTGAGTCCAGCGGCCATCGCGTGCCCGCCGAAACACTCGATCAGCTTTGGCGAACGCCCGTGGATGCGCGCCAATAGGTCGCGGATATGCAGCCCGGGCACCGAGCGCGCTGAGCCGCGCAGCATCCCCTGGTCTGCCGGAGCGAAAGCCACCGCCGGGCGGTGATAGCGCTCTTTCAACCTCGAAGCGAGGATCCCGGTCACCCCCTGGTGCCAGCCCTCCGCCGCCACGCACACGCCGAGGCCTACATCCTCGGCGCGGGCCTCGAGCCCGGCCAGTGCCTCCTCAGTCATCTGCGACTCCACCGCGCGGCGCTGACGATTCAGGTCATCCAGCGCGACCGCCCGCTCCCGGGCTCGATGCGGATCTTCCTCGAGCAGGCACTCGACCCCGGCGGTCATGTCGTCCATGCGCCCGGCTGCATTCAGGCGCGGCCCGACGGCGAAAGCCAGATCGGCCGCCGTCGCCTCGGCAGGCTCGCGGCCGGCCTGCTCCAGCAGCGCGACGATGCCGGGACGGGCAACACCGGCGCGGATCCGGCGCAGTCCCTGCTCGACGAGGATGCGGTTGTTGTGATCTAACGGAACCAGGTCTGCCACGGTCCCCACGGCGACCAGATCCAGCAGCCCCAGCAGCGAGACCGGTTCCTCGCGGAGCCACCCGTCCGCCGCAAGGCCACGCTGCAGCGCCAGAGCCAGGTAGAAAGCCACGCCCACCCCGGCCAGGGCCGTACTCGGGAAGTGGTCGTCATCGCGTAGCGGATCCACAACCGCCTCGGCGGCCGGCAACGCTGCGCCGGGCGCGTGGTGATCAGTCACCACCACGCCCATGCCCGCCTGGTGTGCCGCAGCGACCCCCTCCAGACTGCTGACGCCGTTATCCACCGTCACCAGCCAGGCCGGCTCCGTGGGGCGCAGCCGTTCGACGACGGCCGCGCTCAAGCCGTAGCCCAGCGAGAACCGATCCGGAACGAAAGACTGGACGGCCGTCGGATCACCGCCAGCCGCCGCAGCGAGACGTCGGAGCGCAAGGACCATGAGCGCGGTCGCTGTCGCCCCGTCGGCATCGTAATCGCCGACGACCACGATGCGCTGGCCCCGGCTCAGGGCCGGAACCAGCGCAGCCACCGCACGGTCCAGATCGGCCATGCCGGTCGGCGGTTGCAGCCGCCGCAGGCTCAGATCCAGCTCCGCGGCATCGCGTAGGCCGCGGCGCTGATAGACCCGCCGCAGGACCGGGTGCAGGTCCTGCGCAACGCCGTCCGGAAGTGCACCCGCCGGACGCCGCCGGATGCGCTCAGGCATCCTCGCCGCCCTCCCGGACCCAGGCGCCGAGGGGCCGGGGCCGGCGCCAGAACCGACGCAGCTCCCGCCGTCCCAAAGTGACACCGTGGTCATCGGCCCCAAAACACAGTTCCAGCGCATCCCAGCGCGACCCCTGCGCAGCGGCCTCGCGCAGCGCCACCAGCGCCGGCGCGGCGATCGCGCGCTCAACCGCCGCCACGGCGTCGATCCACGCCGCCCCATCATCCACGGCCAGCGCCTGCTCCGCCCAAGGGACCGCGACCAGCGTATCCGGCCCCGGGAGGATGGGCGTCGATCCAGCCAGATCCGCCACCTCGGCCCCAGCCAGCACCCCGAGCCCCAGCCAGGCCGGATCGTCGCTGAACAGGCGCTGCCAGGGAAACGACGCCGGGGGCGTAGGGCACCGCCCGCTACCCCACGCCCACAGGGCGTTGATGGGCGGCTCGCCGCGCTCTTCCCGATCGCGGTTGACCGGGTGGTCACACAAGGCCATCTCGACTTCGTTGAAGAGCGTCGCCCACCTCAGGGCGTCGCCTCCCCGCGGCAGGTAGGCGTCGATGAAACGGCCGCAGACTTGTTCCGGTGCGGGACGTTCCGGCAGCGGCGCCTGGCTCTGCAAGTACCAACGCCCGGCGGATGTCCGGTGCAGCTGCACGCGCCGTCCGGCCAGCAGATCGGCCAGATCGGTCTCCAGCCGCGCGGCCTCGAACTCGTTGATCGCGACCTGCACCAGGCGCACACCCGCTGCCTCCGGGCGCAGGTGCAATGGCTGCGCACGGCTCCAGTAAGCCTCACAGCCCGGATCCCCGCCGTCGGCCAGCCATCCCAGGGCACCGGCCGCCTCGGGCACCGGCGACGGCGTCAAGGGGCCGTGCCGGCCCCGGGCCAGCCAGGTCTCCAGCGCCGGCTGGCGTGCCAGCACCCCGGGAGGCAGCCGCCCGGGAAGCGGCCCGAGCAGCCCCGGAATCCGCAGGCGTAAACGGTGGGCGTTCAAAGCCGCTTCAGAATGGCCTCGCGGACGGCCTCATAGTCGGCATCCACGGTCTGCACCGCATCCCCGGCCTGGGCGCTGGCCACATCCGGGTCCTTGAGGCCATGCCCGGTCAGGGTACAGACCACCGTGCTGCCCTCGGGGATGCGGCCGCTGCGGATATCGCGCATGGCCCCCGCCACCGAGGTCGCCGAGGCCGGCTCGCAGAACACACCCTCATGATCGGCGAGCATCCGCTGCGCCCGGAGGATCTCCTCGTCACTGAGTTCATCGAACCACCCACCGGACTCCTCGCGAACGGCCTGGGCGTAATCCCACGACTGCGGATCGCCGATGCGGATGGCCGTCGCCACGGTTTCGGGCTCAGCCACTGGCCCGCCCCGCAGGAAAGGTGCGCTGCCGCTCGCCTGGTAGCCGACCATGCGCGGGCGCCGATCCACCAGTGCGGACGCGTAACGACAATGCCCCTCGCAGAAGGCGCAGGCAGCGGTCAGCTGCTCGTCACCCTTGCGTCCGGCGCACTCGCTGTAGCCGATCCAGTGGGCCGTGATGTTGCCGGCGTTGCCCACGGGCAGGCAGTGGTAGTCCGGGGCGCGTTCAAGCTCCTCGATCACTTCGAAGGCCGCCGTCTTCTGACCCTGCAGCCGATACGGGTTGATGGAGTTGACGATGGTCAGCGGCGCGTGCTCGGCCAGCTCCTTGACCAGGCGCATGCCGGCGTCGAAATTGCCGCGGATCTGCAGCACCTGCGCACCGTGCATGATCGCCTGGGCCAGCTTACCCATGGCGATCTTGCCATCGGGAATAAGCACGAAACAGCTGATCCCGGCGCGGGCCGCATAGGCCGCGGCCGAGGCCGAGGTGTTGCCGGTCGAGGCGCAAATGATCGCCTTGGCCCCCTGCTCGACCGCCTTCGTGACCGCCATGGTCATGCCGCGGTCCTTGAACGAGCCGGTGGGGTTCAGGCCCTCGAACTTGACGTAGAGGTCCACGTCGCGGCCGAGCTCCGCCGGGATCCGCGTCAGCTGGATCAGCGGCGTATTGCCCTCGCCCAGCCCGAGAATCCGGGCATCATCGCTGATCGGCAGCCGATCCAGATACTTGGCGATCAGTCCAGTGTAGCGGGGTCGAAAGGGCATGCTCTCACTCCAGGCTCTCGACACGGATGCGCACGACGCGTCCATCGACCTGCTCCAGGTGCTCCAGGCGTTCGATGGCCGCGTCCATGTGACGCTCATGGATACGGTGGGTCAGCAGGATGATCGGGACGTGATCGGCCCCGGCCTGCGGCTGTTTCTGGATGATGGCCTCGATGGAGATCCCGAAATCCCCGAGCACGCGGGTGACGTCGGCCAGCACGCCGGGCTCGTCCCGCGCCGAGAGCCGTAGGTAGTAGGCCGTCTCGACGTCGCGCATGGGCAGCACCGGCTCCCGCGAGAGGGACTCGGTATGGAACGCCAGATAAGGCACCCGGTTCTCGGGCTCCAGGTTGAACTCGCGCACCACGTCGATCATATCGGCCACCACCGCCGAGGCGGTCGGCTCGGCGCCGGCACCGGCGCCGTAGTAGAGCGTCGGCCCGACGGCGTCGCCCTTGACCATGACGGCGTTCATGACGCCGTCGACGTTGGCCAGCATGTGCCGTCGCGGCAGAAGCGTCGGGTGCACGCGCAGCGCGTAGCCGTTCTCCTCATGGAAGGCCAGGCCCAGGTGCTTAATCCGGAAACCCAGCTCCTCGGCGAAGGCCACGTCCTCGCGCGTGATATGATCGATGCCCTCGACATAGACCTTGTCGTACTGCAGCGGGATGCCGAAGGCGATGGAGGCCAGGATGGTCAGCTTGTGGGCGGCGTCGGTGCCGTCGACATCGAAGCTCGGGTCCGCCTCGGCGTAGCCCAGGCGCTGCGCCTCGGCGAGGACGTCTCCGAAATCCCGGCCCTCGTAGAACATCTCGGTGAGGATGTAGTTCGAGGTCCCGTTGATGATCCCCGCGAGCCACTCGATGCGGTTACCGGTCAGCGCCTCGCGCACGGCCTTGATGATCGGGATGCCGCCGGCCACCGCTGCCTCGAAGGCCACCGTAACACCGTTCTCCCGCGCCCGGGCGAAGATCTCGTTGCCGTGGGAGGCGATCAGCGCCTTATTGGCGGTAATAACGTGCTTGCCGTTGTCCAACGCACGCAGCACCAGCTCCCGGGCCGGCTCGTAGCCGCCGATCAGCTCGGCGATGATCTCCACTTCCGGGTCGTCGACCACCTCGAACGGATCGGTGGTCAGGCGGATCCCCTCCAGGCGGCAGCTGCGCGGGCGCTCCGGATGGCGCGCCGAGGCGTGGGTAACGCGGATCTCGCGCCCGGCGCGCCGGCTGATCACATCGGCATTGCGCTCGAGGATATTGACCACCCCCGAACCCACGGTACCGAGGCCGAGCATCCCCACATTAACCGGTTTCAATCCTCACCTCCGAATCTGAGCGGTTCCAGCCCGCCGCGCAGGGCGCGGGCTCAGCAAGCATCATCACGCCGCAGCATCTGTTTGATGCCGCGAATCGCCTGACGCGTGCGGTGTTCGTTCTCGATCAACGAGAAACGGACATACTCATCGCCGTAACTGCCGAAGCCGATCCCTGGGGAGACCGCCACCTTGGCATCGGCCAGCAGCTTCTTCGAGAACTCCAGCGAGCCCATCTCCCGATACGCCTCGGGGATACGGGCCCAGACAAACATGGTCGCCTTCGGCCTTTCCACGGGCCATCCGGCCGCCTCCAGCCCATCACAGAGGACATCGCGCCGGGCCCGGTACATCTCGCGGATCTCCTCGACGCAGTCTTGCGGCCCCTCCAGCGCCAGGATGCCGGCGACCTGGATGGGCGTGAACATACCGTAATCCAGGTACGACTTCATCCGTGCCAGGGCGGCGATCAAGTCCGGATTCCCGCAGACGAACCCGATCCGCCAGCCGGGCATATTGTAAGTCTTGGACAGGGAGTAACACTCCACCGCCACGTCCTTGGCACCCGGCACCTGCAGGATCGACGGGGCCTTGTAGCCGTCGAAGACGATCTCGGCGTAGGCCAGATCCTGCACGACCCAGATGCCCTCCTTGCGGGCGATCTCGACCACTTTCTCGAAGAAGTCCAGCTCGACACACTGCGCCGTCGGGTTCGACGGGAAGTTGAGGATGAGCATCTTGGGCTTGGGGTAGGTATCCCGGATCGCCTTCTCGAGCTCCACGAAGAAGTCCCCGCCCGGGATCATGGGCACGTGGCGGATATCCGCTCCGGCGATCACGACGCCGTAGGGGTGGATCGGGTAGGCGGGGTTGGGCACCAGCACGGCGTCCCCCGGCCCCAGAGTGGCCAGGGCCAGGTGGGCCAGGCCTTCTTTGGAGCCGATGGTGACAATGGCCTCGCTCTCCGGGTCGAGGTGCACATCGAAGTTCTGGGCGTACCAGTTAGCCACCGCCCGACGCAGTCGCGGGATCCCCCGCGACATCGAATACCGGTGCGTGTCGGGTCGCTGGGCAGCCTCGCAGAGCTTGTCCACGATATGCTGGGGCGTCGGCTGGTCGGGATTGCCCATCCCGAAATCCACGATATCCTCGCCCCGCTGGCGTGCGGCCGCCTTGAGTTCGTTGACGATGTTGAAGACGTACGGAGGCAGCCGCTTGATCCGAGGGAAGTCGGCTTTCGGCAGATCGGAGTCCACGGGCGAACCTCAAGGAATGCAGTGTAGGGACCGGGGGCAATGAAGCCTGTGAACGTACTCACCCGGGGCAGGACTGTCAAACGAGATCGAGGCTTGAGCCCATGAAACTCGCCCAAGATCACGGCAATGCCGGTTACCGGATCCGCGCCTTCGAACCGGGCTGGATCCGCATCAATCAGACCGAGTACCAGACCAGCGTCCTGGTGACACCGACCTTGCTGAGCACGGATATCCGCGCCGAGCGCCTGGAGGAACTCACCCTCGCCGACCTGCAGCCGGCCATCGACCTGGAACCGGAGCTGATCCTGCTCGGCACCGGAAGTGAGCAGTCCTTCCCCGATCGCGAGCTGATGCGGGCGCTGATCGGCTCCGGGATCGGTTTTGAAGCCATGGATACCCGCGCCGCCTGCAGGACATTCAACCTCCTCCTCGGCGAGGACCGCTCGGTCGCCGCGGTGCTCCTGCTGCGCTAGTCCGCTGTATACGGTCCGGCCAGGGGCGCCCCGAAGGCGTAGGTACTGCACGAGCGATCGGCCTTAGCGGCGTACATGGCGTCATCGGCGACGCGCTGGAGCTCGTCCGCCGAGCTTCCGTGCTCGGGATACAGGGCAATGCCAATGCTCAGCGAGACCGGGAAAGCCAAGCCGTTGACGGTCACCGGCTCGTCGAGGCTGGCGACGATGTTGTCGGCCACCCGCTCGGCGGCGCGCCGGCTGTCCACGCCCTCGAGCAGGATGACGAACTCGTCGCCACCGTGGCGGGCCACCGTGTCCACCTCCCGCACAGCACCGGTCAGGCGCGTGGCCAACTCTTGGAGGACCCGGTCTCCGACCTCGTGGCCGTGCTCGTCATTGATCGGCTTAAAGTGGTTCAGATCGATGAACAGCAGCGCCACCGACTCGCGGTTGCGCCGCGCCCACTCCAGCGCCTTCTCCAGGCGATCGAGCAGCAGCGCCCGGTTGGCCAGACCGGTGAGGTGGTCGTGCAGGGCCATATGTCGCATCTGCTCTTGGCTCCGCTCGGCCTCAGCCAACGCCTGCATCCTCTCGGTGACGTTGTAGGCGAGCCACAGCACCGAGGGGCGCGCCTCCAGCCCCGGCGGCAGCGGGTAGATCCGCGCCTCGAACCACTGGCGCCCGCGCGGTCCGTGCTCGCCGCCGCCCTCGACCTCATCCATATCGAGTTCGTAGTCCAGCGTCACCAGCCGCCGCTCGGCCAGTGCCTGCTGGATGCTCTCAAGAAAGCTCTCGGCCAGCTCGAAGCGCAGCACCTGATGCAGCCGCCGCCCGACCAGGTTGCGCAAATCCCGGTAAAGGCGCCGCTCCTGCCCGCCGAAAACCTCCCGGAACTGCCCACGATCATCAATCACGAACCCCAGATCGGGGATGGTGGCCATGATGGCCTCAAGCCGATTCTTGAGAAAGCGCAGCCACAGGGCCTGGCGAGCCACCACACCGCCTAGCAGGGCCAGCATCACGCCTCCGCCGGCCCAGCCCCACCACCACCAGGCCGGCAACGAGGCCTTCGCCTGCCATCCGCCCTCGGGAATGGCCGCCAGCTGCCAGCTGGATGCCCCGAACGTGATATCCATGCGCACCGGATTCCGCTCGAAGACAAACGGTTCGCCGAAAAAGACGCCGCCCTTCCGGCCGAGCCCGTCCCGCCCGCGCAGGGCAATCTGCAAACCGGATTGCTCGATCTCCCGCAACCCGGCAGCACGGTAGAAGCTGTCGAGATCCAGCGGGACACTGGCCACGCCCCAGTAGCGCCCATCATCCTCATGGACTGGAACGCGCACGATCAGCGCCTCGCCCCCCTGGACCAGCTCCGTCGGACCAGCAACCACCGGAGCGCTGGTGGCCATGACGCGCTGGAGACTGGGACTCTGGGCCGGATGCTCGCTGATATCCAGGCCCAGGGCCCGGACGTTGCTGGCCAGCGGGTAGACGTAGCGGATCACATTGTCCGGGGCCAGCGTGATATTGCGGATGTGAAACTCGGGGCGCATCATCCGCTGCGCGATCGCGGCGAATCGCCGCCCGTCGATCTCGGGATCCGCCCCTACTAGGACGCCCAGCCCCGTGACCAGCGACACGGAGGCGTTCAGCTCCCCCTCAATCCGTCCCCGCAGCGCCGAAGCTTCCTCGGTCACCTGCGAGCGCGCCTGCTCCAGGCGATACTCCTCCAGCCAGTGCGCGAGCACGCCGGCAAGGATCAAAACGGCGACGAAGACCCCGAGGGCGAGCAGGAGCGGGACGACCCGGCTAAGCCCCTGCACTGCCGGCGGCATACGCCGCTCCCTCCCTGGATCTGCCGCCGACCCGGTCACGTTCCCCCTTCCCTCCCCTTCGTCCTCTGCCAAGCCGCCTCCAGGGCATCGATCGACTGCGCCCCGAGGGTTTCACCACGCGCGGCGAACTCCGCCTCCACGCCACGAAAGCGCGCCTCGAAACGCTGACCGGCGCGACGCAGGGCCGTTTCCGGATCGACGTCGAGATGGCGCGCCAAATTGACTACGGCAAAAAGCAGATCGCCGACCTCGGCCTCGCGACGCTCGGGGCTCCCGTCCACCTCGGCCTCCGCTTCGGCCAGCTCTTCACGGATCTTCGCAGCCGCGCCCCGGTAGTCCGGCCAGTCGAACCCCACCCGCGCCGCCCGGCGCTGGAGCTTGGTGGCCCGAGCCAAGGCCGGCAGTGCCGTCGCCACCCCATCGAGGGCGCTGTCGCCTTCGCCCCGATGCTCACGTTCCTGCTCCTTGATCGCCTCCCAATGATGGGTCACGGATTCCGGTTCAGCCACCCGCGCAGCCCCAAAGACATGCGGATGCCGGCGGATGAGCTTCGCCTCGAGCGTCTCGGCCACCGACTCCAGGTCGAAGTGCCCGCCTTCCTCGCCCATGCGCGCGTGGAAGACGACCTGCAGCAGCAGGTCACCGAGTTCATCCCGCAGCGCATCCATGTCACCGCGCTCGATCGCATCGAAGACCTCGTAAGCTTCCTCGACGGTATGCGGCGCGATAGAGTGGAAATCCTGCTCCACGTCCCAGGGACACCCGCGCTCGGGGTCCCGCAGGCGCTCCATGATCTGCAGCAGGCGGTCGACGGCTTGCACGGGGGCACCTCCTCACTTCCACGTTTCCCGGCAGATTTGACAGGGTTAAACCGGCCAACTTAATTTGAGCAGGTTAACCAGCCAATTGCGGGATGGCCATGGAGAAGACCAGACCCGGTTTGACCCAGGGGGTGGGGCCGGCCACGGAGCGCGGCGAGCGCACGCGCCGCAACCTGCTCGCCGCCGCCGAGGTGGAGTTCGGCGAGAAGGGCTTTCACAACGCATCGATCAGCAGCATCACCCAGCGCGCCGGGGTGGCCCAGGGGACGTTCTACCTCTACTACCGCTCCAAGGAGGAGATCTTCCGCGCGCTGGTCGAGCACATGAACCGCACCATGCGCCGCTATCTCAGCGAAGCCATCGAGGGCGCGGCAAACCGTGCCGAAGCTGAGCGCATCGGCCTGGAGGCGTTCCTACGCTTTTGCCGCGAGCACGAAAACCTTTACCGGATCGTGATGGAGTCGCAGTTCGTCGATCCGGAAGCGCATCGGTGGTACTTCCAGACCCTGGCAGGAGGCTACGCCGAGCGCCTCGAGGCAGCACAGGCCCGCGGCGAAGTCCGCCGCGGGGATCCCTACACCCAGGCACTGGCGCTGATCGGGATCGCATTCTTCATGGGCAAACGCCACCTGATCTGGAGCGAGGACGGCACCCCCGAGAGCGATGTCCTGGCAGCAGCCACGGAGATCATCCAGCACGGGATCACCCCGGACCCGGGTAAACAACCTTAGCGCGGCCCACCCGGGCCGCGCCCCGGGGCCCCAGCCTACTGCTGCCTAAGCACCGCCATCCCCCGCTCCACCGCAGGGCGCTCGCCGATCTCATCCGACCAGCGCAGCGCGTTGGGGAAGTCGCCCATGCGCTGCCCCAGGCGCTCGGCCACCTGAACCCACGGATAGGTCGCCATGTCGGCGATGCTGTAGGCCACCCCACCCAGGTAGGGCACCTCGCCCAACCGACGGTCCAGAACCCCGAGCAAGCGCTCCGTTTCCTGGGTGTAGCGCTCGATGCCGTAATCCACCCGCTCCGGCGCCTGGTTGCGGAAGTGGCCCGCCTGACCGAACATCGGTCCGACGCCACCCATCTGGAACATCAGCCACTCGATCACGCGCATCCGCGCGGCCGGATCCGTCGGCAGAAACTGCCCGCTCTTCTCCGCCAGATAGATGAGGATCGCCCCGGACTCGAACACGGAGAACGGCTGCCCGCCGGGCCCCTCGCTATCGACGATCGCCGGTATGCGGCCGTTCGGGCTGATGCGCTGGAACTGCTCGGCAAACTGCTCGCCCTTGCCGATATCCACACCGTGGACCCGGTACGCGAGCCCCATCTCCTCGAGGGCGATGTGCACTTTCTGTCCGTTGGGGGTTGGCCAGCTGTAGAGTTCGATCATGGTGCCTCCCAGGTTCGTGTCGCCACGGCGGGGACACCGCGGCCTTTCGGCATCGTAAAAGACGAATGTTTTCCGGGTCGACGACGGATTGGGCTACAATACCGGCCATGGATGCAGAAACCCGTCCCCTGGAAGCCGAGCCGGCGCCCCGGCGCCGCAGTCGAACCGTCCGCATCGGTGACCTGAGCATCGGTGGCGATGGACCGATCGTGGTCCAGTCGATGACCGACACCGACACCGCTGACGAGGTGAGCACCGCGGTCCAGGCCGCCGATCTGGCCCGGGCCGGATCGGAGCTCGTGCGGGTCACCATCAACAACGAGGAGGCCGCCGCGGCCGTGCCGCGCATCCGCGAGCGCCTCGCCCGTGTGGGGGCCGAGGTACCGCTTGTCGGCGACTTCCACTTCAACGGGCACAAGCTGTTGCGCCGCCACCCGGAGTGCGCTGAGGCCCTTGCCAAGATGCGCATCAACCCCGGCAACGTCGGCAAAGGGAGCCGACGCGACCCGCAGTTCGCCGAGATGATCGAGATCGCCTGCACCTACGACCTGCCTGTGCGGATCGGCGTCAACTGGGGAAGCCTCGACGACAGCGTCCTCACCCGGCTGATGGACGCCAATGCGGCGCGAACGGAGCCGCTGCCGCCGGAGACCGTCATGCGCGATGCGGTGGTCACCTCGGCGGTGGAGAGCGCGCAACGCGCCGAGGAGCTGGGCCTGCCCGGTGATCGCATCGTGCTCTCCTGCAAGATGAGCGGCGTCCAGGATCTGGTGGCGGTCTACCGCGACCTCGCCCGGCGCTGCGATTACCCCCTCCACCTGGGCCTGACCGAGGCCGGCATGGGGGTGCCCGGCGTAGTCGCCTCCTCGGCGGCCCTGGCCATCCTGCTCCAAGAGGGGATCGGCGACACCATCCGCGTCTCGCTCACGCCGGATCCCGGAGGCGCCCGAACCCGCGAGGTCGAGGTAGCGCAGCAGGTGTTGCAGAGCATGGGGCTGCGCGATTTCACGCCGCGGGTCACGGCCTGCCCCGGCTGCGGCCGCACATCCAGCGACTTCTTCCAGCGTCTCGCCGAGCACATCCGCAGCCATATCGATGCCCGCATGCCGGAGTGGCGCGAACGCTACCCCGGTGTCGAGGGGCTGCGCATCGCGGTGATGGGTTGCGTGGTCAATGGCCCCGGCGAGAGCCGCCACGCCGATATCGGCATCAGCCTGCCGGGCGCCGGCGAGCAGCCCTCGGCCCCAGTCTTCATCGACGGCGAGCGCTCCGTGACCCTCAAAGGGGAGCGCATCGCCGAAGAGTTCGAGCAGATCGTCGAATCCTACGTCGAGCAGCGTTTCGGCTGACCGCCCCGGGGGACCCCCCCCCCGGCGGAGGCGGTCCTACCGCGCCCGTCGGGAACGTCCCGCCCGATGACCGGCATGCTTCGGGCCCCGCTCGGTGAGCACGCCGCACACCTCGCACCGCCACGGACCGGTTCGATACTGCCGCGCAAGCCACTCCCGCGCCGCCGGACGCTCCACCAGATCGGCCACGGTGAGCCGCTCCATGAAGTGGGCAATATCCGCCATCAGCCGGCTCCAGACCGCACCCTCAAGCGCGCTGCGGTAGTGGGTTCCGGCCTCGCGCCGCTCCACCGCCGCGATGATCTCCGCCACCGTCACCTCAGTCGCCGGACGGGCCAGCCGGTACCCGCCCCCCGGCCCGGGGATGCCCTCGATGATCCCGTGTGGCCGCAGATCGGCGAAGATCTGATCCACGTAGGAGGTGGAGATATTCTGACAGACCGAGATCTCGGCCAGCGGGACCGGGCCGATCTCGTCGTGGAGCGCGATGTGCAGCACTGCGCCAACGGCGTAGCGACCACGGGCGGTAACCTGCACCAGGGTGTTCGGATCGGCGTTCGCGTACATGGCACAGCCCTCACGGTTTTGAGCGATTCTATTGTGGACCAGTCTAGTCCATTTTTCGTTCTGTGCCAATTTGCCGCATCACGCCACCCCCTCAATCAATAAGGGGGCACATTGAAGGCGTGGTTCACCGGCCCCGCCCCGGATCCAAGGCCGCGGGCCGTGCGCAGGGCTTCCTGGAGGTAGTCCCGGGCGCGGGCGACGGCATCGGCCATAGGCAGCTCCCGGGCGACCCCGGCAGCGATGGCGCTCGCCAGGGTGCACCCGGTGCCATGGTTGGAGGTCGTGTCGATCCGTCGGCTACGAAAGCACATCTCGCCGTCCGGCGTAGCCAGGCAATCGATAACCTCTTCACCGGCCGCATGCCCGCCCTTGACCAGGACCGCTCCGGGGCCGAAACCGCGCAGGGCTCGGGCCGCCTCCCGCAGGCCGGCCTCGGTGCCCGGCACGGATCGGCCGAGTAGTACCTCCGCCTCGGGCAGATTGGGGGTGAGGAGGGTTGCCCGTGGCAGCAGCACATCGCCGAGCCGCTCGGCGGCCGCTTCGGCCAGGAGTCGATCGCCACTCTGGGCGACCATCACCGGGTCCACCACCAGCGGCACGCCGGGCGCCAGGGCGTCGAGTTCGGCGGCCACCGCATCGATGACCGCAGTGTCGTGGAGCATGCCCGTTTTCACGCAGTCGGCACCGATGTCGGCGAGGACCGAGCGCATCTGAGCAGCCACAAAACCGGGCGGGATCGTGTGCACATCCTGGACACCCCGGGTGTTCTGCGCCGTCAGCGCGGTAATCGCCGTGCTGCAGTAGCCGCCGAGCGCCATCACCGCCTTCAGGTCCGCCTGAATGCCGGCCCCGCCCCCGGAGTCGGAACCCGCCACCACCAGCACCCGCGCGTTACCGAATCGATCCGTCATGCCTACTCCTCTCCCGATGACGCCCCTGCCTCCCCGGCAAGCTGCTCGCGGACGCGGTTGCGGTCCACCTTGCCGGCGCCGGTCAGCGGCAGATCCTCGTAAAAGCGAATCAACCGCGGCACCTTGTACCGTGCCAGCTCCCGCTCGGCAAACTGTAGGATCTGCGCCGCATCGACATCGGCACCCTCGCGTGCGACCACCGCAACCGCCGGCACCGCACCCCAGCGCGGGTCGGGCACGCCCACCACCGCCGCCTTGCGAACACCGGCGTGGCGCAGCAGGACCTGCTCCACCTCCTCCGGGGCGATGTTCTCGCCGCCGCTGATAAACATGTTGTCCGCGCGGCCGACCAGGCGCACATAGCCCTCAGCATCCTCGTGAGCCAGGTCACCGCTGTAGACCCAGCCGTCCGCGAGCAGCGCCCCGGCACTGCGCTCGGGCTCGTCGAGGTAGCCGTCAAAGTTGTGGGGGCTGCGCATCAGCAGCACGCCGACCTCACCCCGGCGCACCGGCTCTAGCCGTTCGGGATCGACGATGCGGTAGTCCGTGTGAAACATCGAGGTGCCCACCGAGTCGTGGTGCTCGCGCAGTTCATCGATGCCCTGATCATCACCGACATAGAGGAAGTTCGACGGACCCGCCTCGGTCATCCCGTAGGACTGACTGACACGGATCCCCCGCTGCCAGAACGGCTGCATGGTCCAGGAGGAACAGGGCGCACCGGCAGTCGTGATCTGCTCCAGCGTGCTCATATCCACCCCGGCGAAGCGCGGATGCTCGGCCATTAACTGCAGCATGGCCTCAACTGCACCGAAATGGGTGATCCCCTCCACCTCGATCAGCTCCAGGGCCTGCCCGGCGTCGAAGCTGCGCGGCATGACGGTGTAGCCGCCGGCGTAGAACACCGGAGTTAGGGTGTTCCAGCCACCGATATGGAACAACGGAAAGGTCAGCAGCTCCTGCTGAGGCCCGAGCGATCCGCCACTGCTGACCAGAATGTCCACGGCGTTCCAGACCATCTGCCGATGGGAAACCACGCAGATCTTGGGCGTGGCCGTGGTTCCACCGGTGTGCACGTAGAGACACGGGTCCGAGAGGGCCAGCGGACGGTTCTGACCGGTGCGCGGATCCTCGCCCGCATCCACGGCCTCGAACCACCGGCCGCGCCCATCGGCCAGCTCGACACGCTGGGCGCCGGCGGGCAAATCCAGGTCCGCGGCCAGCTCGGCGAAGGCCTCATCGTAGAACAGGGCGCGCGGCGCAACCCGCCGGACCAGGTCGTTGAGCTCAGGTTGCGCCAGGCGGTAAGACAGCGGCGCCAGGATCACACCGGTCTTGCCACAGGCAAGATAGAGATCGACCGCCTCGAGCCGATTGCGCGACAGAAGGCAGACCGGTTCGCGGGGGCCGATCCCCAGGGTCTCGGTCAACAGGGCCGCAGCACGCTCGGCCCGCTGATCGGCCTGGCGATAGGTGATGCAACGCTCGCTGTCCGGCTCGTAGAGCGCCATCCGCTCCGGGGTCAGCGCAGCGCGCCGCCCGGCCCAATTGCCCACCCACTCCATGGGCAGATCATCGTAGCTAGACCCCGCTGCCATGCAGCCTCCTCGTCGTATCGGGATGCAGGACGTCAGCCCTGCTTCTGCTTCCAGTAGCGCCGCAGCCCCAGTGCGGACATCCAGGCCGGATTGATCGCCTGATGCCCGGCCCAGTCCGCCGGATCCAGCCCCTGCTCCAGCGCCCACGCCTCTAGCCAGGCGGTGTAACGGGCCTGCAGATCGGCGACATCGTTCGCCTCGGCCACCGTTTCGTCCGCCCAGCGCGTCAGGTCGCGCAGGCCACGGCGCAGGGCCGCCAGATGCTCCGGCGGATCCAGGAACAGGCCAAAATGGGTCAGCGCCAGGTACTCCGGTTGTTGCGCAGCGATGTGCGCCAAGCTCTGCCGCCACCGCTGCGGGTCGAACTCCGGTGGCGGCGCGGGCGGGATGACCACCCCTGAGTGGGGCATGCGCACGCCGCCCACGTCACCGGTGAAGCAGACATCGTCGAGCTGGAAGGCCAGGTGGTGCTCGGCATGCCCCGGCGTGTCCAGGGCGACCACGCCGACTCCGCCCACGGCGACCTCGTCACCGTCATCGAGTGTGGTGATCTGCTCCTCGGGCACCGGCAGGCACTCCCCCCAGAGCCGATCCATGTCGTCTCCATAGATCCGCGAGGCGCTATCGAGCAGACGGCCGGGGTCGATCAGATGGGGGGCACCCCGCGGGTGCACGTACACATGGGCGCCCTGACGGGCCAGCCAACCGGCGGCACCGGCGTGGTCGAGGTGAATATGGGTGAGCAGCAGGTGGGTGATATCCGTCGGCGCCAGGCCCCGCCGCCGAAGCTCGAACTCCAAGCCGCCGATCGTGCTGCCGGGGCCGCTCTCGATCAGCATCGCCCCGCCTTGATGACGGATCAGGAAACTGGCAATGCGCCCGGCCTTGCCCTGGAAGTGGAGATCGATCACCTCCATCGGAACGCCGGTTCGCGAGCGTATGCTGTCCACGACGGACCTCCTCTGCTTGAATGGTAAGGGCCGTATAAGGTCTACGCTAGCATGGAGCAGGCGCCATGGTCCGAGTCACGCCGCGTATCGCCACCCTGACCGGGTTCTCGCTGATCGGCGGGGCCGCCCTGGCCGAAGAGGTCATCGAGGCTCATCACGATACGGAGTATCACGGTGTGCGCATCGTGCAAGTCGCCACCGATTTGGAACACCCCTGGGGACTGGCTTTCCTGCCCGAAGGTGGCATGCTGGTCACCGAACGGCCGGGTCGCATCAATCGGGTCGAAGACGGCCGGGTGGAGCGCTTGTCCGGCGGGCCCGACCGCATCCACGCGCGCAACCAGGGCGGGATGCTGGATATCACCCTGCATCCGGACTTCACCGACAACCGCTGGGTGTACTTCACGTACGCGCGGGGGGATGCCAACGAAACCACCGTGGCCCTGGCCAGGGCGCGCCTCGATGACGGCGCGCCGCGGCTGACCGACCTCGAGGAGATCTTCGTGGCCGATGCCGCCGCCACCCCGGGCCGCCACTACGGGTCGCGGATCGACTTCAAGCCGGACGGCACCCTGCTGATGACCGTCGGCGATCGCGGCGACGACGAGCACGACCCGGATACCCACCGGGCGCAGGACACCGGCGACCACGTTGGTACCACCCTGCGCCTCAACGACGACGGCTCGGTCCCCGGGGACAATCCGTTCGTGGCCGACGACCAGGTGCGCGACGAAATCTACTCCTACGGCCATCGCAACGCCCAGGGCCAGTTCATCCACCCCGAGACCGGCGCGATCTGGCAGACTGAGCACGGCCCGCGAGGCGGCGACGAACTCAACCGGGTCCAGGCGGGGTACAACTACGGCTGGCCGATCATCTCCCACGGCCGCGACTACGCCACCCAGGAGCAGATCGGCATCGGGCGCCACGCCGAGGGCATGGAATCCCCCATCCGTGACTGGACACCGGCGATCGCCCCTTCAGGGCTGGATCACTACAGCGGCCAGGCGTTCCCGCGCTGGGAGGGAGATTTCCTGGCCGGCGCCTTGGTGCGTCCGGCGATACGCCGCGTGGTCATCGAGGACGAAACGGTCGTCCACGAGGAAGAGATCCTGCGCGATACCGTGGGCCGGGTTCGCGCTGTTGAGGAAGGGCCCGGGGGCCATATCTACCTGCTGACCGACGAATCCGATGGCGGGATTTACCGCCTGGAGCCTGCCGACTGAGGGAGCCTGTGCCGCTACTCGAGCTACGCAACGTCCAACTCGCCCTGGGGCACCACCCCCCCTTGCTGGAAGACATCAACCTGACCGTCGAATCAGGCGAACGCGTCTGCCTGGTCGGACGCAACGGCGCCGGGAAATCTACCCTAATGCGCATTCTCACCGGCGCCGTCGAACCCGATGACGGCCAGGTCCTCTGCGACCCGGGCGTCCGGGTCGCGCAACTGGCCCAAGAGTTGCCCGAGGACACCAGCGGCACCGTCTATCAACACGTGGCCGCAGGCCTCGGCAAGCTGGGAGAGACCGTCGAGCGTTACCACCGGGTCGCCGAGGCCGTTGCCGCCGGCGACACTGATCGCCTCGACGAGATGCAGGCCTGCCAGGACGCGCTGGACGCCCAGGGCGGATGGGACCTGAAGCAGCGAGTCGAGGCCGTGATCTCCCGCCTGGACCTCGACCCCGAGGCAGCCATGGCGAACCTCTCCGGCGGCGTGCAGCGTCGCGTGCTGCTCGGCCGCGCACTGGTCACGGCCCCGGACCTGCTCCTGCTCGACGAGCCGACCAACCACCTGGACATCGAGGCCATCACCTGGCTTGAGGGGTTCCTCCGCGACTGGCCAGGGGCGCTGCTGTTCATCACCCACGACCGTGCCTTCCTGCAGAGCCTGGCCACGCGCATCGTGGAGATCGACCGCGGAGCACTGATCAGCTACCCGGGCGACTACCAGAACTACCTGCGCCGCCGCGAAGAGCGCCTCCACGCCGAGGAGCAGCAGCGCGCCGAATTCGACAAGCGCCTGGCCCAGGAGGAAGCCTGGATCCGACAGGGCATCAAGGCCCGGCGCACCCGCAACCAGGGACGAGTCCGGGAACTCCAGCGCATGCGCGCCGAACGGGCCGAGCGCCGTGAGCATCAGGGCAAGGCGCGCTTCAGCGTTCAAGAAGCGGAGCGCTCGGGCAAGATTGTCGCCGACGCCGAAGCAGTAGACTTTGCCTACAACGACGCCACCATCATCCGGGATCTGAACACCACCGTCCTGCGCGGCGACAAGGTGGGCCTCATCGGACCCAACGGCTGCGGCAAGACCACCCTCATTCGGCTGCTGCTCGGGGCACTGGAACCAACCCACGGGACCATCCGCCGCGGCACCCGGCTGGAGATCGCCTACTTCGACCAACAGCGCGCCGTGCTCGACGAGGACGCCAGTGTTCAGGACAACGTCGGCGGGGGGCGCGAGCACATCGAGATCAACGGCCAGTCCCGCCACGTGCTCAGCTACCTGCAGGACTTCCTGTTCCCGCCGCAGCGCGCCCGTCAGCCGGTGCGGGCACTCTCAGGCGGGGAGCGCAACCGCCTGTTGCTGGCCCGGCTGTTCAGCCAACCGGCCAACCTTTTGGTGCTCGACGAGCCAACCAACGATCTCGATGCCGAGACCCTGGAACTGCTCGAGGACCGACTGCTGGATTTCTCCGGGACGGTGCTGGTGGTCAGCCACGACCGCGCCTTCCTCGACGCGGTGGTCACGCAGAGCCTGGCCTATGAGGGCGATGGCCGCTTCCGCGAATACGCCGGCGGTTATACCGACTGGCAGCGACAGCGCCCCGGACCGGCCGCGCAACGCCGCTCCGAGCGCGGCGCCAAGGCATCGCCGGACAACGACGCCCCGGACACTGGCAGGCGAACGTCGGGAGGGCGCAGCTCAGGTGCGCCGAAGCGACTGACCCGGCGCGAGGAGCAGGAGCTGGCCGGCCTGCCGGAGCGTATCGAGGCCCTTGAACAGGAGCAGGCACAGCTGCACGAGCGGTTGGCCGATCCCGCACTTTACCAGAGCGACGATGGGCATCTTGCCTCGCTGCAGGAGCAGCTGGGGGAGCTTGAGTCGCGCCTGGAGGCCACCTACGAGCGCTGGCAGGAACTCGAGGCGCGCAACCAGTCCCAGTAATCGGCCGACCAGCGACGGACCACCTGGGGCGTCAGTCGGGCCGCTGGTACATCCCGCTGCCCCCCTCGGCTCCGGGGGCGCCACGCGTGTCCCCGGCCGGCGCTGTGATTTCCTCAACCTCCTCCGGCGAGACCTGCTCCACGTCACCCCAGGGTGGTGGCCCCTGCGGCCGACGCTCCATGACGTGTTCCAGGGCCACGGGCTGCAGCACCGTGCCACCATCGATGCGGAGCTCGTGGATCTGCGGAGGGTTCAGGGCGGTACCGAGGGCCGCCAAAGCCAGCGCGGCTGGCGCCAGGATCCAATGCGCCGGACAAGCGGGCCGATCTGCACCATTGAGATCTTCGTAAGCATGCATTTCTGAGGTACCTACAGGCTCTCTTCCAGAATGGACCGCCACTGCTCGGGGCTCAACGCAACCGCGTTGCGCCGGTTCGACCCCTTCTCGACCACGGCGTCCAGGTGGCGATGGTCGATACCGTAGCCGGCCAGCCCGGGAAGGCCGGCGTGCAACCGGGCCTGGTGACGCCAGTGGTCGAGGGCTTCGATCAGCTCGTCGGCCCGGGAACCGCCGCCAAGCTGGACCGAGACCGCAGCCATCCGCTGCTCCACCCGCTCCTGCGTCGCGCCACCTACGGCGCGGGCCTCGGCGAGCGTCTGACGCATCGCCGGCGACAGCACGTTGGCACATGCCACTCCGTGCGGGACCGGCGCCACCGCTCCAAGCGGCCCGATGAGCCCGTGCACGATGCCCAGGCCCGTATGGGTCAACGCCACACCCGAGACAGTGGCGGCCAGAGCCATGGCGTGGCGCTGAGCCTCCAGATCCGCGTCCCCATGGCGGCAGATCAGTTCCGGAAGCGCCGCACCTGCCTGCTCAAGCGCATACATCAGCCAACAATCCAGCAACGGCGAGGTCGTGGGCGCCAGGTAGCTCTCAAGCAACTGCGAGAAGGCGTCCATCCCCGCGCTGGCCACCACCGCCCGGGGCACTGAGGCCGTCAGTCGTGCGTCGAGGAGCACCCGGTCGGCTACGTACCCGGGGTGGCGCAGCGACTTCTTGTAGCCCCGCTCCAGACCGGGTTGACCGAGTACGGCGTTGTGGGTCACCTCACTGCCGGTGCCCATGGTGGTCGGCACGGCGATCCATGGGACGCGGCGCCCGGAAGGTGCGCGATCCCCGACCCCCTCTAGATAGGCCCGCGTCGGGCCCTGCTCGCAGGCCATCGCCGCCAGGGTTTTGCCGACATCTAGGACACTGCCCCCGCCGAGCGCCACAACCAGGTCGACACCCCCAGCAGGCAGGTGCTGACGCTGCTCATCCACCCACTCGGCGCTCGGCTCACCGCTGACGGTCACCGTCGCCAGGCTCCATCCCCGGGCCTCCAGTTCGCCGACCGCCTGCCGGGCCGCCGGCAGATGCGCGAGCGTAGCCCGCCCGGTGACCAGCACCAGGGTGCCGGGCCCGGGGCAGAGCTCTTCGGCCCAGGGTCGCAGCCACTCCACGGCCCCGGGGCAGTGGGCCATGCGCGGCAACTGGATCGGCTGGAGGATCGGCGGCGCCTCGCCCATACCCTCTTCCTCTAGTCCTTCTCGGCGCCCTGCTCGACCCAGCGGATGATCCGGTCCTTGTCGCGCTCGGAGAGGCTGCCGCCAAGCGGCATCTGCACATCGGCCGTGCCGTCGATGCGCTTGACCAGCTCACTCTCGCCGGGCTCGCCGGGCACCACGATCGGGCCGTTCTTGCTCCCGTCCATGAGCGCTTCGTACGAGGTCAGATCCAGGTCCCAGATGGCGTTCCCGGGAGCATGACAGGAGACACAGGCATCCCGCATGATCCGGTCGATCTGCGCGTAGGAAACCCGGGCATCCGGGTCTTCATCCACCTCCTCGTCCGCGGCCGGACTGGCCGAACCGTGGACCAGCTCACCGCCGTAGTAGCCGAGTACGACCACCACCAGGAACGACGCCAGGTAGCTGGCCAGCACCGCCGGCGAGCGGTAGGTCAGCCTGGCCGGAAGAATAGCCGCGATTCCCAGCAGCACGGCGAGCACGATGCCGAACGAGACCTTGATCTTGAAGGTGGTCGTCCAGTTGCCCCCGTAGTAGTAGAGCCAGTCCATGAAGCCGAGCAGGATGGTCGGGAAGACCATGATGAAGCCCAGCGTCACGCAGTGACGCGCCGTGATCGCGTACTTCTCGTACCGCGGTGACCGCGCTACAAGCGCGAAGACCAGCGCTGCCACCACCAACCCGATGGTGACGTGGACCGCGATCGGGTGCACCGGATGGGTATACCCGAGGCCCGCCAGGAAGTTATAGAAGAAATCGACGCTCATGCCTCACCTTGTATTGATCGTGCGCTGCCCAGCCTGCGGTGCATCGGCCCGGAGCCGCCCTGCCCGCTCAGTAGCGGACCGGGACCGGAAGGCATCGCGCAACAACTTATCAGTCAGCACTCTTTTTGACCATCATCAATGCTCTTTTTCGTCACCCAAAACCATCCTGGCGGCACCGCCCCTGCGCCGTCCACGCCGTGCAAGGATGAGCGCAGCTGCCTGCACGCGTATCATGCTCCCCACGGGCCCGCGACGTCGGGTGCCCGCCACCGGAGCGGCAAGCAAGGGGTCGACGTGTCCGAGCAACTGTCCTCGCGGCAACAACAGCAGCCGCCGCTGCACACCGCGCACATGACGGTGGAGCCGTACGCGCGCCAGGCGCTCGCAGCTGGGCGCTACCGAGAGGCCATCAAGCACTACCGCACCCTGGCGCAGACCGAGCCAGAGAGCACCTGGGCCGAGGGCCTCGCCGCAGCCTACCGCGGGCGCGCCCTGGAACTCGCTGCCAAGGGCATGCCCCGCGAGGCATTGGCCATTTGGGAGAACCGCGAGTGGCGTTGCCCCGGCGCCCTGCCGGAACCGGAGCAGATCCGTCTACTGCTGGAACTCGACGAGGCCGAAGCCGCACAGGCTGCCTACATCCGCATGTGCGAGGCCGGAGCAACGGAGCCGCTGAGCCGGGCCCGCCCTCACCTCGCGGCTTGCTACCTCGCCGCCCCCGAGCGCCTGGCAGAGCTGGATCCCGAAGACCCCGTGCGCGCCGATGGCGATACGGCACTGGCAGCCCTGGCGGCTTACTGCACGGGTCAGGATGAGGTCGCCGCCCAGCATCTGCGGACGATCCCGTACCGCTCGCCCTACCGCGACTTCGTGACCGTGCTCAAGGCGCTCATGATCGAGCCGGAGCAGCAGCTGTCCGCCGAACGTCTGCTCGAGGGCGTCGATGACTCCTCACCCTTCGCTCCGTTGGCCGAGGCCGCACGGCTAGCCCGACTCCCCGACCCCGAGCTGCTGCCGGCACTGACCCGGGTCGACGAACCCCTACGCCGCTTCGCCACTGCGCTGCGTGGCTGGTCGACGCAGCGTTACGAGCTTTGGCGCGAGCTCTTCAGGCCCGAAGCACCGCAGCCAGACGCCGATCTACCCGCCGTCCTGGCGGACTGGCGAAGTGAGCTCGGCGAGCAGTGGTTCCGTCGGCAACGAATCCGCCTCGCCTTCCAGGAGGTGGCCGTCCATGGCCGCGCACTGGTGCTGCCCGAAGAGGCCGACGAGTTCGAGCAGGCGCTCCTGCAGGCCTGGTGCACCGAGTGTTTCCAGGCCGATGACTACACCGCTGTCCTGGCAGCCTGGCAGGCAGTAATCGCCGCGCTTCGCGCCGATGCCGAGCCGGTCCCCGGAGACCAGAACGCCTTGCGTATCGCCGCAATCCAGCGCCGCTTGGCCAGCGAGCTGGGTCTGCTCCACACCCCCCTCGCGGCCGAAGCCGAAAACGCCCTGGCCGAGAGCGTCACCCTGGATCCGGATCATCTCCCCGGCCATCGGCTGCTCATCCAGCGCCACCGCGACTGCGGCCGCATCGCCCAAGCCCGCCGATCGGTGGATCAGGCCCTGGCCCGCTGGCCCGAGGATCGCTCCCTGCTCCAGGAGGCACTGGAACTCGCGCTGCACGGTGAAGATTTCGAGGGGGCTGCGGACTTCGCCCGGCGAATCCTCGAACGCGACCCGATCAATCGCCGGGCCCGGACCGTGCTCCACGACGCCCTGCTGTCCCGCGCACGCTCCGCCTGCGCCGAGGGGAACCCGGAGGCTGCCCACACGGCCCTGGCCCAGGCGGAGACCTGGGCGGACTCGGCGGCGGCGCAGGCCCAGCTCGAACGGCTGCGTACCGTCGTCGACGCCACCCACGGCAGCGGCACCAAACCCCACCGTTGGCGTGCTCGGACCCTCACCGACGGCCGCACCCTCGGCCACGCCCTGGCGCTGGCCACCGAGGCCGAACTCGCCGGCCAGCCGGCCGCGACAGTGCTCGTGCAAAGCGGCCTGAACCCCCCGAAACGGATCGACCGGCAGCAGCTGCGGGATCTCTGCGAATGGATTCACGAAGTCGCCGCGGAGGCCAGTGGCATCCTCGACCGCGCCCTGGGGCCCTTCGCCCCGGCCCTGCGCCGAGCCGTCCGCATCCGGACCCTCGACCTGGACGATTACGCTGCGGTCTGCGAGGCGCTGCGTGCGGCGGGCCAGGAGGAGCTGCGCGGCCGCTTCGCCCGCGAGGCACTGCGCCACCGCCTGGAGGACCCGCTGTTCACCGTGCACAACCTAGAGGCACGATACGCGAACGAGGAAGCCGGCCGCCCCACCAGCCGGGAGCTCGACCAGCTCCGCCGGGCCTTCCGGCAGGCGCGCCGCAGTGATGACAAGCGTACGGCCCACCGGGCCGGGGTTCTGATCAAGCGGCTGATCCCCGACCCGGAGCACGGTGCCTGAACGACGCAGGCCCTTGACCCGAGCACCGTCTATGGATAAGACCCTGAACCCGATGCCAAGGCCCGATCTCGAACACGCGGACCCATACCTCTGTCTGGGCGTCGAGCGCGACGCCGATGACGCGGCCATCCACGCGGCGTATCTGGCCGCGGTCCGAGCCTGTCCGCCGGAGCGCGACGCCCGACGCTTCGAGGCCCTGCGCCAGGCGTACCAGGCCATCCGGACCGAGCGGCTGCGCCTGGCCCAGGAGCTGTTCGATACCCGGCCGGCTACGGCAATCGATCTCCTCGATCGGGCCGCGCCCACCGAGGCGCCGGGACGCCCCGATGAGGAGACCTTCCGTGCGGTACTGGGGCCAAGGGGCAAGCGGTGATGGACAGCAGTGAGCGCGAAGCCCTGGTCGATCGCTTCCGCGACTATCTCGAGCGCAGTGCGGAAGCACCGCAGCCGGAGCAGACGGCCCCGGCGCCGGACCTCCATACCCTGCTCACCGAGATGGCAGCGCTCAAGAACGACGTTCGCCTGGAGTCACGCCAGTACAAAACCGCACTGGATCAGCTCAGCGAGGACTGTGAGACACTGCGTCAGCAGAACCGGCAGCTGCAGGAACACCTGGAGCGGGAGCGCCGCCGCGCCGATCTGGCCCACGACGACGCCGAACACGCCCTCCTCCAGGAACTGATCGACCTGCGCGACCGTCTCGCCGCCGGGCACCGCCAAGTCACGAGCCACCGGCCCGGCTGGCTGGCCCGGCTCGGTGGGGCGCGGCGCTACCTGGGCCGCATGGCCCAGGGCATGGAGATGAACCTGCGCCACCTGGATGAGATCCTGGTGCGCCGCGGCGTACAGGTCCAGGAGACCGTGCGAAAGCCCTTCGACCCGCAAACCATGCACGCGGTCGACACCGCCACCGAGCCGGAAACCGATCACGGCGTGGTCCTGCGCGAGGTCCGCCAAGGCTTCCTGCGCGGCGACCGGGTCCTGCGGACCGCCGAGGTTATCGTCAACAAGAGGGACAGCACGTAGTGAATGACATCATCATCGGCATCGACCTAGGCACGACGAATTCCGAGGTTGCCGTGGCCCGCAATGGCCGCGTGCAGCTCATCGAGGTCGAGGATGCCTACCTGATGCCCTCCGCCGTCGGGCTCGACGAGCACGGCGCCCTGCTTGTCGGCCAGGCGGCCCGCAACCAGCTGGCCCTGCACCCGGAGCGGACCGTGCGCTCGATCAAGCGGCGCATGGGCGAAGACATCAAGATCCCGCTGGGGGATCGCAGCTACACGCCCCAGGAGATCTCCGCGGTGATCCTGGCCCGGCTCAAACAGGCGGCCGAGGTGCAACTGGGCGAACCGGTCCGCAAGGCCGTCATCACGGTGCCGGCTTACTTCTCCGACGCCCAGCGCCAGGCCACCCGCGACGCTGGCACGCTGGCCGGACTGGACGTGGTGCGCATCATCAACGAGCCTACCGCCGCAGCGCTCGCCTACGAAGGGGATCAGCCCGAACGGCGCCACATCCTTGTCTACGACCTGGGCGGCGGCACCTTCGACGTTTCCGTCGTGCGCATGGAGCAGGACGTGGTGGAGGTCCTCGCCAGCCACGGCAACAACCACCTCGGCGGCGACGATTTCGACGCCCTGATCGTCGATCAGCTGCGTGCCCACGTGAAGGACGACCACGGGGTCGACCCGGCCGACGATCCGCGCGCCATGGCTCGGCTCCGCCACGCCGCCGAAGCCGCCAAGATGGACCTCTCCGGTACGCCGATCGCCCGCATCGAGGAGGCCTACCTGCTGGAGGGCCGGCAGGGCCCGATCAACCTGTCGGTGGACCTAACCCGGGCCGATTACGAAGAGATGATCGAACCGCTGCTCGACGAGACCCTGGAGGCAGTGCGCATCGCCCTCGAGGACGCCGAACTGGCGGTGAACGACCTCGATGAGATCGTGCTTGTCGGCGGCACCACCCGCACCCCGCGGATCCAGCAGCGCCTGGAGGAGTTGCTCGGCGTTCAGCCGCGCGGAGAGATCGACCCGGATCTGTGCGTGGCGATGGGCGCGGCGATCCAAGGCGCGGTGATCGCCGGGGAGCAGGTGGCGAGCATGCTCGTCGACGTCACGCCGTACACGTTCGGCACCAGCGCCATCGCCGAACTCAACGGCGAGCGCTATCCCTACTGCTTCATCCCGGTGATCCGCAAGAACACACCCATCCCGGTCACCCGCAGCGAGGCCTTCTTCACCTCGTACGACGGGCAGGAGGCCATCGACGTCCGGGTCTTCCAGGGCGAGGACCCGGATGCGCTCAACAACACCCAGATCGGCTCGTTCCGCATCGAGGGACTCAGCGATGTGCCCGCCGGTAACGTGATCATCACCACCTTCTCCCTGGACGTAAATGGCATCCTCCACGTCTCCTCGGTCGAGAAACTCACCGGCAAGCGCAAGGAGATCACCATCGACAGCGCCACGGCCCGCTTTGAGCGCGAGGAGATGGGTGCGGCCCGCGAGCGGGTCCAGGACCTGATCGACAGCGACGCCGAGTCACCCGGCCGGCAGGCCGTGGCGGATTCGCCCGGGAACCGGACCGCGGAGTTGATCGAGCGGGCGGAACGACTCTTGGATCAGGCCAACCCCGAGGATCGCGAGGACCTTGTCGACGCCATCGAGCAGCTGCGCGACGCGCTCGAGCAGGAGGACGCGGCCGCCATCGAGCAGGCCCGCGAGGCCCTCTCCGACCTGGTGTTCTACCTGGAGTCCTAATGAACCGCTGCCCCAACTGCCGCGCCCGGACCGAGGAGCACACGGAGCACTGCCGGCGCTGCGGCATGGAGCTGGCCCTGCTGCGCCGCACCGAGCGGGCCGCCGAGCAGTGGCTGCAGGAGGCGGTCCGGCGGCTGGCCGCCGGCGAGCCGAGCGCGGCGGAGCAGGCGCTGCAGCGCGCCCGCACTCTGCAGCCCGATCCCCTGGCCGTGCAGCTGATCGGTTTCCTACGCTCCCGCGCTACCGGTTCCGACTGAGTCCACGGGCGTACGCCGGACTCACTCGCGGTCGCCGAGCCGCTCGAGCATGTCGTCCACAGCCGCCTTGAGCTGGCGATCACGCCCCGCCACCTCATCCTCCGGGCGCTGACGGACCCGGATCTCCGGCTCGGCGCCGTGGTGCTCCATATCGGTGCCGTCCGGCAGGTACCAGCCGCGGAAGGGGCGCCGCACCGTAGCGCCATCGATCAGGGTGTGCCGCCCCGTAGAGATCACGCCGCCGTAGGTCTGCTCACCGACCAGGGTCCCCCGCTCCAGGGTGTTGAAGGCGTGCGCCAGGATCTCGGCGTTGGAATAGCTCTTCTGATTGGCAACCATGTTGATCGGCAGCGTGTAGCGGGGGGCGTCCAGGCGGTCCTGCGGGTAGTGTCCGGTGCGCCCCGGATCGGCTCCTGCGGGCACGGTGTAGGCGTGCTCCGCCGCCATGATCGAGGTCAGGATCCGGTCCGTGGTGTGCCCACCACCGTTGTTGCGCACATCGATTACGAGCCCCTCTTTTCCGTCGGCCGCCGCGTACAGGCTCCCCTGAAAGGCCTCCAGGGAGGCCTGGTTCATGGCCTGGATGTGAATGTACCCGAGCCGGCCCTCGGAACGATCTTCGACGAGCCGGCGGCGCTCCTCCCGAAAGGCGTCGTAGCGCAGCTCCGCTAGCGCCGGATAGTCGACCGGGGTCACCAACGTGTGCAGCAGCCGACTGCCGTCACCGTCGGCCTCCGGGCGGCGGAAAGCGATGAGCAGCTCGTCACCGACCCGGCCGCGCAGGCGCTGGAGAAGGGTCTCGTCCGGATCCAGGTCCCGCCCGTCAATAGCCACGATGGTATCGCCGCGCTGCAGGGGCATGGGTCCGTGGGCGGCGGGCGCGTCGGGAATCACCGAACGCACCCGGTACCCCGCACGGCCATCGGCCAGGGCCACGCGCTCGTGGCGGATGCCCAACCGACCGGAGGGCTCGCGCAGCGCCGATCCGGGCCCCGGATTGCTCACGCCGGTATGCGAGGCAGCCAGTTCCCCCATCAGGCGGTTGGCGATGTCACTGAATTCGCTGGCCGTCCGCGCCCGGCGGATCAGCGCCTCGTAGTCGGCCACCAGCGCCCCCCAGTCCAGCCCCTTGAGGTCCGGCTGGTAGAAACCCTCCTCGATGACGCGCGCCGCCTCGCGAAATTTCTGGACGGCCTGGGCCTGGCGGTCGATGCGGATCCGGTCACTGATGTCGGGGCGCTGGTGCTCACCGCCGGAGAGCTGCACCACGCCGGCGCGCCCCCCGGCGACGTACACCACCCGGTCGCCGCGCAGGCTCAGGTGCTGGATATTGGCCACGGGCCCCAGGCGCCGGCGCTCGCTGCCGTCCCAATTCATGACCATCAGCCCCTCGCCGGCACTGTTGAAGACGTAGCGGTCGCCGGCGGGGGTCATCCGGTTCGCGTATTCGTTGCCCGCCGCGCGGCTCACCCGCTCGACCCGCCGCCACGCCCCCTGCAGATCAAACTCCGGCGGATCCTCGGCACCCGTGTCGTCCCGCGTAACATCCACGCTGCCGGCGGCCAGGACCGGCAGCGGCTCACGCTTCTGCTGCGCCTCGCGCCCGCGGCGATAGTAGCGATCGAGCTCCAGGCGGCTGTAACGCGCCAGATCCGGATCCAGGTAGACCCGGTAGAGGTCGTAGCTATCGCCGCTACGGTTTGATACGAACGTCAGCACGCGCCCGTCGGCGGACCAGCCCGGGTTGAGGTCGTTGCGGGGGTGGCGCGTGATATTGATTGGGTCCGCCGAGCCGTCGGCAGGGACGATGAAGATGTTGGCGCTGAAGTCCAGATCGTTCTGCGCGTAGGCGATGTACCGGCCGTCCGGCGACCAGCGCCAGTCAATGGTGGCATCCCAACCTTCGACCAGCGTGTGCGCTTCGTTCCCGTCGATGTCCTGGACAACGAGATCTCCACGGCCCCGGCGAAACGCGATCCGTGTCCCGTCCGGGGATGGCCGCGCATCGCGCTCGTTCGCCTCGGTCTCAACCAGCGGTCGCACGGTGAACTGCAGCGCGTCGTGCCAGCGCTCCGGATCCGCAGCCGGAGGCACCGGATCGGCCTCCAAGGCGGATAACGGCTCGGACTCCGGGGCCGGCTCCGGGTCGGGCTCCGGCGGCGAAACCGGGTCCGTGGGTCCGGGGTCGAGGCGCGGATCGCCCGGTTCCGGCGGCGGGTCCACCGGATCGGTGGGCGCGAACGGGTCGTCCGGATCAGACGCCGCACCGTTGCCGTTGCCCTCCTGCACCGGGGGCCGCTCCCCGGCCTCGGGGGACCGCTCCACGCCCGCGGATGCATCAGCCTCTGCCGGGCTCACCCAGCCCCGACGGACCTCGCCGCGGGTCAGGGCCACCCCAGCGGTGTAGATCGACTCGGAGTCCCCGCTATCCCGGGTGAAGTAAAGCCGCAACCCGTCCGGCGACCAACGCAGGTCTTGGTGACGGGCGTGGGTGTCCGGGGTGACGGGCCGCGTGGGGCTATGCTCGTCCATGTGCCGTATGTAGACCCGGCCGTAGGCAATGTACGCCATTACCTGGCCGTCGGGGCTCAGCGCCGCCTCACTGACCTGGCGCCCCACCGAACGCAGCTCGTAGCGGTCATGTCCCGGATCTCCAGCGCGCAGGGCGACCGGCTCCGGAGCGGGATCCGCCGCCTCGAGATCAAGGAGGTAGAGCCGGTCCCAGACCTGGAGCACCGCCCGGCCCGCCTCCGGGGCCACGTCGAACGCCTGCACGTCACGCTGATCGAAGTCGGTCAGGCGTTCGACACCGCCGGACTCACCCTCCAGGCCGATGCGGAAGAGATTCACCGTGTCGTCTTCCCGATCCGAGAGGAAGACCAGCGTCTGATCGTCCAGCCACTTTGCGCGCCCGTCATCCCCCTCGCTGCGCCGGGTCAGGGCAGCGAAGGCATCCTCGTCACGATCGTACAGCCATAGATCCCGGGCGTCCGGACCGCGGTAGTGCCGCCGACTCCAGCCGTGATAGGCCCCTCCCCGGGTAAACGCGACGTGGCGGCCATCCGGGGAGACGCTCGGTTCGGATCCGAAGGCGTCGTGCAGCCGCTGCGGCTCACCGCCATCTGGCACCACGCCATAGGGGCGCTGGTCGCGGTAAACGTCGGCCTCCAGCTGCCCCGAGAAGGTAATCAGCGGTTCGCCGTCGCGGTCCACACCAAACCCGGGGCTGCGCAGGAAGCGATCGCCGTGGGTAACCTGCTGCAGCCCGGTTCCGTCTGGTCGCATGCGCCAGAGATTGAGATAACCGTCACGCAAGGAGGCGAAGACCAGTTTCTGCCCGTCGGCGGACCAACTGGAATGGAGATCGTCGAGACGATGGCCGGTCAGCCGGGTCGCGGTCCCGCCGGTGGCGCTGACCCGCCACAGGTCGCCGCCCCAACTGAACACCAGTTGCTCGCCGTCGGGGCTGATCGATGGGAACCGCGGCAACTCGACGTCGGTCTCGGACTCGCCGGCCCCGGCCGCCAACGACAGGGCCAGCCCGAGAATCGCTGCGAGCCCGACAACCAGGGGTGGGATCAAGCTTCGCATGCCCTGACGCTACCATCCGCGGCGTCGCCCCACCACACCGCCCAAGCCACCCGCGGGGGCGCCCGGGCGGCTGGCAACGGCTACTCCCTGTGATAACCGGTGGCCATGGCGCGCAGGTACTCGTACCAGGGGTTGCCCGTGGTCGCAGCCATGTAGATGTGCCCGATCAGGAAGACGATCATGGCAAAAGCCGCGGCGAGATGGACGCCGGCAACGGCCCCGAGGGGCAGGAGCGCCCCGAGGAGGGTGTCGTTCCAGAAGTTGTAAAAAAGCAGCAGCAGTCCGGAGATCCACAGCGCCGGGGCGATCGCCGCCTTGAACCCGAAATAGGCAAGCCGCTGCAGCGGGTTGTGCTTGGCCGACGGCGACTTGGCAAAGGGCTTCGCCTCACCCGAGAACATGCCGTAAGCGTAGTAGCCCGCAGTGCGGCCCAAACCACTGCCGGTCGGTACGTACTGCCGCCACTCCCCGGTGGTCAGGTGCCAGAAGATGGCAAAGGCCCACAGCCCGATCAGTGCCCAGGCGAGCACGATGTGGGTGGAGAAGGCGGCGCCGAAGCCGAGCAGCGAGTAGCTGCCGTGCATTTCCAGACCCGTGAGCAGCAGCCCGAAGATGAGAACGGCCTGCGCCCAGTGCCAGAAGATCTCGAAACGGGTGAAGATACGTACCTGGGTCACGAGCCCTCCCCCTCCTCGCCCGATCGGCCGTCGGGGCGCTCCCGACGGTAGAGATAGTAGCGCACGCCGCCGTGGCCGAGCACCGCGAACAAGGTCAGCCAGACGGCCGCCCAGCCCACCGCTTCAATCCGCGGGTGGCGATCCTGGCCCGGGACGTAGACCCCTTCCAAACCGGCCATGCGGCCGTCGCGGCTGTGACAATCGACGCAGGCCACACTCTCCTCCGCCGGCGCGACCATGTGGTTGACCGGCCAGTACATCCGCGTCTCGACGAAGCCGTACGCACCGCTGTAGGCCACCTCGGTTTGACCGACGGCGCGCGCTTCCTCCATGCCGGCCTCGATGGCGCGGTCCCAGTCGTAGCTGCGCCAGAACGCGTCATCATCGCCCTCCTTGCCGAAGAGTTGCGGCACCAGGAGCGTATGATGCTCGGCATCGTAGAGCTGCTTGCCGTACATGATCTTGAACGGCCAGATCTTGGCGCCGTCCTCGCCCGGTCGCCCCTGAGGCCGGTTGACGGGGACCTCGCCATCGGGGTCGATGGTATCGTCCGGCAGGGTGTAGACCATGTTGCCGTCGAACCAGCGGTAGTCCGGCGGGTAGTCTTCCTTCCACTCGAACACGCCCTTCATGCCGTCGTAGATCACGCGCCCCTCGTCGTCCTTCTCGACGACAGGCTGGCCGTCGTCATCCAGCCGACCGGCCTCCGACCAGTCCCAAAGGGTCTTGGTCGGATAACCGCCGCGAGCGATCTCCGGTACGTGACAGGTCTGACAGGCGATGAAATCGCCGTGGGCGTTGAGCTTGTCGTGGATGCGTCCCTCGTGCGGCTCGCTGCCGTGGCAGGCCACGCACGCGGGCTTGTCCTGTGGCCGAGCCGGAATCGGCGCGTCGTCGTAGTCGGGCACCGTCAGGTGGTAACGACTCCCGCTCTGGATGTGGCCGGTGAACTCGTGGCAGTTCGAGCAGCTGAAGTCCGCCCCCTCCGGCGTCATGTGCACATCGACCGAGCGCGGCGGGTTAAGTAGTGAGCTGTCGAGATCGCCGTGCTTGACGGCGTTGCCACCACCACCCTCAAAGTGGCAGCTGCCGCAGGTCGCACGGCTGGTGTCTCCGACGTTCTGAGCCACATGGGCGAGATCCGGCGCCTCGAACAGGATGCCGCGGAATTCGGTGTCCTCGTAGGGCGGATGGCCGGCCGCAGTGGGGAATTTCACATACTCGCCGGTGGTGTCATGGCAGACCAGGCAGTCGACCTTCTCCTCGGCCGTGAAGTCGAAGTGCCGGTCCTCCCAGCCGTAGCCGACATGGCACGAGGAGCAGCGCTCATAGCTGCCGGCGATCCCCATGCACAGATTATTGAGCACGTAGCGCTTGCCGAGGGTCTGCTCCGTTTCAGGCTGTTCGTAGGTCCAAGTCCAGTGGATACTGCTGTGGACCTGCTTCGCCGCTTCGGTGTGGCACTGCAGACACGCTTCGGTCACCTCGGGACCGGTCTCGAACGGCCCCTCCAGCAGGGAGAACTTCGTATGGTCGGCCGTGGATCCCGGCTCCCTCGGCGCCTCTTCACCGGGGATCGGCGGCTCGAACTCCTCGGCACCCGCCGCGAAACTCGTGCCCGCCAGGACCATCAACAGACCTGCCAGCCAACACCGAGCTATCACTGTGATCACCTATCCTTCCGCTTAAGGATAGACCATACCGCAAGACGAGCCATGGCGCGAGGTGCCCGCCCTGCCACCCTCGGAGCCGACCGGGCCAAGGGTGTCGTTCACCCTCCCCGCTCGGGGAGTGCCTCCAGCACCGAGGGCAAATCGGCCGGCAGGGCCGGCGCACCGCCGATCTCCCGGCTCGGATGACCGGGACCGTGGAAATCCGAGCCGCTGGAGGCCAGTAACGCATACCGCCGACACCATCCGCCGAGCTGCTGCACCTGGCGCGGCTCGGGCGAGGTTCCGCAGGCGACCTCCATCGCTTCGCCCCCCGCCGCGGTAAAAGCATCCAGCGTCCGCCGGATCCACGCCCCCGTCAGATCGTAGCCGAGCGGATGGGCGAGGACCGCGATGCCCCCGGCCCGGCGAATCCACTCGATCCCCTCCTCCATGGCCACCCAATCGCCGTGCACATAGCCCACCCGGCCACGACGCAGGTAGCGCTTGAATGCCTCCTCGTAGCCACGCACATTACCGCTCTCGACCAACCACCGCGCATAGTGCGCCCGGGTGATCTCCGCGGTGCCGGCCGCCTCCCGTGCGCCCTCCCGCGCGCCACTGAGTCCGGCACGTTCCAGGCGCTCGCCGATGGCCTCGCCGCGCTCCTGCCGGGCCCGCTGCATCCGCGCCAGACCATCCTGCAGCCCGGGCTCGCCCGGATCGACCCCGAGGCCCACGACATGGAACGTCCGGCCCTGCCAGAGCACCGACAGCTCCAGCCCGGCGATCAGTCGGATCCCTGCAGTCGAGGCCGCCGCCTGCGCGTCGCCGAGGCCCGCCACCGTGTCATGGTCGGTCAGCGCCAGGGTGGTCACGCCCTGGTCCGCCGCGCGATGGACCACCGCCGCCGGCGTCAGGTGCCCGTCCGAGGCGGTGGAATGGCAGTGCAGATCGTGCGAAGCACTCATCGAGCCACGCCCTCCTGATAGCGCCACAGACGGGCGTAAGCGCCGTCACGGTCGAGCAGTTCACGGTGGGTCCCCGCCTCGATGATCGTGCCGCCATCGATCAGCAGGATCTGGTCAGCGTCCTGAATGGTGGACAGGCGATGGGCAATTGCCAGCGTGGTGCGCTGCGCGGCCACCTCTTGCAGCGTCGTCAGGATGGCACGCTCCGAGGCGGAATCCAGCGACGAGGTCGCCTCGTCGAGGATCAGCAGTGGCGGGTCCTTGAGCAGCACCCGGGCAATGGCGATGCGCTGCTTCTCGCCACCCGAGACCTTCAGGCCCCGCTCACCGACGAGGGTATCCAGCCCCTCGGGCAACTCGCCGATGAACCCGTCCAGATGCGCCCGGCGCACAGCCTCGTGGATCTCGGCCTCGCTGGCGTCCGGGCGCCCATATGCAATGTTGTAGCGGATGGTGTCATTGAACAACACGGTATCCTGCGGCACCACCCCGATCGCGGCGCGCAGGCTGTGCTGGGTCACGTCGCGCAGATCCTGGCCATTGATCGTGATCCGCCCGTCATCGACGTCATAGAAGCGGAACAGCAGCCGGGCGATGGTCGACTTGCCGGCCCCGCTGGGTCCCACCAGGGCCACCTTCTGGCCCGGCTCCACCGTAAAATCGACGCCGCGCAGGATGGGCCGGTCCGGCTGATAGCCGAAACGTACACCTTCGAAGCGGATGCGTCCGCCATCCGGGGCCAGGGGCACTGCATCGCTCCGGTCGGGCACCTGCGGGTGCTGGTCCATGAGGCCGAACATGCGCTCGATATTGATCAACGACTCGCGCATCTCCCGATAGACGAACCCCAGGTTGTTGAGGGGGATGAAGAGCTGCAGCAGGTAGGCGTTGATCATGGTCAGATCGCCCAGGCTCATGCGCCCTTCCAGGACCTGGAGGGTGGCCATCCCCATCATCACCGTGATCGCCGCGGCCACGATGAAGGCCTGACCGGAGTTAAGGGCGGCCAGCGAGAGCCGGTGCTTGATGCGTGCCTGCTCCCAGGCGGCCAGATCGCGATCGTAGCGCTCCGCCTCGTAACGTTCGGCGTTGAAGTACTTGACCGTCTCGTAATTGAGCAGGCTGTCCACGGCCCGGGTGTTCGACTGGTTGTCCATCTCATTGGCCTCGCGCACGAAACGCGTGCGCCACTCGGTCACGGCCAGCGAGAAGGCGATGTAGAGGGCCACGGCCAGCATCACCGTGAGCACGAAGCTCCAGTCGAAGGCGATGGCCAGGATCAGCGCCACCAGCGCTACCTCGAGGAGGGTGGGCCCGATGTTGAACACCAGGGTGCGCAGCAGGAACGACATGCCGCTGGTGCCGCGCTCAATGTCACGGGCCAGGGCACCGGTCCGTCGAGCCAGGTGGAACCCCAGGTCGAGCCGATGCAGGTGCTCGAACACGCGCAGCGCCGCTCTCCGCATGGTCCGCTCGGCCACCCGGGCGAAGACGGCATCCCGTAGCTCCTGAAACAGCGTCGACGCGAAGCGCAGCAGGCCGTATCCGAGCACGAGAGCCAGCGGTACGAACAGCGCCGCCTCGGCGGTGCCCCGAACCTCGTCCAAATGGTCGACGAGGAACTTCAGCGCCACCGGAACCAGCACGTTCGCCACCTTGGCCAGCACCAGCAGGGCGAGGGCGAGCAGCGCCCGGTTCCGGAACTCGTTCAGGTAGGGCAGGACACTGGCGATGATCCGCCAGTTGGGACGTCCTCCGCTGTAGCTGTTGTTCCGAAACTTGCGCAAAAGAGGCCCCGGACGACTTGACGCGCTCATGGTACTGGCTTGGCCGGGCCCGGCGCCAGTCGGCGGCGGCGGTCATATCGGGGGCCCTCGGGAAGCTGTTAGACTGCGCGGTTACCAGTTAGCGGCAAGCGCTTGAGAGGCGCGGTACCATGCAGTACCTGCACACGATGGTCCGGGTTAGCGACCTCGAGGCCTCCCTCGATTTCTACTGCAACAAGCTCGGCCTGATCGAGATCAGCCGCCGCGAGAGCGAGCGCGGCCGCTTCACGCTGGTCTTTCTGGCGGCCCCGGACGACGTCGAGCGCGCCAGGGCCGAGAAGGCCCCCATGCTGGAACTGACCTGGAACTGGGACTCGGAGACCTACACCGGCGGTCGCAACTTCGGGCATCTGGCCTACCGGGTCGAGGACATCTACGCCACCTGCCAGCGTCTACTGGACGCCGGCATCACCATCAACCGCCCGCCCCGGGACGGCCACATGGCCTTCATCCGTTCCCCGGACGGGATCTCCATCGAGCTGCTACAGGCCGGTGACCCCCTGCCCGAGCAGGAACCCTGGGCCTCGATGCAAAACACTGGAACCTGGTAAACCGAATGGTCGAAAACCTCCGCAACATCGCCATCATCGCCCACGTTGACCACGGCAAGACGACCCTGGTCGATCAACTGCTCCAGCAGTCGGGCACCCTCGACGCCCGCGGCGGCGACGCCGAGCGGGTCATGGATAGCGACGACCTCGAGCGCGAGCGGGGCATCACCATCCTGTCCAAGAACACCGCCATCGACTGGCAGGGGTACCGGATCAACATCGTCGACACCCCAGGCCACGCCGACTTCGGCGGCGAGGTCGAGCGCGTGCTCTCCATGGCCGACTCCGTGCTGCTGCTCGTCGACGCCCAGGACGGGCCGATGCCGCAGACGCGCTTCGTTACCGAGAAGGCCTTCGCCCTCGGGCTCCAGCCGATCGTCGTGGTCAACAAGATCGACCGGCCCGGCGCACGACCCAACTGGGTCATCGACCAGACCTTCGACCTGTTCGCGGACCTGGGCGCCACCGAAGAACAGCTGGATTTCCCGGTCATCTACGCCTCGGCTCTGGGCGGATACGCCGGCGAGGAGCCGAGTATCGATAGCGGTGATATGACGCCGTTGTTCCAGACTATTGTCGACCAGGTGCGTCCCCCGCAGGTCGACAGCGACGGCCCCTTCCAGATGCAGATCACGACCCTGGACTACTCCAAGTACTTGGGGCAGATCGGCATCGGTCGGATCAAACGGGGCCACGTCACACCGGGTACTACGGTCACCGTGGTCGACCGCGAGGGGAACCAGCGCAGCGGACGGATCCAGACCCTGCTCGGCTTCCTCGGCCTGGAGCGGGTGGAGATCGAATCCGCCGACGCGGGCAACCTGGTGGCGATCACCGGCATCGACCCGCTGGACATCTCCGACACGCTCTGCGACCCGCAGCAGGTGGAGGCGCTGCCGGCGCTTACCGTGGATGAACCGACGGTGAGCATGGGCTTCGAGGTCAACAAATCGCCGTTCGCCGGCCGCGAGGGACGATATGTGACCAGCCGCCAGATCCGCGAGCGCCTCGACCGTGAGCTCAAGTCCAACGTCGCCCTGCGCGTCGAGGCCACCGACGACCCGGACCGCTTCCACGTCTCCGGCCGCGGGCTCCTCCACCTGTCGGTGGTCCTCGAGAACATGCGCCGCGAGGGCTATGAGATCGCCGTCTCCCGTCCAGCGGTCATCACCCGCACCGGCGAGGACGGCCGCACCGAAGAGCCCTACGAGCACCTGGTCGCCGACATCGAAAGCGACCACCAGGGCGCGGTCATCGATGCCCTCAACGAGCGCGGCGGCCGCCTGCAGGATATGCAGGTCGACAGCAACGGACGCGTCCGCCTCGAGTACACCATCCCGGCGCGGGGCCTGATCGGTTTCCAGACGGACTTCATGAGCCTGACCTCCGGGACCGGCATCCTCACCCACGTCTTCGATCACTACGGTCCCCGGAGCGACAAGGAAGTCGGCCAACGCCGCGAGGGGGCGATGATCTCCGGCAACGACGGCAAGGCGGTCGCCTACGCGCTGTTCAACCTGCAGGAGCGCGGACGCCTGATGGTCTCGCCCAACGACCCGGTCTACGAGGGGATGCTCATCGGCCTGAACAGTCGCGATGCCGACATGACGGTCAACCCGCTCAAAGCCAAGGAGCTGACCAACGTCCGGGCAGCCGGCAGCGACGAGAACGTCATCCTCACTCCGCCCATGCAGCTGACCCTGGAGTACGCGCTGGAGCTGATCAACGACGACGAACTCGTCGAGATCACCCCGGAATCCATCCGTATGCGCAAGCGCCTGCTCACCGAGAGCGAGCGCAAGCGTCACAAGCGGGCCAGCTAACTGCTGCCGCACCGGTAGTGGACCTCGGCGTCGAGGCGCAGCGCGTCCTCGGCGTCGAGCACCACCCGCCACCCCCAGATCCGGATCACGCCATCTGCATCCACGGCGATGCCTGCCGACCCGGATGCGTTACGCAGGGTCACCGTCCCGTTCCGACTTCGCAGGGACACGTCCCCGCCCGCCACCAGGCGTAGATCGCCACGCTCCACCTGCCAGTCGCCATCGCCGCGCCGGGTCCGCAGCCGGGTTCCGTCGCCGGCCAGAACCCGAAGCGTGTCGCCAGCCCGCAGGTGCAGATCCCGACCGGAGCGGGCCGCCACCCCGCCGGCACCGCCAAGGCGTACCGGCCCGGTGGCCTGCACGGCGGTTGCCCGTTCGCTCCGACCGGCGACCCCGGACTTCGCCGAAACCCGCCGACTCCCACCAACCCGTTCACGGCGCCGGGCACCGGCACGCTCGCGGAGGCCTCCTGGACCGGCAAGGAGCTCGAGCGGCCCCGCCCCGGCATCCAGCGCCACACGGTGCCCGTGGTCCGCACCACCCCTGACCGCAAGCGCCCTCGCCCCGCCATCCCCGGCATCGAGCACCGCACCGGCGGAGTGCCTGTCCCCACGGTCTCCGGCCCCGGGGAAGAACACCCCGCGGCCGGCGCGCGTAGCGTAGGCCGCCACACGGCCACCGCTTTCGATGGCGGGATGCCGCTGACCGGAGACCGGCAGGCTGCCGAGGATCACCGGCGCGTCCGGATCGCCATCCAGGCAGGTCACCAGCACCCGCTCCCCGTCGACCAGCGGTGCGTGCCAACCACTGCGGCCCCCGCCGCGCGGCAAAGGCAGCAGGCGCACCACGGACTCGGGCAGATCCAACCCGCTGCGCCGCTCATCCCCGGCCACCAACCGACCACCATCGGTGCAAATCCGTGCCGGTACCGGCTGACGCAGGGGGAACTGGGCCGGCTCCGGCGGTCGGTACGGCAGCGCCGTGGCACCGACAACCTCCGGCACCGCCTCAAGCTCGGCCCGGTACCCGAAGAGCGCTGCATCCGCAACCGTATCGTCCTCGCACCAGAGGCTGTGACGGACCCGGGTAATCAGGTACCAGCGACCCCAGTCCGCGATTTCGCGGTCGCCACCCTCCCCGACCACCAGCACTGGCGTCCGCAACCCGGCACGCGGCCCGACCTGCCGAGTCGCTAGCGCCAGCCACCGTCGCCGGGCTGCCTGCGCCTGGCGCCGCATACGGGCCAGATGCACCGCCACCGCATCGTCGAGCCCGGGCGGCACCGGCCGCGGCGAGCCGGTCTCCTGCAACCGCACACACCAACCCGGCTCCGTCAGGCCCGGGCCGGCCCCGCCCCCTGGCAAGCGCAGCGCCCCATCCGCCTGCGGAAACCCTGCGGCCGTGTCGGTCAACAGCGGGCGCTCATGGACCCCGTCCTGCCAAGCCAAGGTCACGCCGGCCTGTGCCCAGAGTCGCTGCAACAGGAGCAGGTCGCTTGCCCCGGCCTGCAGCACCTGCCGTCGCCACGCCGGCGCCTCACTCACCCGCCAGACTGGATCGGCCCACGCATAGCCGACGCCCGCGAGCCAGCAACGGGTCAGCTCCTCCAGGTTGACCCGGGGAAAGAACCGGTGGGCCCCACCAAGGCCCAACCGCGCCAGGCGCGGCTCAATGACGGCTTCGAAGCGATCGCGCTCCCCTCCGGCGCCGGACCCACGCCGCCAAGCCGTCAGCTGCCCGGCCAGGCAGCGCCAACCACCGAGACCATCCCCCCAACGCAGCCGAACCGTGCACCCCGGGGCCCCAGCGCCCCCTCCCCGATCCCCCGCTGCCGTGTACCCCGCGACCCGGAAACGAAAGGGCTGCGAGAGCATCTCCTCGCCCCACAGCTCCCGCAGCGGGTGGCATTTCCCTTCCAGCTCCATCTCGGCCCACGGACGAGGCTGCGGCACGGCCCCCATCAGCGCCCCTCCTCGATGCAGGCGGCGGCGATCACCACCTCGTCGGCGCTGAGCTCAATCCGCTGCCCTTCCAGGCGGACCTCACCGCTGTCCTCGACGCGCAAACCGAACCCGTCGCCGACCTGCAGACGCCCGCCGCCGGTGCTCACCAGGGTGACATCGCCGGCCGCCTCCAGGTGCAGGGCTCCCCCTTCACAGCGCCAGTCGCCGTCTCCCTGCCGGGTGACCAGCCGCAACCCCGAGCCGGCATCCAGCGATACCGCCTGCGCCGCTTCCAGGCCCACCTCCCCTTCCGCGGCCTCCTGGAGCAGATCCCCCTGGCCAGTCTCCAGGCGCAGGGTCTCCCCGGCAAACCAGCGCAATGTCCCGTTCTCCGTCTCCAGGTGACAACTCTCCTCGACCTCCACCTGATAGGTCCCGGCCACATCGAGCCGCTGATCGCCGCCGCTGCGCAGACGCTACTCGCCACCACTGGCAAACTCCAGGCAACCGTCGGGGGCTTCGAGCGCGGCGCCCGGCGCATCCTCGCGCCCCTGCAGGGTCAACCGGGCCGCCTCGCCCACCGCCAGTTCCGCGCGCTCGGCCCCGGGCCGGTCATCAAGAAGCAATCGCTGCCCGGCCGGGGTCTCGATTAGGTGCTGGTGGGAGTTGTCGCTGCTCACCGGGCCCGGCTGGTCCTGGCCGCTGAGGGCCCCCAGGATGACCGGCTGCTCAAGATCGCCATGCAACCCCGCGACCGCCACGCGGGTACCGGGTAGCAGCGGCAGGTGGAGGCCATGGTCGGCACCGGCGCTCGGCTGAACCGCCCAGACCGGCGGTCCGGGCGGGGCGGCCTGCGGGGTACCATTTGACTCGGGCTCATCGGCCAGGCGAATCCGGTACGCCCCGGCCTCGTCGAGTTCCGCGCGCCCCGGGTCACCGCCAGCCACGCGTGCCACGGTTACGCCGGGGACGGCGGGCGGGGAGACCGGCGCTGGTCGATAGCCCGCATCGAGGGGCAGGAGCTCCACCCGCCCGCGGTAATCCACCCGGTCCACGCTGTGGTGCATCCTGCGCGCGGGATGAAAACGCTGCGCGGGTTCTAATGACCTGAGGCCGAGCAGCAGTTATCCGGTCGGAAACCGGCCGAGGCGTGGAGGGCGGTAAGACCGAATCATCCCCCGGATGATCCGGCCCGCCCCGAGAAGCGCGAAACTCACGCCATAGCCTGAAAGGTTTAGCGGGGCAAATCATTGCGCCAGATTTGAGCGCCCTCCCGCAACCCCTCGCGGCAGGGGGAAACTGGCGGCGCTCGGCATCACAACGTGGCACATTGGCGCATGATCCGGGACCTCCCTGATCGGCTCCGGCTCGCGTGGTAATGTGCCCGGCGGCCGCTGCTCGCGCAGGAGGCACCCACGGCAAGGAGAGGATCTATCCAATGCTCGCTAGCTGGCCCGTGCGTTACAAACTCGGTTTTTCCTTCGGCCTGATCGTGATCCTCATGGCCGTCAGTGGCCTGCTTGCCCACTCGGCCCTGCAGAACACAGCCACCGAGAACCGAGCAGCCATGGCGTACATGGAGCAGTCAGCCATGCTCGTTGAACGCGAGGTCGACCACCTGGGTTGGACCAACGACATGGCGGACAGCCTCCTGCTCGAAGAGACCTTCTCTGGGGAGCTCGATTTCACCTCCTGCGCCTTCGGCCAGTGGTTCTACGACTATCAGGATTCGGAGCATTACAAGTCGGCCAGCGAAGAGCTGCGCCAGGCCGTCGATGCCCTGGAGGAACCACACATCGCGCTCCACGAGGCCGGTGAGCGGATCGTCGAGCTGCAGGAGGCGGGCCGCTTTGATGAGGCCGAGGCCTTCTACCACGGACAGGCCCGATCCATTCGCGAGAACTTCCAGAACCAGCTCGGCGAGTTGCGCGATATCCTCGAGGCCGAGCGCGACCGGCACATCGAGCAGGCCGAGGCACAGCAGGCACAGGCCGCACGGGTCACCGCGGGCAGTCTGGCGGTGACCCTGCTCGTCGCCATCGGCCTGGCCGCGGCGGTTTCACGCCACCTCACCGCCCGCCTGCGCGCCGCCGTGAATGGCCTCGAGGACATCGCGGCCGGCGACGGCGACCTCACCCAGCGGCTCGACGCCCATGGCCGCGACGAAATCGCCGAGCTGGGTGCCGCTTACAACCGCTTCGTCGACAAGATCCAGGAGATGGTCCGCGTCGTTCAGGACTCTGCCGCACAGATGGCCTCGGCCACGGAGCAGCTCCAGCGCAGCGCCGACGAGGACCAGCAAGGGGTGCAGAACCAGCAGGAGCGCACCTCCGAGGTAGCCACGGCGATGAACCAGATGAGTGCCTCGATCAACGAGATCGCCCGCAACACCCAAGACACGGCCACCGCGGCAGGGGATGCGAGCCAGCAGTCACGACACGGTCAGGAAGGGGCCGGCCGCACCATCGAGGCCATTCATGGGCTGGCGGGCAACGTCCGTGAATCCGCCGATGCCATCCGCGCCCTCGACGAGCAGAGCGCCCGCATCGGCCAAGTCCTGGAGGTCATCCGCGGCATCGCCGATCAGACTAACCTGCTCGCCCTCAACGCGGCCATCGAGGCGGCACGTGCCGGCGAGAGCGGACGCGGCTTCACCGTGGTCGCCGAGGAGGTACGCAAGCTGGCGCAGAAGACCCAAGACTCCATCGGAGACATCCAAGAGATGGTCGAGGGCATCCAGAACGGCACCCAGGAAGCGGTGCAGGCCATGGAGCGCAACCGCGAGCAGGCCGAAAACACTGTTGAGGAGGCCTCCGCTGCCGGCAGTACCCTCGAGGAGATCACCCGGGTGGTTGCCCGGATCGAGGACATGACGAGCCAGGTCGCCAGCGCGGTGGAACAGCAATCCCAGGTTGCCGAAGAGGTCAACCGCAACCTGACGCTGATCAGCGATACCGCCGAGCAAACGCGCAGTTCCGTGCAGGATACCGGTCAGGTCTCACAGCGCCTTTCCCAGCTGGCCGAGGACCTGCGCGACCAGGTCGGACGGTTCCGGGTCTGAGCCGGCACAGCCACCGTCCGCAATTAAAAAGGGCCGGCCCCGCGCAGCGGGACCGGCCCTTTTTACGCACCGGCCTTGTCCGGTCCGGTGCGGTTACGCGGCGTCGTTATGCGGATGCCCGTGCTCCAGCTCCTGATCGGTGGCATCCCGAACATCGACGATCTTGACGTCGAAGTTCAGGGTCTCACCGGCCAGCGGGTGGTTCGCATCCACGGTGACTTCCTGCTCACCGACCTCGGCCACGGTAATCGGGATGGGGCTGCCGTCCGGCCCCTGAGCCTGGAAACGCTCGCCGACGTTGATCTCGGCCCCCTCGGGGAACGCCTCCTTCGGGACACTCTGCATCAGTCGCTCGTCACGCTCGCCGTAGGCCTCGGCCGGCTCCAGGGTGACGTTCAGCTCGTCGCCCGGCGCCTTGCCATCCAGTGCCTTCTCCAGCCCGGGAATGATGTTCTGACTCCCGTGGAGGTAGGCGAAATGGCCACCCTGGGACTGGTCGATCACCTCGCCCTGACTCCCGGTCAGGGTGAAATCGAAAGTGACGACCTTTTCACTAGCTACCTGCATCGTTAAGTACTCTCGCGCGTCATCGTGTCTCAGTCATGCTACCAGAGAGCCCCCGCCCATGCCCAAGGATGACGTCGTATACGGCGCGGGTCCGCTCTTCGGCCTGCGCATCCGCTTCTTCCCAGTCCCCGGGCCCAGGAAAGCTCTCCCCGGCAGCGTAGCCGTTCCCCAGACCCATGACCAGAGCCGCACGCGTTTCCACGGATGCGTCACGATCACGCACCTCGCCACTGGTGTAATCGAGGCTGGCGACGACGCGACCGTCAATCAGCTGATGGACCAGCGCGCCCTCAATGAGCCGGTCAATGACCGCACCGATCTCCTCGCTCAACCCGGGGCGCCGGCGCTCGAGGAAGCGGCTGGTGCCCTCGTTCTCGCGCAGTAGCGCGAACCCCCCGGTAAGATGGTGCACCCAGCGCCACTGCGCCTGGACGTCGACACGGTCGCTGTCCGCCAGCGCGTGACCATCCTCGAAGCGCACCCGCGCCGGCAACCCCCAGGGCTCGGCCACCCCGTCCTCGCCCAGCACGGCCTCAACCAGGCGCGCGGCGCGTTCGAACAAGCGCTCGGCCTGCCGCTGATCCTCTTCATCCCCGAAGACGTACAGTAGCTCGTAGAGTCCTTTATGGCCCCGGATCAACGACCCCAGGGCATCGAGCTCCCAAACCGGCCCGTCGCCCAGATCGTAGGTACCCGCTCCGGTATCCCAGGCCTCGTCGAGGACCTGCGCGGCGTCACGGGCCACCATCAGCGCCTCGGGAACCTCATGCCCGAACCACTCCCGCATCTGCTCGGCGCTGAGCAGCCCCATGTCGTCCGCTCCGCCGGGCTTCTTCCAGCGCACCCAGGCGTAGGCCACCCCGTGGAAGGCGTCCAGACCGTAGGCCATGCTCTGCGGGGTCCATGTCCCTTGCCCGGCATCGGTGTGGAACCGCCCGCCCTCCTGGAGCGACTCCATAACGAAGCGTCCGTTATCGACCAGGAGCGCTGACGGAGCGTGGGTGATCGGGTCGAACAGTCCGTGCTCTTCGAAACGACCGGCGCTGTGGTGCATGTGGTAAAGGTAAGTGGCATCAGCGTAATGCCGCGGCTCGGCGCCCCGCAGCCCTTCTTCCGCACCTTCACAATAGGAGGCGTCCAGCGCCTCGAGCAGGGCCAGCCAGCGTTCGCCAACGGCGCCCATGGGGCTGCCGCTGAGCGTATCGTCATACGCCGGGTGGCCCATCTCGCTGTCGCGCATGGTGCGCCCCTTGACGGTGAGCGCGTTCATGACCGCCAGGTGCTCCGCCAGCGTCTCCGGAGAATCGACCGCCTGTTCGCCGGCTCCGGCCGTGGTGACGGCCGAGAGCGTCAGGGCAGCCGCAACGAATAGATTTCTGGGGGCTGTTCGCATGGTCACCCACTCAACGCCAGATGTAGGAAGGGGATCGTCATGAAGGCGAGGATCACCGCCATGAGCAGGAAATAGATCAGAAAGCGCAGCGGCTCGCGCAGGATGCGCTGTGTAACGGTCTCCAGCTCCCCTCGCCGGCGCATCGCCTCGTGCTCGCCACGCACCCGCTCGAAACGGCGCCGCTGGTACTCGTCGAGCAGACGCTTGGCCTGCGGGTACTGCTCGGCATCGCGCAGCCAGATGCCTCCCTGGGTGATGCCCCAGCGGTTGGGCGGGGTCTCGTAGTAGTCCAGGTGGTACTGCTCGAGCAGACCGCGCACCTCATCGGCCTCATCCTCGGGCACACCACGCAGGTTGAGCAGCAACTTTGCCATGGCCCCTGATTCTCCGTCAGCCGGTAGCGCCGGGCAAGCGGCCGGGGGTCAGGCCGGCGGCAGAACACGCCGGATGTCGCATAGCGATGCCACGGTTGCATTCGGTTCCGGGCCCCAGGGATCGAAAACCGCCCCAGGCAGACGCCGCACCCAGATCGCGTTCCAGCCACTGGCACGGGCTCCGATGACGTCGAACGGATTGCCCGAGACCAGCCAGGTCTCTTCGGCCCGGCTGCCCGCCTCGGCGAGGAACGCGTCGTAGGCCCGGGGGCTGGGCTTGAACGCCTCCACGACCTCGACGCTGACGATATCTTCGATGTAGGTGCGCAGGGCGTTGTCCCCGAGCAGTTTGCTGACCGTCTCACGGCTCCCGTTGGAAAAGGCGTAGCCGGTGTAGCCGGCCTCGTGGAGTTCGCGCAGAGCCAGCTCGGCCTCCTGGTAGGCCGGCAAGCGCTGATAGCTGCCGAGCAGGACATCACGCTCACCGCTACTCAGGCTCAGACCGAACGAGCGTGCCGTATGGTCCAGGGCGTCCGCGATGCACACCGAGAAATCCGCATACTGGCCCATGACCGTGCGCCGATAGGCGTACTCCAACTGACGCTCCCGCCAGCCGCGCGCGAAGGCCAGCGCCCGATCCCCGAGATGCGGGCGCAGCGCCTCGGTCACGCCGTGGGTATCGATCAGGGTGCCGTAGACATCGAAGGCCAGCGTCGTTGCCATTTTTCTGCCTGGATCCTCTCCCGGTGCGCCGGCTCCGGCGGAGCCGCGGTGGTCGTCCGCAGCACCTTAGCACTCCTGGCCGGCGCTTTGCGCGCATGCCGGGGTGGCCTCGGCGGCCACCCGACCGTACAATTGCGCGGCTATGGAATGGATCGACATCGGCGCCAACCTGACGCACCACACCTTTCGCAAGGATCTCCACCAGGTCCTCGAGCGGGCCGACGCCGCTGGAGTCAGCCAGCTCTTTGTGACCGGCACCGACGAGGGCGAGTCGATCAAGGCCCAGGCCCTCGCGGCGGATCATCCGGGGCGACTTTTCGCTACGGCTGGTTTCCACCCGCACATGGCGAAGACCTTCTCCAGCGACTCCGAATCGGTCCTGCGCGAGCTGGCCGCGCGGCCGGAGGTGGTCGCCATCGGCGAGACCGGTCTCGATTTCTACCGTAACCACTCCCCGCCGGAGGTTCAGCAGCGCGTCTTCGAGCGCCACCTGGAACTGGCCGCGGAGCTGCAGCTGCCGGTATTCCTGCACCAGCGTGATGCCCATCAGCGCTTCAGCGAGATCATCCGGGCCTACCGCGACCACCTGGTCGACGGCGTAGCCCACTGCTTCACCGAGGGCCCCGAGGTGGCGCAGGCGTATCTGGATCTGGACCTGCACATCGGCGTCACCGGCTGGATCTGCGATGAACGCCGCGGCCAGGCGGTGCGCGATGCGGTTCGCGTCATCCCCCCGGAGCGGCTGATGGTCGAGACGGACTGCCCTTACCTGCTGCCCCGCGACGTCAACCCCGAGCAAGTGGGCCTGCCGGTCAAGAACCGGCGCAACGAGCCCTGCCTCATGCCGCACATCGGACGCGCGGTGGCCCACCATGCAGGCCGTGACGTCGCCGAACTGGCGGAGACCTCGAGCCAGGTGGCGCGCCGCTTCTTCCGGGTCGCCGCCCCCTAGCCCGGCCGTTTACATTCCGCCGGCGGGCAGCACCTTGGGCCACCCCTAGCTTGGGCCGCTCAGGGCATCGGACGCCGCACGGGGGCCTCCACCCGCTTGCGGCTACCGTCCCCGAAGTAGAAATCGAGGGTGATGGCTTCCCCCTCGGCAAGCGGACGGCGCAGATCGACCAACAGCAGCCGCGGCCCTCCGGGGCGCAGTTCGACCTCTTCTTCCGGGGGCAACAGCAGGCCGTCCAAGCGCTGAACCTGCCGCACGCCGCCGCGATGCTCCACCGTATGGAGCATGGCCTCCTCAGCCGCCGTGGTCAGCACTCGTACCAGCCGGTGGGACTGCTCCGCGGTATTCCGCAACGCCGCCTCGCCCTGGACCACGCCTTCGCCGGCAGCGGCGGCCGAAACCCGGATCCGGTCGACATCGACCACCTCCGCAGCCGCATCGGGTTGCGGCTCTTCGGGCACGGGCAACTCGGGGACCGGAAGCGGGGACCGTGCGGCCAGCTCGGGACCCGGCGGTTCGCGCTCGCGCAGGCGACGCTCGACCTCTTCGGGCCGCGTGCGCAACAGATCAATGGCCTCTCGATCAGGCCCCAATACCGGCAGCCGGACGCCATCCCGCGGTCCGGCTTCGTCCTGAGCCGGCGCTTTGCCCAGCGAGCCCACCACCAGCACAGCGCTGGCCACCCAGATCCAGTGTCGTTGCGTCATGCCCATATCCAACCGCCTCCCTCGCTACGCAGGCTATCGGCCCGCGCCCCACGCCCTTGAACAGCCAGCCGGCCCCGCACCCCCAACGGTGCATCCGGCACCCGGGCGCGCAGGCGTCACGGGCCTGGCCGCAGCACCCGCAGCCAGGTCCAGAAATTGAGCAGTGACGCCAGCGACTGCGCCACGTAGGTCAGCGCAGCGGCACTGAGGATCCGGCGCGCGTGGGGTGGATCGACGTCCGGATAGAGATAGCCACTGCGATGCAACAACGGCAGGGCACGGCGGAAGCTGGCATCGACTTCGGTGGGCAGGGTGACCAGGTGCACCACGACCCCCGATCCCAGGCTGAGCAGGCCACCGACCGCAAACAGCAGGGCCACCCCGGGCACCCGCAGCACACCGGCAACCACCGGGGCAGCAAGCAGCAGGATCGCACCGAGCTGCTGTGCCCGGCCGGTGGCACGGACCAGCCGCTGGCGCCAGACGAAGGGCGCGTAGCCGGAAGCGTGCTGGAGTGCATGCCCAACCTCATGGGCAGCAACCGTGAGCGCCGCCAGCGAGCGGCGGTCGTAGTGCTCCGGCGAGAGCCGCACCGCGGCGGCGGCGGGATCGTAGTGGTCACCCTGCTGGGTGCGCTCGACCCGGACGCGACTCAGACCACAGCCGTCGAGCAGCTCGCGGGCCAGCCGACCCCCGCTGACTGCGTAACGATCGGCAGGCTCGGCGTACCGCCGCATGACGCGCTGAACCCACAAGCCGGGGCCGTAGAGCGCGCCAAGCAGCAGGAGCATTACAAGAACCCAGATCATCACCCCATTGTGCCGTGGTGACGGCCACGGCGCATGTATCGTCCTTGACACACATGATGAACGGTTCACATGTCAGGTAACTGGTAGTAAAATTTGCTGCAGGACAGCATAAGCTTTCCTTTGCTTAGCCATACAGGGCGTGATCACGCCCGGGAGTCATACGGCCATGTTTACCGCACTGGTCAGCCCGCAATACGCGGAACGCAACGGCCAGGCCACCACCGTCGCGGGCGGATTCATCGCCCACGGCCTGGTCCCCCCACACCGTGACAACGGCGAGCAGACGGGCTGGTTCTACGCCCTGCTGCCCGGTCGCCCGGACTCGGCCGACCCTGAGCACGTCCGCCCGTTCCCGGCCGACCGGCTCGAAGCCATCCTGGACGCCGAACGGGAACGCTACCTGGAGATGGCGAACGCCGACGGCGACGCCGTCTGGGCCGATGCCGCCGCAGCGATCGGCGACATGATCGGCTGCCTGCACCGCGCCCGACTCCACGAGGACTCGCAGCGCACGGCGGTCAACGAGTGACCGCAGGGCGCGCACCGTCACGGCCCTGGACGGGCCGCCGGTAGTCAGTCGCCGTCGTCGCCCTGATCGAGGAGTTCGGCCTCGGTGAGCACCGGCACGCCTGGCGGATGGTTGTGGGAACGGGATAGAAAGACGTCGCGGTACGAAGTGTAGAGGACGGCCCCGAACAGCGGCAGCAGCAGGATCCCCAGCCAGCCGGCGGTGAGCACCGCCACGCCCACCGCGCCGAGCAACAGCCCGAGCATGCCAGTTAAAGGCACGGGGTTGCCGGCGTAGGCGCGGACGCTCATCCACATGGCCATGCCGGGATGCGCTCCGTGCAGGGCCACCATGGGCAACAGAAACCACTGCCCGAAGGCCAGCAGCCCCGCCAGCGCACCCAGCAGCGCCAGGGCCCAGACGCCGCCCGCGACGAACACCGGACCAATGACATAGGCCTCCTGGGGCGGGGGCGCCGGTGCCCCCGAGGCCAAGCGCTCCTCGTAGAGCCCGAACCCGATCAGAACCGCCTCGAGGGAGTCGGCCAGCGGCCAGAACAACAATGGCCCCAGTGCGCCGTAGGCGGCGAACAGAGCCGCCCCCACCGTCAGCGCCACAGCGCCGTCGAGATTGCCCGGCAGGACATAGAGGGGGCGGGGATCCCGGTTGTAGTCGGCCACCAGGGCCAACCGCACGAACAGCACCAGGGCCAGGACGACCACCAGCAGTGTGACCATCCCGCGCAGGGGCGCCCAGGCCACCGAGTGGGCAATCAGCAGGGCTCCTGCGACACCGGCGGTGTAGGCAAGGAAGGCCAGCGGACGGCGCATGAGCAGCCCGAAGGCCTCCCGCAGCCAGCTCTGCCAGGCCTCGGGCTCAGTGGGACGCGGTCCAAGCGCAGACAAGCACCCCCCCCCGTCACGACCCCGTCGCCCGGCGGCAGCCCCGCCGCAACCCTGCGGAAGCAGCGCGGCGGTTCAGCCCACACCCTCCGGCGAGCCGAACTTGTCGAGCAGCTCCTCAAGGATTTGGAGCATATCCACGGCGGAGACCATGCCCACCAGCCGCTGCTCCTTGTTGAGCACCGGCAGCGCACCGAAACGGTTCTCTCGCATGAGCTGGGCCGCCCGCTGAACCGGATCGTAGGTGTGGACAACGACCGGGTTGCGGGTCATGACGTTCTTGAGCGCCATGTTGTCGTCCAGGTAGTAGACATGGGCAAGATCCGGCGCCTCATCCACCCAGTCCGGCCGCCGCAGATCGCGGTCGGTCACGATGCCGAGCAGCCCCATATCCTCATCCACTACGGGCAGATGGCGGATGTGGTTGTAGCGCATCTTGAAGAAGGCCTCCCGCACCCCCTCATCGGGATGCCCGGTGACCAGCTTGTCCGTCATAATCTCGGGGAGCTTCATCGCTTCCCTCCTGGGTACGCGTGGCTGTAGCTGGTGCCGTCGCCGACGGCACCGCTGTGCTTCGGTGCCTCGTCCCGCCTAGTCCTGATCGGGGAAGAGATCGGCGTCGGTCACTGCGCCGCGACTGGCCGAGGCCGCCAGGCGCGCGTACTTGCCCAGCACCCCGCGGCGGTAGCGCGGCCGGGGCACCTGCCACTGGCTGCGGCGGCGCTCCAGTTCGGCTTCGTCCACCTCCACCTGCAACAGATTGCGGTCGGCATCGATGGTCACGGTGTCGCCCTCGGCGACGAGCGCAATGGTACCGCCGTCGTAGGCCTCCGGCGCCACGTGACCGACCACCATCCCGTAGGTACCGCCGGAGAAGCGGCCGTCGGTGATGAGGCCCACGGCGTCGCCGAGGCCCTTGCCGATGATCGCCGAGGTGGGCGCCAGCATCTCGCGCATGCCCGGACCGCCCTTGGGCCCCTCGTAGCGGACGATGACCACATCACCGGCCTGCACACGGTCGGCCAGGATCGCCTCCAGACACTCCTCCTCGGAGTCGAACACCCGGGCCGGGCCGCTGATGCGGCGCTGCTTGATGCCGCTGACCTTGGCCACAGCCCCCTCCTCGGCCAGGTTGCCGCGCAGGATCGCCAAGTGGCCCTCCGGGTAAAGCGGCCGATCGAAGGGCATGATGATCTCCTGATCCGCCGGCGGTTCCGGCGGCAGGTGGCCGATCAGCTCCTCGATGGTCTGCCCGGTTATGGTCCTGCAACCGCCGTGGAGCAGCCCCTGCTCGAGCAGGATGCGCATCACCTGCGGCGTACCTCCCACCTCGTGGAACTGGCTGGTCACGAAACGACCGGAAGGCTTGAGATCGCAGAGCACTGGCACCTTGCGGCGAATCCGCTCGACATCGTCGAGGTCGAACGGGACCTCGGCGGTATTGGCGATGGCCAGCAGATGGAGCACGGCATTGGTCGACCCGCCTAGGGCCATGACCACGGCGAACGCGTTCTCGAACGCCTCTCGTGTCAGGATGGAGGATGGCCGCCGATCGTGGTGGACCGCGTCCATGAGCACCCGCGCCGCCTCGGCGGCCACATCCCGGGCCTCGTCATCTTCCGCGGAGACGGTCGAGGAACCCATCAGGCTCATGCCCATGGCCTCGAAGGCGCTGGACATGGTATTCGCCGTGAACATGCCGCCACAGGAGCCGGCTCCGGGGCAGGCGTTCTCCTCCACGCCCCTGAGATCCTCCTCGGAGAGATTGCTAGCGTTGTACTGCCCTACTGCCTCGAAGGCGCTGACCACGGTCAGGTCCTCGCCCTTGTAGTGGCCGGGCTTGATGGTGCCGCCGTAGACGAAGATGCCGGGGATATCGAGCCGGGCCAGGGCGATCATGGCGCCCGGCATGTTCTTGTCGCAGCCACCGGTGGCCAGCATCCCGTCCATCTGCTGGCCGCCCCCGACCGTCTCGATGGAGTCGGCGATCACCTCGCGGGAGACGAGGGAGTACTTCATACCCTCGGTGCCCATGGTGATGCCGTCGGAGACCGTGATGGTGCCGAATTTCATCGGCATCGCCCCCACCTCGCGCAGCGCCTCCTCGGCGCGCCGCGCCATGGCGCCGATCCCGACGTTGCAGGGGGTGATCGTGCTGTGTGCGTTGCCGACCCCGATGATCGGCTTCTCGAAGTCCTCATCCCGGAAGCCGACGGCCCGCAACATCGCGCGGTTCGGGGTTCGGGCCACACCCTGGGTGATCACTCGGCTGCGACGGTTATCCGCCATGGATGACTCCTCTGTCATAAACGGTTGCAGGCAATCTGCATAGGGTACCTAAGAACGGGGGCGTCGCGGGAGTACCACCTCCCCTGAACGCCACCGCTTCGCGGCCTGAGCGACACAAAGGCCGCCCCGCCCCCTTGCGCTGCAACAGAAGGCGGACTCAGGATAGCGGGATGGTCAACAGTCGGGATAATGGACCGCCGATGGGCGCAGAAGGGGCCTCATTCTCTTGGGAGAGCGTAGAACGGGAGTGGCTGGGCGCCCAGGATGACGGCGGCCTGAACCTGGCGTACCAGTGCCTGGAGCGGAATATCACCGCCGGCCGCGGCGATCAGGAAGCTCTGATCTGGCGCGGCGCTGAGGGCGAGCGGCGGGTCTACAACTACGTAGACCTGCTCGACGGCGCCCTGCGCTTCGCCCGGGCGCTGGAGCGTCGCGGCGTGCGCCTTGCCGAGCGGGTCTGCACCCTCGGGCCCCGCCGCCCCGAACTCTATCTGGCCGCGCTCGGCACGCTTCGCCACGGGGCGGTCTACGCGCCTTTGTTCTCGGTCTACGGTCCCGACCCCATCCGCCGCCGCCTCGAGCTCGGCGAAGCGCGTGTCGTGGTCACCACCCGGCAGCTCTTCGAGGAGCGCATCGCCCCGGTGCGCGGCGCACTGCCGGCCCTGGAACACATTGTACTCGTCGACGGCGATGCCCCCGGCGCCGAGTCCTGGCAGACTTTCTGCGCCGATGACGCTGCGCCGCAGCCCATCGCGACGGGCGCCGAGTACCCGGCGCTGCTCCACTTCACCAGCGGCACCACCGGTCCGCCCAAAGGCGTGCTCCACGTCCACCGGGCGGCAGCGGCGCATCTGGCCACAGGGCGCGAGGTCCTCGGCCTTGCCCCCGGGCAGCGCTACTGGTGCACCGCCGACCCGGGGTGGGTCACCGGCGTCTCCTACGGCATCCTGGCACCGCTGCTCTGCGGAGCAACCCTGGTGGTGGATGAGGGCGAGTTCGACGCCAGGCGTTGGTACGGAACCCTCGCCGCAGAGGGCATTGAGTGCTGGTTCACGGCGCCTACGGCGCTGCGCATGCTGCGCCGGGCCGGCCCCGAGGCACTGGCCGGGCATGATCTGTCACGCCTGGAGCGGATCTTCAGCACCGGCGAACCGCTCGATCCAGCACTGACGGAGTGGACCGAGGAACGCCTCGGCCTCCCCACCCGCGACGCCTGGTGGCAGTCCGAGACCGGCGCGATCATGACGGCCCAGTACGGCAATGCGCCGGTGCGCTCCGGCCGCATGGGCCGCCCCGTCCCCGGCGTCGAACTGATCCTGGCCAACGTGGAAGGTAAGACGGTGAACCCCGTTACGGAGCCGGGCGCCACCGGCGAGATCCTCATCCGTCGGGGCTGGCCGTCGATGTTCCGCGCCTATCTCGGTGCGCCGGAGCGTTACCGCGATGCCTTCGTCGACAACTGGTACCGCTCCGGCGATCTCGCCCAGTGGGACGAGCAAGGCGAGCTGCGTTTCATCGGCCGCGCCGACGACGTGATCAAGACCGCGGGTCACATGGTCGGACCGGCGGAGGTCGAGGCCGTTCTGAATCACCACCCGGAGGTGGCCGAATGCGGGGTCAGTGGTGTCCCCGATGCGGTGGCCGGCGCCCTGGTCGCGGCCTGGGTCGTCCCGCGCCGCCCGCCGGAGGCCCCGGAACAGCTGCAGCGGGATCTGATCGCCCACGCAAGACAACGCCTCGGTGCCGCAGTCGCACCACGCGAGATCCACTTCGTCGACGAGCTGCCCAAGACACCCAGCGGGAAGATCCTGCGCCGTCAGCTCGGCGCCTGATCCAACGGGGACGGGCCCGACTACTTCAAAACGCGGCGCAGCGCCCGCCCGGCAGCCTTACCGGTATCGTAGCCACTGACCCGGCGACCGCCACGCTCACGCCGGACCTGCTCCGCACTGCGCGCCAGGCGCGCCGCCCGCAACGCCCAGGGCACCACTCTGAGCCAGTTCACGGTGGTCTCCTCCCTTTCGGACTCCAGATCAAGTTTAATCGATCGGCGCCCCCGCCTGAAGGCCAGGGACATGGCCACCGCCACGGCTCAACCGTTACGCTTGACGGCATCCATCCGGAAAAGGAGATCCCGCGTGTCCACACGAACCCCGCTTGCCTGGCTGATCGGCGCCCTCGCCACCCTACTCCCCGCTCGCCTTCTGGCCGAGACCCCGGCAGAGTCTCCGGCACGCAGCGTTGCCGAGCTCACTCAGGGGGCCGCTCAGACCATCGGGCAGGAGCTTCGCGAGATCGGGGAACTGTTCCGGGATATCGAGGGCGAGGCCATCGGCCCGCGGCTCTGGGCGCTGGCCCTGGAACTGGCCGACCTGGGCCTGATCATTGTCGTCACCATCGGCCTGCTCCTCGTGCTGCGCCCCCTGGCACGCCCCGTGTTCAACCGCGCCGAGGGCTGGGCCCAGCGCGGCGACGCGCGCCTGCGCACGGTGCGGCGCACCGTCGGCGTGCTCGGCGCCGCCGCGGCCGACCTGGCGACCATCTTCCTGGCCTGGATCGCCGGGTACGCCATCGCCCTCTCGCTGGTCGGCGAGGTGGGCGGCATCGAGGCGCGGGAATCCCTGTTCCTGAATGCGTTCCTGATGGTCGAGGGCTTCAAGGCCCTGCTGCGCATTCTGTTCGCACCGCGCAACCCCCACCTGCGGCTGATCGCCACCGACGATGAGCACGCCACCTACTGGGGCAAGCGGCTGGCCCGCATGTCCGGACTGATCGGTTACGGCCTGCTGTTCATCGGTCCCTTCGTCACCATGGCCGTTGCCGAGGGGCTGGGACAGCTGGCGGTGCTCCTTGTCATGGTGCTCGCCTTCGGCTATGCGGTGGTGATCGCCCTGCGCAACCGGCACGACGTGCGCGAGCGGCTCCAGGCCAGCGCCGCCGAGTCCAGGGTGCTGTTCACCCGGACCATCCTCTCGTCGCTGGCCTGGGTCTGGCACTGGGTCGTAATCCTTTACTTCGGCGCGCTCGCCGTAGTCACCATCACCCAGCCGGATGCCGCTCTGGCCTTCATGGCCCAGGCGACCCTGCAGACGGCACTGGCCATCGGCATCGGGGCCTTCCTGGCCATTGTCCTGACCCAGGCCACGGCCCGGCGTATCCGGCTTAGCGAACGCAACCGGCGCCACTTCCCACTGCTCGAGCAGCGCCTGAATAGCTACCTGCCCATCGTGCTGAAAATCGCACGGACCGCCATCCTGATCGTGGTCATCGCCACCGTGCTCGATGCCTGGCAGCTGTTCGACTTCACCGGCTGGCTCGCTTCCGAGGGCGGCCTGCAGACCCTCGGGGTGATCCTCTCGGTTACCCTGGTCCTGCTCGCCGCCACGGCGGTCTGGCTGCTGGCGGCCAGCTTCATCGAGCACCGCCTGAATCCGGACGTGGGCCACGGCACCCCCTCGGCGCGGGAGCAGACGCTGCTCACCCTGTTCCGCAACGCCATCGCCATCGTCCTGGTCACCATGACGACGATGATCGTCCTCGCCGAGATCGGGATTAACATCGGCCCGCTGATCGCCGGTGCCGGTGTCCTCGGCCTCGCCATCGGCTTTGGCGCGCAGAAGCTGGTTCAGGACATCATCACCGGCGTGTTCATCCAGCTCGAGAACGCCATCGACGTCGGCGATATCGTCACCGCCGGCGGGGTCACAGGCACGGTGGAGAAGCTCACCATTCGCTCGGTGAACATCCGCGACCTGTTCGGGACCTACCACTTCATCCCGTTCTCTTCAGTGGACAGCGTCTCGAACTTCACCCGCCACTTCGCCTACCACGTCGGCAGCTATGGGGTGGCCTACCGAGAGGATGTCGACCAGGTCACCCCGGTGCTCGAGGCCGCCTACGAAGACCTCAAACAGCATCCGGATCCCGACATCCGCAATGCCCTCTACGGCGACTTCGCGGTAGACGGGGTGGTCTCGCTGGGCGACAGCTCGGTCAATATCCGGGTGCGCATCAAGACGGCACCGGGGATGCAATGGGCCATCGGCCGGGCCTACAACGGGCTGGTCAAGAAGCGCCTGGATGCCGCCGGCATCGAGATCCCCTTCCCGCACCGGACCCTCTACTTCGGGGAGGACCACCAGGGGCAGGCCCCGCCCCTGCGCCTTGCGCGCGCGGGGGCAACGTCCCCCAACCATGCCGCCGGCGCTACTCCGACGGCACCAACCGCCAGCGACCGCGTCCACCACGACCCCACGGACGATTAGGGCTGTGGGGCACCGGGCGCCGGTGCCCCACCCGATACCGCACCCATGAAAAAACCCGCCCCCGAGCTTCGGGGGCGGGTTTTTTTATACAGTCCTGGACGGCTGCGAAGCCGGAAGAGCGCGCGCCGCGCCAGAACCGAGCTACGCGTCGGCGTCCTCGGGATGCTCGCCAATGACCAGCTTGTCACCATCCTGCCGGTGCGGCGGCACCTCCAGGTTCCTCGGCGCAGGCTGCGCCCGATACACCCGGCCAGCCATATCGTAGCGCGCGCCGTGGCAGGGGCAGAAAAACCCGCCGAGCCAGTCGGCGTCGAAGTCCATCGGCTCGATCTCGGGGTAGTACGTGGGGATGCAGCCCAGGTGGGTGCAGATCGGCACCACGACAAAGACCTCGGGGTCCACGGACCGGTGCTTGTTCCGGGCGTAATCCGGCTGCTGATCCCGCTCGGAGTCCGGGTCGCGCAGGCGGTCCACCATTTTATCCAGCGTCTCAAGGTGCTCCTGAGTACGGCTGACCACCCAGATCGGGCTGCCCTTCCACTCAAACTCCAAGCGCTGCCCGGGCTCGAGCTTGCTCACATCGACCTCGATGGGCGCACCCTCCGCCTGCGCCTCCACGCTGGGGCGGAGAAAGCCGATGAACGGGACCGCGGCGAAGACCACGCCGACGCCACCGACCACGCTCGCCGCGCCGGTCAGGAACCGCCGTCGCCCACGATCCAGATCATCCGGTGCCTCGTTCGTCATGTAGACCCCCTGTTGCTACTTAATCCATTCATGCAACGGTATCGCCGGTTACGGCATAACGTAAAGGTTGCGGCGTGGAATGCAAGGCGCGGCCCTGAACCAGCCTGCGGCATTTTACCGCACACGCACTGGCGCGGGGCAGCCACCGCCTGCAACACCGCACCACCGGGCTTGCCTGCCTCCACCGTCGCGGTAGGCTGGACAATACTATACGCAGGAATTTCCACACGGGAGGGTGTCATGCGAATTCTGATCACCGGCGGCAGCGGCTTCGTCGGCAAGCCGTTGTGCGCTCGCCTCCACGAGCGCGGCCACGAGCTGCTGGTCGTCTCGCGCAACCCGGAGCGCGCACGCGCTGCCCTGCCAGCACGGACCGACATCCGCCCGAACGTGGCCGATTTCCTCGACAGCCAGCCCGAGGCGATCATCAACCTCGCTGGCGAGTCGATTGCCGAGGGACGCTGGACCGAGGCCAAGAAGCAGCGCCTGCTCGACTCCCGACTGAACACCACCCAGGCTGTGGTCGATCTGTGCGGCCAGCTCGATACACCACCCAAGACCCTGATCTCCGCTTCCGCGATGGGGTATTACGGCGATCAGGGCGACCGAGAGGTCACGGAGGAGACCCCGCCGAACCCCGAGTTCGTTCACGAGCTCTGCGCCCGCTGGGAAGAGGCGGCACGGCAGGCCGAATCCCATGGCGTCCGCGTGGCGCTGATGCGGATCGGACTGGTGCTGGACCGCGACGGCGGCACCCTCGCCAAGCTGCTCACGCCCTTCCGGCTGGGCCTCGGTGGGCCGTTGGGCAGCGGCAAGCAGTACATGCCGTGGATCCACCGCACCGATCTGGTGCGCATCATCCTCTTTCTGCTCGATCAGGAGGCACTCGCAGGCCCGTTCAACGCAAGCGCCCCGGAACCGGTGACCAACGCCGAATTCACCCGGACACTGGCGCGCCACCTGCATCGCCCGGCCTTCCTGCCCGCTCCGGCTCCAGCCCTGCGTCTGGCCTTCGGCGAGATGTCCCGGATCCTGCTCACCGGCGCCCGCATGCGCCCCCAACGCCTTCAGGAGGCCGGTTTCACCTTCGAGTATCCGACCCTGGATGAAGCCCTGAGCGAGATCCTCCGCAGCCGCTGACGAGCGCACCCCGCCCCCCGGGGGGGGGGGGGGGGGGGGGGGGCCCCCCCCCCCCCCCCCCCCCCCCGCGCCCCCCCCGGGGGATATGGCCCGTTCCTTGCTAGACCTCCCGTGAAAACCCCGACCAGCGAGGTGTGCATGCCGCTCCCGTCGCCCCGGAACCGCGCGCCCCGCAGCCGCGGCATGGCGGCCCTGGCACTGACCAGTCTCGCCAGCGCCCTGCTCTTCGCCTGCGCGGCCATCGCCGACACCACCCGCATCGCCGCTGCATCGAGTCTGCGTCACGCCATGGAAGACCTCGTGGCGAGCTTTCAGGAGCAACACCCGGAACATCAATTGGCCGTCTCCTACGGATCCTCCGGGTCGCTGCGTGCCCAAATCGCCCATGGGGCCCCTTTTGCCGCGTTCTTCGCGGCCGACATGGAGCGCCCGGAAGCACTCGTCGATTCCGGCCACGCCGCATCCGGGGTGCGCCACTACGCCAGTGGCCAACTGGTCCTCTGGACCCGCTCCAGGGCCGAACCCCCGGAGCTGGAAGAGCTAACGGAATCGGCATTCCGGCGCATCGCCATCGCCCACCCTGAACACGCCCCCTACGGCGCGCGCGCGCTGGAGGCACTGCAGGCCGAGGGCATTCACGAGGCGGTGGCGGATCGACTGGTGACCGGCAACAGCGTCGCCCGCGCCTTGCAACAGGCCCAGAGCGGTGCCGCGCAGGCTGCCCTGATCCCGCTCTCGCTGGCGACACACCCGAGCGTCGACGAGCAGGGGGTATACACACCGATCGATCCGGATCTGCACGCACCGCTCAGGCACGGATGCATCATCACCCGGCACGGGTCCGGGGACGAGGCGATGGCGCGCTTCGCGGCTTTCATGGACAGCGACGGCGCCCGCACCATCCTCGAAGAGCACGGTTTCCGGCCGCCGGAATAACCCACCGCGCGGCGCTTAGGGACGGATCGACAAGCATGCTCTGGATCAGCAACGCCGACTGGGTCGCCCTGCAGCTGACCCTGAAACTGGCCTCCATCAGCACCGGCCTGCTCCTCCTGCTCTGTCTGCCCCTGGCCTGGTGGCTGGCGCGCAGCGACTCCCGCGCCCGCGTCGTCGTCGAGGCGCTGGTGGCGATGCCCCTGGTCCTGCCTCCGACGGTCATCGGCTTCTACCTGCTGATCTTCCTTGGTCCGGAAGGCTGGCTCGGCGGGTTGCTGGAGCAGCTTGGCATCGGCCACCTGGCCTTCACCTTCACCGGCATGGTGATCGGCTCGATGATCTACTCCCTGCCCTTCGCGGTACAGCCCATGCAAAACGCCTTCCAGGCCATGGGTGAGCGCCCCCTGGAGGTGGCCGCCACGTTGCGGGCCTCGCCACTGGATCGTTTCTTCACGGTGGTCATTCCCCTGGCCCGCAACGGTTTCCTGACCGCCGCGGTGCTCGCCTTCGCGCACACCCTAGGCGAGTTCGGCGTTCTGCTGATGATCGGCGGAAGCATTGCCGGGGAGACGGAGGTGGCCTCGATCGCCATCTACAACCACGTCGAGGCCATGGACTACGCCGCGGCCCACGGCCTGTCGCTGTTCCTGCTTTTGATGGCCTTTTCGCTGCTTCTCGCGGTCTACTTCCTTAACCGCCGCTTCAAGGTCGTGGGGGTCGCCTGATGGGCATCCAAGCCTCATTCCGGGTCGACCGCAGCGATTTCCGCCTCGAGGCCGATCTGGTTCTCCCCGGAACCGGCGTGACCACCCTGTTCGGCCGCTCGGGGTCAGGCAAGACCACCCTGCTACGCTGCCTGGCCGGGCTGGAGCGGGTACGGCGTGGCCGCCTGGTCGTCAACGGCAGCATCTGGCAAGACGAACATAGTTTCCTGCCGGTTCACCGCAGACCGCTCGGCTACGTGTTTCAGGAACCGAGCCTCTTCCCCCACCTGAACGTGCGCGGCAACCTGCTCTACGGGCGACGGCGGACACCCGCCGGCGGCCGCCGGGACGACCTCGACGAGATCACCGAGCTGCTCGGCCTCGCCGGGTTGCTCGAACGCCCCCCGGGTTCGCTATCCGGCGGTCAGCGCCAACGGGTCGCCATCGGACGCGCACTGCTGGCCGCCCCCAGGCTCCTGCTCATGGACGAACCCCTGGCCTCGCTGGACACCGCCACCAGGGCCGAGATCCTGCCCTACTTCGAGCGCCTGCACCGCCACCTGCGCATCCCGATTGTCTACGTCACTCATGCCCTCGACGAGGCCGCTCGCCTGGCCGACCACATGGTTTTACTCGAATCCGGCGAGGTCCGTGCCGAAGGCCCGCTCCAGACGCTGCTGACGCAGACCGATCTGCCGCTGGCCCAGAGCGAGCACGCATCGGCGGTCCTGGAGCTGCCCGTCGCCCGGCACCACCCCGCCGATCACCTGACCGAGCTTGACGCCGGTGATGCACCGCTGTACCTGCCGCGGCTGGACGCCGCCATTGGCGAGCCGGTCCGTGTGCGTGTCCACGCCAGGGACGTCAGCATTGCCCGCACGCCACCGACCGGGGTGAGTCTGCTCAACCGTCTCCCGGCGCGCATCACGGCGATCGCCGATGACCCCACCCCGAGCCACGCTCTGGTGCGCCTGGAGGTGGCGGGCCAGCCGCTGCTCGCCCGCATCACCCGGCGTTCCTCCGCCGAGCTGGGGCTGGCTCCGGGGGTGCCCATACACGCCATGGTCAAAGGGGTGGCCCTGCGCTGAACTTGCACCGCACCGGTCGACCACCATACTTGGCGCAGGATCTCAGCCCCACGCCACCCGCAGGAAGCCCGACCATGCCCGCCAGCCTTCGACGGCTGCTGCTTTGCTTGCACCGCTGGATCACCCTCGCCCTTGCGCCCCTGTTCCTGGTGATCATCGTCAGCGGCGGTCTGCTGGCGCTTGAACCCGTCGTCCGGGATCTGGCCTCGGGGCCCGAGGCGGAGGATCCGATCCCGGTGTCCGAGCTACAGGCGTTCCTTGCCGAGGTGGATCCGCAGCAGCGCATCCGCACGCTGAGGCTCGAGCGCGGCGGGACCGCCGTGCTCGAATTCAGTCGCGCGGGTGAGCGCTGGCATGAGGCCTTCGACCTCGAGCAGCGCAGTTCCCTCGGCGAGCGCGACTACGCCACCACCTTCTTCCAGACCGTGCGCCACCTGCACAAGGATCTTCTGCTCGATCTGGACTGGGTGGTCGAGCTGGCCAGCTACGCGCTGTTGGTGGTGCTGATCGTCGGACCGTGGCTGGCCTGGCCGCGACTGCGCCACACCCTGACCCAGTGGCACACGGGGGTTGGTTGGCTGACTCTGCCACTGCTGCTGCTCGTATCCGTCACCGCAGGCATGATGGCCCTGGAACTGGGTACGCCGCGACTGCCACCGATCGACCGGGACGCCGGCCGCCTGGCGATTGGTCCAGTCCTACAACAGCTCGAGGCCGCGGAGATCTCCCATATCCAGGCCATGGAACGCTTCGAGCGGGCGGCCTGGGCGGTGACCACCGACGGTGATGGCGGGCCGCAGCAGCTGATCGTCACTGCCGAGGGGATCACCCCGGCCGGCGCCTACCCGGGGTGGATCGCCGAGCTGCACCAGGGCACCTGGGCGGGCGCTTGGTCGGGACTGATCAATCTCCTGACGGCGCTGGTGCTGCTATTCCTGTTTGTCACGGGCATCTGGCTCTGGACTCGACGCCGGCTGGGCGGGCGCCGCCGGGGGGATGCCGGAGCCGACCTGCTCATCGCCCACGCCAGTCAGACCGGCACGGCAGCTCACCTGGCCCGGGAGACAGCGCGCGCACTGCGCCTCGGCGGCGCCCGGATCGAAGAGGCTTCGCTGTCGGCCTTGGACCCCAAGGCGCTTGAGGCCTATCGATACACGCTACTCATCGCCTCGACCTGCGGTGAAGGTGACATGCCAGACCCAGGGCGGGCCTTCGTCGCCGCCCTGGACCGTGCGCAGCTGCCCCGCACGCGGTTCGCCCTGCTTGCCCTGGGGGACTCCAGCTACCGACACTTCTGCGCCGCCGGAGAAACCCTGCGTGCGGGACTGCGCCGCGCCGGGGCCGAAGAGGTACTGCCCATGGCCCGCGCCGACGGCGCACCCGAGGCCACCTGGCGAATCTGGCTCGGCGAAGTGGCCGAATTGCTTGGCGTGGAGGCCGGCGCGACCGGGCCAATCCCAAGCGATCAACCCGTCCATCTGACCCTGCGCGAACGCCGGCAGCTCAACGATCCCGAGGATCCGATCACCCAGGAGGTATGGGGGCTGACCCTGGAGAGCGATACCCCGCTGGCTTACCGGCCCGGAGATCTCCTGCTCGTGCGTCCTGGCGAGGGCGAGCCGGCCCGCCCCTACTCCATCGGCAGCACCCCCCTCGACGACCCGCACCGCCTTGAGCTTACCGTCGCCGTGACCAGCCGCACCGACGCCGACGGGCACGTCCGCCCGGGCAAGGCATCCAGCCTCCTGGCGAGGCGCCTGCAGCTCGGCGACACGATCACCGCCTCACTGCGCACCCACCGCCACCTGCAGCCGCCGGATGACCCGCAGCAACCGATGATCCTGATTGCCGCCGGCTGCGGCATTGCGCCGTTCGTCGGCTTCATCGCCGAGCGCGCCGCCCGGGCCGATCGCGGTCCGATCTGGCTGATCTTCGGCAATCGGCGTCGGCAGGGCGATTTCTTTCACGCCGAGCGCCTGCTTCAATGGCGCGAACAGGGGGTGCTGACACGGCTCGATCTGGCGTTCTCCCGTGATCCCAATGACGGCGGCTACGTTCAGGACCGGATCAGCGAGGCGGGAGCGACAATCGTCGACTGGATGCTTAACCGGGATGCCCGTATTTACGCCTGCGGACGGCGCAGCACCATCGGTACCGCAGTGCCGCTAGCGCTGACCGAAGCGCTGCGCCGGTACGCGGATCCGGACCGCCGGGAACCGGCCGAGTCCTTGGTACGGCGCTGGCAGACCGAAGGCCGACTGCGTCTCGACGTGATCGACTGACCCCATGGAACAGCGCCCCTTCACCAGCCGAACCGCGGAGACCGCCGCCGCACTGCGCGTCTGGCACACCCGCCTCGACGATCCCCCGGCGATCTTCGACGATCGGGCGGTCCTCCCCCTACTCAGCAGCGGGATCCGTCGACTGGTCCAGCCACCCCCCCCGCTGCTGGCCATGCAGTGGCGGGCGCTGGAAAGCGCCCACCCGGAACTCGCCGCCCTGCGCGGCCAGACGGTCACGCGGGCGCGCTTCGCCGAGGACGCCCTGGACGCCGCCCTGGAGAAAGGTCACCGGCAGATCGTGCTACTCGGCGCCGGGCTGGACACCACCGCCCTCCGCCGCCCGGATATCCTCGCGCAGGCGCAACTGCTGGAAGTGGACCAGCCCGCCACGCAGTGGTGGAAGCGCTCGCTCCTGCCCGCCGAGGTGGCCAACCGGATGCGCTTCGCAGCGGTGGACTTTGCCCGCGATCGCCTGGCTGAGCGCCTCATGGATGCCGGAATCGATCCCGATACCCCCCTTTTCGCCAATTGGCTGGGCTGCACCTACTACCTGCCCCGGACGGCCATCGGCACCACGCTTCAGGGCCTGGCGGAGGTCGCCGCCCCGGGTAGCGAATTGATCGCCGACTACTGGCTGCCCTCGGAGAACGTGGCCTGGCGTCCGCGCATGCTCTTGCACGGCGTAGCGCTGGCACTGCACACGCAGCAGGAACCCCTGCGCGGCCTGCTGCCGGCGGAGACCATGCACCGGCTGGCCACAGACGCCGGCTGGCAGATCGCCGAAGAGCTGGATGCCCCGGCACTCCAGGCACGTTGGCTGGCCGGCCGGCGTGACTCGCTCTCGGTCCCGGCATTCGCCCGCTGCCTGCGCCTGGTGCGCAGCTGACCCCGGGGCGTTACCGCCGCTCGCGCAGCAACGGCTCGAGCTCCTCCACCGCCCGCTCCCAGTAGTCCACATCGGCCCGATACCAATCCCCCTCCGGCGTCCGGCAGCTGGCGTACTGGAACGGGGGCGGCACCTGGGCGATCCGAAAGCGCAGGTCGGCAAAAATGGCGCAGGCATCGCCCTCGTAATCGACCACCTTGCGCAGATACGGCAGCGCGGCGAAGCGCCGGAACTCGGCAAATTCCGGGCGCCACCAGGCCACCTCGGCGAATTCGCGCCAGCCACCGTCGCCGAAACGCGGCAGAGGCTCCCACTCCAGCGCATGCGGCGGCCGAAATGTCTGCCAGTGCCGAGCCAGCAGGCCGGCGTCCTCATCCACCGGTCGCTCCTGCGCCCGGAACCCGAGGTGAGCCGACCAGTAGGCGTCGTCGCCCTCGATGAACAACCGCCAGTTCAGCGGCGACAGCGGCTGTGCCATGGCGTGCACCCGGGCCCCGTGCATGCCCCGTTCCCGCGCCTCATCCCGGGCGTATTCGAGCGCGTGCACCTTGGCCACCGACTGAACCGCGATCACCCCACCGGCAGCGGCAAGCCCGACCGCCGCCCACAAACGCCCGCCGTAGCGCCAGGTCAGCAGCAGGCCGAGCAGCAGCGAGCCGGTGACCCAAGGATCCAGGATGAAAGTCACCGGGAAGGCAAAGGTCTCCCGCGAAAAGGGTGCCAGGAGCTGGGTCCCGTAGTTGGTGATCCAGTCGCCGAAGATATGGATGCCGATACCCAGGGCGAAGATAACCGCACCATCGCGCCAGTCCCGCTGCTCGGGCCACAGACGCGCCGTCACCCAGCCCAGCACGATCGCCCAGAGGGGGAGCATCAGCAGCGAGTGGGTCTCGCCCCGGTGGAGGTTGTAGTAGACCAGCGAGTCGGCGATTACCAGCCCCAGGAACCAGTCCACATCCGGGAACAGACCCGCAACAGCGCCAAGCCAGGTGCGTTCGCGCAAGGAGAAACGCGGCGCAGCGCAGCATCGCGGCGCCACCAATCGGTTGAGCAGGGCGCCACTGGCCGCATGGGTGACGGGATCCATCCCGACAAGGTGCCAGCACGCCGATTTCAAACACAAATGGATGCTTTATCCTGTCGGTCCAATGCACCACCGGGGGGCATACCGCAAGGGCCTATGGGCACCGGACAACGCCTGGAAAGTCTCGACACCGTCCGTGGGGCGGCGGTGCTGGGCATCCTGGTCATCAACATCCAGCTCTTCGCCATGCCGGTGGCCGGGCTGCTGAGTCCGACCCTGCTTGGCGGCTTCGAGGGTTGGGATTACGCCGTCTGGGCTGTCGGCCACGTCTTCTTTGAAGGCAAGTTCATCGCCCTGTTCGCCGCCCTGTTCGGCGCCGGCACCGTTTTGCTCGCCGAGCGCCACCGCGCCGCCGGCATCAACCCGTGGATCGTCCACCGCCGGCGCATGCTCGCCCTGGCTGCCATCGGGCTGGCCCATGGGATCCTTCTGTGGATGGGCGATATCCTGCTCATCTACGCCGTCATGGGCCTGCTCGCTTTCCTGTTCATCGATCGCACACCCCGCGCGCTCATGGCCTGGGGCGTCACCCTCTATACCCTGCCCATACTCCTGACCATGGCCGCCGGCTGGGGGCTGACCCTGCTGCCCACCGCCGGGTTCATCAAGCTGGCCTCTGCTTCGCCGTCGGTCCACGAGGAGATCACCGCGGCCATCGAGGCCTACCAGGGCGGGTGGCTGACCCAGATGGAGCAGCGCCTGCCCGAAGCCTTCACCCGCTATCTGATCGGCACCCCAGCGCGCCTTGGCTGGCTGACCCTCGGCTGCATGCTGATCGGCATGGCGGCCTACAGGAGCGGGTTCCTGACCGGCGCCTGGAGCCAGCAGGCCTATGCACGCATCGCACGATACGGCCTGGGGATCGGTGTGCCGCTGAGCATCCTCGGGATCGCCTACCGCGAGTGGCGCGACTGGGAGCTGCTCAGCGGCTTCTTCTTCAGCACCCAGCTTAACCAGTTGGCCGTACCCCTGATCGCCGCCGGTTGGGCCGCGCTGATCATCCTGGCCTGCCAGCGTGGCTGGCTTGGCTTCCTGCACGGGCCGATCACCGCCGTTGGGCGAACGGCCCTGAGCAGTTACCTGCTGCAGTCCCTGCTGTGTACCCTGATCTTCTACGGCCACGGACTGGGGCTCTACGGCGAGGTCGACCGCCCGGCTCAACTGCTGGTGGTTCTCGGCCTTTGGGGGATCCTGCTGATCGCAGCCCCCCTATGGCTGCGGATGTTCCGCATGGGACCGGCCGAGTGGCTCCTCCGCCAGGCTACGCGGATACCCGGACCCGTACCAATGCTGCCGCCCGTCCGCCGGCCGCGGCGCCCCGGGGCCGGCTGAGAACACCCGCATCCCGCAAACCGGAGGTGGACCATGAAGGTAACCATCGAAGTGGACCTGACCCCGCAGGAGGCCCAGGAGTTGATGGCCGGCTCGGCGGAGTCGGCCCTGGCCTTCCAGCAGCAGTTCCTCGAGGCGGTCTCCCAGGAGGTGGCCCGCCAGCTGACCCGGCAGTGGGAGCATTGGCCCCGGCCATCATGGGCCCAGACGCCGGAGAGCGGCAGGGAATAGCACCGGGGCCCGGGCGTCCGGGCGGAAAGCGCGCGACACAGCGTCCATACTGAAGGCCGTGGACTTGATCAGGGAGGGTCCCATGGCCACGCAGACCCCGAAACGCATCGACCTGGCGCTTCAGGGCGGCGGCGCCCACGGCGCGCTGACCTGGGGCGTGCTTGAGCGCATCCTCGAAGATGAGCGCCTAGAGATCGACAGCATCAGCGGGACCAGCGCCGGAGCCATGAACGCCGCGGTCGTCGCCGACGGGCTGCAGCGCGGCGGCCGTGAACAGGCCCGAGCGGGGCTACACCGATTCTGGTCGTCGGTGAGCGAGGCTGCCCGTTTCTCACCGATCCAGCGCAGCCCCTGGGACCGTCTCCTCGGCAACTACAGCCTGGACTACTCCCCAGGCTACCTGTTCTTTGAAAACCTCACCCAGCTCCTCCACCCGGCCCAGCTCAATCCCTTCGGGATCAACCCGCTGCGCGACCTGATCGCCACTCAGGTCGATTTCGACCAGGTCAACGCCTGCCGCAAGGTCAAGGTGTACGTCACCGCCACCCACGTGCGCACCGGCCGGGCCCACATCTTCCGCCAGCCGCACCTGTCGGCGGATGCGGTGATGGCCTCGGCCTGCCTGCCCTTCATGTTTAACGCCGTCACCATCGACGGCGAGGCGTACTGGGATGGCGGCTACAGCGGCAACCCCGCCCTCTACCCGCTGGTCGATGACCCGAGCTGCCAGGACCTGATCGTTGTGCAGATCAACCCCATGGCCCGCCAGCAGCTGCCCACTACCGCCCGGGAGGTGCTCAACCGGATCAACGAGATCACCTTTAACTCGGCGCTGATCAAGGAGCTGCGCTCGATTCATCTGCTTCACCAGTTGATCGAGGCCGAGGATCTCCAGCTCGAGCGCTACCGCGCCATGCGCCTGCACCTGATCCACGCCGAGCACGAGGTCGAAGCGCTGAGTGCCTCAAGCAAGCTCAATGCCGAGTGGCCCTTCCTCACGCGCCTGCGTGATCAGGGCTACGGCTGGGCGGATGCCTGGCTGGACCAACACTTCGATGACCTGGGCGTGCGCTCGACCTTCGACCTGGACGAGCTCTTCGCCGACGCCTTTCGGCCGGTACACCCCGAGGAGGAACCCCGCATCGAGGGCACCCGCTGATGATCGAAATCGCGGCCATCCTGATCGCGCTGGTGCTGCTGATCTATCTCGCCTACCGCGGCATCACGCTGCTGATCCTGGCCCCTGCCCTGGCGGCCCTGGTCACCCTCGCCTCGGTGGAGACACCGCTGCTAGCCAGCTACACCCAGGTCTTCATGGGGGCAGCGGCCGATTTCATCATGAAGTACTTCCCGCTGTTCCTGCTCGGGGCGATCTTCGGCAAGCTCATGGAGGATACCGGCAGCGCCGAGGTGCTGGCGCGCGCCATCATCCGCGGGCTGGGCGAGACCCGGGCGGTCCTTGCGGTGGTGCTCTCCTGCGCGATCATGACCTACGGCGGCGTCTCGTTGTTCGTGGTGGCCTTCGCCGTCTACCCCATCGCCGCCTCGCTGTTTCGCCAGGCGCAGATCCCCAAGCGGCTGATCCCCGGCACCATCGCCTTGGGCGCCTTCACCTTCACCATGACCGCCCTGCCCGGTACGCCGGCCATCCAGAACGCCATCCCCATGCCGTACTTCGGCACCTCACCCTTCGCTGCCCCGGGTCTGGGCATCCTCACGGGCATCGTCATGCTGGTCCTCGGGCAGCTGTGGCTGAGCCACCGAGTGCGCCAGGCCCGAGCCGCCGGCGAGGGATACGGACAACACGACGACGCTGCCCCGCAGCTCGACCCCACGCTGCGCGAGCGGGCGGCCGGCGAGGGCTTCGACCTGAACGAGGTCCCGCCCTCGGCCACCCCGGCCCGCCAGCCGCCGCTGGCGCTCGCCATCCTGCCCATCGTGCTGGTCATCGGCCTGAACCTGCTCTTCACCAGCCTGGTCATCCCGGCCATGGAGACCGGCTACCTGGCCGAGCCCCGCTTCGGGGCGACCACCATCGACGCCCTGCGCGGCGTCTGGTCGATCACCGGCGCACTGGTGATCGCCATCCTGGTGCTCATCCTCACCAACCTCAGCCGGCTACGGGCACTGACCGCCACCCTCGATAGTGGCGCCAACGCCTCGCTGCTGCCCATCTTCAATACCGCCAGCCTGGTGGGCTTCGGCACGGTCATCGCCTCACTGGCCGCCTTCGAGACGATCAGCGGCTGGGTGACCGCCATCGGCGGCGACAACCCGCTGATCTCACTGGCCGTCGCCGTCAACGTCCTCGCCGGCATGACCGGCTCCGCCTCCGGCGGAATGAGCATCGCGCTGGCCACACTCGGTGACAGCTATCTGGCCATGGGCCAGGCGGCGGGGATCTCACCGGAGCTGATGCACCGCGTCACCGCAGTGGCCACCGGAGGGCTCGACGCCCTGCCCCACAACGGCGCGGTGATTACGCTGCTCTCCATCTGCGGACTGACCCACCGCCAGGCCTACCTAGACATCGCCGTAGTGGCGATGCTGGTTCCCCTGATCGCGCTGGTCTTCCTCATCACGGTGGGTTCGATTTTTGGCACCTTTTAGACGCCCTGTACGGCACCCCGGCAACGCCGGGCCAAGAGGCGATCAGCGCCGCGCCACCCGTGGTCCCTGATCGCCGCCGCCAGAACCAAGCCGATGCTCGCCGTCGGCCTTTTCCGCCTTGCGCTCCTGCAGGCGCTGGTACCAGAGGGTATCGCGGTGGCTGTCCACCTCGAGCTGCTGTCGCAGCTGCTCGACCAGTTGGCTGGTGTCTTCGGACAGGGTCCCGTAGCGCTCCTGCCACTGCTCCAGGGCCTCCCGAAAACGGCCGTAAGCCTCCAGCGGGTCACTGGGGCGCTCGGCCGTATGCTCATCCACCCGCTCGGCCTGGGCGCGTGCGCTCGCAGTCAGCGCCCCGCCACTCTGCCGATCGGCGTAATCGACCAACAGCGCCGCCTCGCGCCGACGCAGGGGACGCCCCTGCTCGACCACCCGTTCGCGGTAGATGCGACACGGCCGGCTGTGGAGACACGCCTCGCGCACCCCGAGCAGATCCTGCGCCCGATCGGCCAGCTCGTCACGCTCTGCCTCCAGCCGACGCAGCTCCTGCCCCCGGCCCAGGGTCCACGCGGCAAAGATCAGACCACCGGCCAGCACGCCCAGGGCCAACACGCCCCAGGCGAGCAGGGGCACACCGGGTGGCGCCAGCCAGGCAGCCAGGGTCACGCCCAGCAACAACAGGGGGACCGCAATCAATGCCCAGCGAGCCTGGCGCTCCAGGGCCTGGTGCTCCGGCTCGCGGTCCGAGGCCAGACGGCGGAAGGTATCCAGCAGCGAGCGGTCGCGCACGCCGGCCAGAAAGCGGTTCATATCATGGAGTTCGGGCGGGGTTGCCCGCTCGATGAGCCCGTCGTGGAAGAGCTGCGGCGATTTGCGAGACACCCGGACCTCCACAGAATGGCCCGCGTCAGGGTGCGTGGACGGGCAATGGCGGGTTAGGGACAGACAAGCTGTCACCCCCACGGCCGGGCGGCGCGCTGCCGCCCGGCCGTGGGCTTCACGCGGATCGCCTACCCCGCGGAACGCGGCTCGCCGGCCGCCTCGTCCCGCTGGGCCTCGGCCTGCTCCGCGGCACGCTGCTCCTCCACGGCGCCCTCGTCCTCACGAACCTCGTCGGTGCGCCGATTGACCTCACGGACGTGATTTCGCTGCGCGTTCACCATGCATCCGAACATCGATGACCTCCCTTTGCTGGCTGCACGTCACAGGGCCTAGATGAGCACAACTGAATCGGCATTTCAAACCCGGCCGGGTCTCCGGATTATGGGTCTTCCTGTGGTGCGTGGCAGCGAGCGTGGCGGCCGGCCTAGGGCTCCAGGCCTGATGCCGCCGCGGCCGCAAGCACCTCGGCGAGAGCGCTCTGCGCGGGGGTCGGGCTGTCCAGTCCACCCAACTCGCGTGCGACGCTGACAAGATCCGCGGCCTCGTCGAGATCGGTCAGGGGGCGCAGGGTCAGCCAGCTCCCCTGCTCCGCCATGACCTCCCGGAACACGGCCAGCGTGCGGGGGTGGCTGTAGGGGACCGCCCGCCATCGCTGCCCGGGTAGTGTCCGGTTGCTCCCGAACAGCCAGAACCCGCCGTCGCGGGCCGGGCCAATCACGATACGGGCGTCCTCCGCCTCGAGCCACGATGCAGCGCGGGCGAGATCCTCCGGCGAGACCTGCGGCGCATCGGCCCCGAGCAGGATACCGCGGCCGTGCTTGCGGACCAGGGTGTCGTGGACCCGACCCATGCGCTCACCGAGCTCCCCCTCACCCTGCGCCAGGGCGGGCAGGCCGGGCCAAAAGCCCCCGGCGACGGCGACGGGCTCGGCGAGGGCCCAGTAGACCGGGCCCAGAGCCGCACTCTGGGCCGCCTCGGCCACCGCCCCGGCACAACGAAGATAGAGCCGCTCGGCCTCCAGGCGGCCCAGGCCAGCGGCCAGGCGCGTCTTGACCGCCGAGCAGCCGGGCGTCTTGACGAAGAGGGCGATCGCCGTCATCGGGTGTAGGGTCGCTCGCGCCAGGAGCGCCAGGCGATCCGCGCGGCCGAGGCGGCATGGCCGGCCGTGGTGCGGAGCCAGCCGCGCTGGCGGTAGCGGCGCGCGCTGGTGTGGACGACACAGCCGATGGGCCGGCACGGCAGCCCGGCCCGGCGGGCCCGGATGACCAGGTCGAGATCCTCACCGCGCTCGATGTCCTCGCGGAACCCACCCAGGGCCCTGAAGCGCTCATGCGGCAGCAGGAGCCCCTGATCCCCGTAGGGGAGCCCGAGGACCCGGGAGCGGAGGTTGGCGCCCACGGCATTGAGATGGACCGGCCAGGGCCCATCCTCCCGGAACCGGAGCCAGCCGTAGCCCAGCGCATCGCCCCCGCCGATCAAGGCGCGCACCCGCTCCAGGGCCCCAGCCGCGGGATGGCTGTCCACGTGCATGAACCAGAGCCAGGCGCCGCGCGCCGCCCGGGCGCCGCGATTGCTCTGCACCGCCCGGCCGGCGCCGGACTCGACCACCCGGCCCGGAGCCCCGGGCGGGACCCGCCCAAGGTCCGTCACCGACAGGATCACCTCGGCCTCGAGCGCGGCTTCCGTCAGCCACGCGAGCTCCGCGATACGCGGCTCATCCCCGGGGCCGACCGGAACGACGATGGAGCAGTCGGTCCCCCGCGGCCCGCCAAGACCCGCTTCGGGTCGGCCGCCCCTTTCCTGGTCATCCCCCGCAGCCGTCTCTCGATCCATACCGCGAGCCTAGCATCGATCCGGCTCGGCCGTACGACCGCCCGCAGCGCTGCAAGCTGGACCGTTCAGCCCCTCGCCCAAAGGCGATCTGCCATGGCGCGCAGAGTCGACCCGGGCGATACTCGATCCATGGCATCCGATCCGTGGCGTACCGGACTCGCGCTTCTGGGGCTACTGCTCGGCCTAGCCATCCTCGGGGGCTGGACTTGGCAGGTCGGTGCGGCCGTGGGCTGGCAGCCCTCCGGACTTGCCGAGCAGTTGGCGGCACAGCCGCTGCAGAGCGCCTTGCTCCTCATGGCCATGATGACCGCCGTGGTCGTGCTCCCGTTGCCAACCATCCCCATAACCGTGGCCTCCGGGCTGCTCTTCGGCCCCCTGCTGGGCGCGGCTATCGCCGTAGCCGGCGCGCTGGCAGGCGCGGCCGTCGCCTTCGGGCTGGCCCGGTGGCTGGGGGAGGGGCTGCGCGCGACCCGGCTGGGCCGACCCATCCCCTACCCGCTTTGCAGGGACTGCGGAGACCGCGCGATGTTCCTGGCCGTCCTGGTCTCGCGCCTCATCCCGGTCGTCTCCTTCGCCTTGCTGAGCTACGCGGCAGGCCTGACCGCTATGCGCCTGGGCCCTTTCCTGCTGGCCACGGGCGTGGGCATGCTGCCGATGACCCTGGTCTACACCAGCCTGGGCGCCATCGTGCGCGTCGATCCGGCCTGGTTCATCGCGGGCACCGTGGCGGCCTTGGGCATCCTGCTCCTCCTGCCCCGATGGGTCGAGCGGCGTAACCCCTGGAATATCAAGCGGTACCTGTCCCGATAGAGCCGGGCCGTGCCGCCATCCCCCGCGCGAGCAAGGCTGAGCACGGTTCACCCCGAGGTACGTCTCCCATCCATAGGGTCGATTGCCGCCAGCGACCGTATCCTGGCGGGGAGGGGCCGGGGCCGTAGGCGACCCCGGCGCTTCGACTGGCCGGCAGCCTGGGAGGCGTCTCCGTCAGCCACTGCAGCTGGCACCCCCGAGAACGCAGAACTGAGCACAATGGGGATGGTTGAGCGGCACCTCGGTGAAGCTCCCCACCAGGCTGGAGCCGAGCTCGAAGGCCGGCTCGTAAGGCAGTAGCGTGCACGGCACCACCACCGGCTGCGATGCCCCCTTGCGCTTGATCACCATGCGGGAGCTCGCGCACATCATCTCGTCGGGACTACGCCCGACCTTCTCCCAGCAGCCCTCCGAGATCTCCGGGACATCCCGGCTGGCATCCATCTCCGGGAACAGCACCAGGCGCTCGGGGTCGTGGGCATCGAGCGTGATCCCATGGGCGTCGAACAGGGCCTGGTAGCCCTCGCGCAGGGTCGCTTCCGCCTCCCCGGAGGTCTGCCGGCCGGCCACATCCACCCGGAAGCCGCTCTCCGAGAGCCACCGCAGACCGCGGACCATGGGCTCCCACGATCTCGGCCCGCGCTCGGCCTCGTGCAGATCCTGCCGATAGTGATCGACGGATACGCGCACCGTCAGCTGCTGCCCGTAGCGCTCCCCGATCGTCTGCAGGCGCTCATGGACCTTCATCATCGGCCTCATGGCGTTGGTCAGCACCAGCGCCTCGTAGCCGCGACCGAGCGTATCCTCCAGGATGGGGATCATGTCCGGATTCATGAACGGCTCCCCGCCGGTGAAGGCGATGGTCCGGGTGCCGAGGCCCTCGCGCGCGATCTCGTCCAGGTATCCGGCCACCTCACTGGCGCTGAGGTAGACCAGGGCATCATTGCGCGGGGAGGACTCGATGTAGCAGTTGCGGCAGGCGAGGTTGCACAGGGTCCCGGTGCAGAACCAGAGCGTCTCCAGGCGCTGCAGGCGGACCGAGGCGCGGGGCTGGCCATCGGCCGTGAACGCCGGGTCGCGGAACTTGCGGGGATCGATCAGGTATCGATCCGCCCCTGAGCCCTCCTCACCCTTGGCTTGCTGCGGCGGCGCCTCCTCCTCATGGCTCATGGCGAGCTCCTCCTCATCGTGGTCACGAAGCCCTGAAACGGGTGCTCCGCTGGCCGGGCCTCATCCGGGCTCGGTGATGTAGCGCGCCGCCCAGGCGGCGATGACGGTGGCGGCGTACCGGGCGTCCGCGGCTCGGGTCAGAAGATGGTCGGCATCATCAAGAGAGATATAGCTCTTCGGGTGCTTCGCGGTCTCGAAAATCCGCCGCGCGTGATCGACGGGCACCACCTCGTCGAGGGGGGCGTGCATGACCAGCAGCGGTCGGCGCAGATCCGCGATCCGGCTCGCCTGATCGTGCCCGACGGTCTCCTCGATGAACGATCGCCCGACCCGGAACGGGCGCCCCCCGAGCGTCACCTCGGCCTCACCGGCGGCCTCGATCTGGGCGCGCTTCTCCCCGAGGTGCTCGAGCACATGATCGGCCTCGAACGGCGCGGCGATCGAGCACACGGCCCGGCATTCCGGGATGTCGCCGGCCGCGGCGATCGCCGCCGCGCCCCCGAGGCTGTGGCCGACCAGGATCCTCACCGGCCACCCGGCATCGCGCATGAATTGCGCCGCCGCGAGCACGTCGGCCACATCGGAGCGGAAACCGGCATGGCCGAACACCCCCTCACTGCCACCGAGCCCAGTAAAGTCGAAGCGCAGGGTCGCGATCCCCTGCTCGGCCAGCGCGCCCGCCAGCCACGAGGCCGCCTTGATGTCCTTGCCGCAGGTGAAGCAGTGGGCGAACAGGGCATGGGCCCGCGGCGCCCCCTCCGGCTCGTCGAGCCTTGCCGAGAGCGTGTGCCCCTGAGCGCCGGGGAAGTCCAGTCGTTGCGTGCGCATCCCGTCCCTACCTGTACCGTCCGTATTAAAACACCACTATAACGCCCTTGGTGCCCCACGACTCGGGCCGGACCTGCCCAGCTGTCGTTCTACCCAAACGCCCTCACCGTCACATCACACGGGCGCCGGGGCGGTGTTTGACACGAACGGCCCGCGCGCCTATTTTCTACAATTAAATGGATTTCTTTGCATGCATCTTTAGAGCCGAGGAGGCCTGCAATGACCGATCTCGAGACCGACGTC